>JAFGBW010000136.1 GCA_016932965.1 Candidatus Auribacterota bacterium
GGCCCTCGTGTTTTTAAATAACGATAAGGAAAAAGAGTTCGAAGATAAAATGAAGGAGGTGATACAGACCTGTCCTGAAAAAAAGGACGAGTTTGAGGCAAGGGCGAAGACGGAACTGGATGCTTATCGGGAGAGGAAGGCAACCGCGATGTTTTCGCAGGGCCTGAAAGTCCTTTTGGATGAAAATCCGGAAAATTATCATAAGAATAAAGAGGTCTATGAACAAACGTTGAGGGAATCGGTCAGTCTGTATCCTCCCAAAAAGGAAGAATTTGAAAAGAAAGGCTCTGAAGAATTTCATTCCTATCAAAAGCGGATTGCAAAAAAGCATTTCGAGAAGGCCATCCAGTGGGCAGGGGAAAACAATTGGGAAAAATCCAATGCTGAGCTGCATAAATGTCTTGAATTTGAGTCGGGTGATTTCCAGATATACAATGAGCTGGCTAATAATTCATGGGAAATGAATCAGGGTGCCGTGTCTGATGAATACGTGCGATATCTTGAGAAATCATTGGAATTGAATCCCAAGCAGGAAAAATGCTGGTCTGATTTGTACAAGGCTTACAATGAGTTACAAAAGACCGATCAAGCCAATGATGCCTGCGCAAGGGGGCTTAAATATTTTCCTGATTCCCAGGAATTGAATAATTTTTCAAGATGAAACAAGTTTTGTTCATTGATGCAGGCAACCGCCGGATCAAGTATGCTGTCCGGAAAAAGAATTCTTTGGTTTTTCATGTTGCTTCTTCTATTCCTTGCTTTCTGAACCAGATGAGAGCTTTAAAGAAGCCTTTTTCTTGTTGTGTTTATTCTTCTGTTCTTTCCGTACGCGAAACCGCCAAGTTAATAAAAGGCATTCAATCAGAGTGTGACCGGATCTATCCCCTAAAAGACCTGGCAACAGGATTATTGAAAACCTCTTATGACATGAACAAACTGGGCGATGACCGGCTTGCCTCATTATTGGCCTGTTATTTCAATAAATGGGGATCTTGTGTGATCATCGATGCAGGTACGGCCGTTACGATTGATTTTTTCAAAGGGCCTGATGTCTTTTACGGAGGTTTTATCTGCAGCGGATTTTCCACGGAATTGGAAGCATTGTCAGATAAAACCGGACGTCTTCCCTTGTTGAAGCCGCGAATGGTCCGGACCAGAAATATTCCCCGGAACACAGAACAGGCTTTATTACAGGGCGTGATCAATACAAGAGCCTTAGGGATACGGGCATTGATCGGAAAAACATTGGCGGAAAAGAAACGGGATGATGAAAACTGGAAATACATTTTAACTGGAGCAGATGCCAAGTTTTTAAGAGCCTATTTTCCCGAGGCATTTCTCGTAAGGAATCTCGTGATTGAAGGCATGGATATGGTTTACCTAAATATCCTAAAAGCGGGCGGATAATTTCATGCAGTAGGACCGGCCTCTGAATGGTCCTTTGAGGGAGAAAAATCCTCCGCCCAGGGCGGTCTGAATTTCTTCGTCAAATATGTTTTTAACCCCGATCCAGAGATCAAGATGATTGAAAAGAGTTTTGCTTAAAATGCCTGCATCCACATTGGTGTAAGGATCCAATTCCGTGTCGAGATCCCGGGTGTATCGTTGCCCCACATAATTGATGATGGCTGAAAAGGTCCATTGACTGCCAAAAGGCACGGCGACATTGAGATTGGCAAGCCACTGCGGGAAATTAATGAGATCGTTTCCGCAATCGTCCTGCCATGCACCATTCACAACCAGTTCCTGACCGGAAAGAAATCTCCATTTGAAGGTTAATTCCGCTCCCTGAGTAGAAAAGGAACCTGAATTGATATTGGTTTCTATTAACCCCAGCAAAGGATCTTCCCATGATGCATCTGAAATCATGTTTTCAAAACGATTATGGTATAGGGAAGCGGAGAATTCCCCCTGATTATTAAAAATCTTTTTTTCCATAACCAGTTCAATCGTATCCACATCTTCCCGTTTAAGGTCCGGATTGCTGTGGTAAGTCTGATCGTCTTCATAAAGGGCTTCATAAATCGTAGGACTTCTAAAACCCTGGGAGTATACCCCTTTGAAGGTAGTGGCGTCACTTTGCTTGAAAATAAATGCTCCTCTTAATACCCAGCCTTGGTCAAATAATTCATGATGATTATACTGCGCGCCCGTGATGATGAGGAGTCGCTCATTGAAGCTGAATTCGTCCTTCAGAAAATACCGGAACAGATTAAAATCTTTTTCGATCAGGACATAATGGGGAAAGCTGATTTCACCGTTTTTCATCTTTGTTTCGGCATGGATGATTTCCACTCCGGTGGTGATGGCGTTCTTTTCCCATCCGGTATAGTTCAACAAACATTCCCCGCCGTAACTGTTTGAAACAAGCACGTCATACCAGAAAGGATCAGGCCTGTAATCAAACTCGTCCCTGTAATCATAATGATCATAAAAAGTTTTGAGAGTCAGATGCTGTTGTTCTGTGTGCATCATTTCATACTTTAGTTCCAGATAACTTCGGACCTCTTTTTGCACATTCTTGTCTGAATAAAAAACAGAACTGGCAAGACCTCCTCCCAATACATTATAAAAGTCGCCCCATGCTCCGGTAAGGGAAAATTCTTTCCATTTCATGTTTAAAAAATAATGACTGCTTTTAGCCTGAGCGAGATCAAAATATCCTTCAGTCGGGTCCTCTTCATATTGATCGAAAAAAAGCGTATCTCCATCTGTTTCATGATGGGAGGCGGAAAAAAGAATACGGGTCTCTCTGCTGAATTGTTTTCCAAAGGTAAGGCCGTATTCTTTTTCATTGAAACTGCCGTACTGGATATCTGCTGTAAAACCATTATAATCATCTTTGGTCTGTACATTGATCACCCCGAGGAATGCAGAGGTGCCGTAAATGACAGAACCAGGTCCACGGGTGATCTCAATCTGTTTCACTGCTTCCAGGGGGATTAAAAATTTTTCTCCTACGTCCAGGGCTGAATTGCCTATCCATTCATTCAACGGATGTCCGTTGATCAGAATCAGAACCCTGGTATTGTAATCATAGGGTATCCCTATGCCTCTGATGATAAATTGATCAAAAGCCGGATCATTGCCTGCCACAAAACCGGTTGCGGAACGCAGGGCTTCTCCGAGGGTCCGGAAATGGAATAATTTGAGTTCTGA
>JAFGBW010000137.1 GCA_016932965.1 Candidatus Auribacterota bacterium
TATTATCCGGAACGGGGATTCATGGGGCTGCGCGATTTTGACTACAGTCTCCAAACTGGAAATTCCAGGGCCTTGTCAGTATCAGCCTGATATCGCAGGCCGTTATGATGTCATTAGTATATCTTGACAAATCTATCATGATAAGGTAAACTAATAATGTGAAATCCAGGATATTTTTTCTTATATTATTTTTTGGTACCCTTACCGATACCTATTCATTAGCTCCAAAAGGATCTGTTTCGCTGAGGGAATTTCAGGAAAAAAGATACCAGCAGTTTAAAGATCAGGTGTTGGAAAAAGGCATAGACACAAAAACTGTGGATGAAATTACAGATCGATTCTCGTATGACGCAGACGGAGAGCGAAGAATGGAGCGGTATGTTGCCTATGCCACCGGAGTGGCCCTTGAACCTCCTGATATCGCGAAATTACAGAGAATCCAGGCCAAGATCATCCAATTTTTCTCGCGTTTTCCTGCAGATAAAGGGAATCCTTATAAAAAAGTATTTTATCCTTATTTTACGGATCAGGACGAAAGTGATAAAGGACCAGGTATACACTCGACATTAATGAGTTACGGCCATTATCGTAACGACCAAAATAAAAGGGATTTACCCCTGGAGAAATTTGAAACTGTCAGAAGGATTGTAGGCCAATACGATCCCATTGAAATTGAATACAGCGGATTGCTGATACAGACCGACGGATCCATCATCTTAAAGGGATATTTCTTCAACGAGGATTATTACCGTTTAACAGAGGAATTATCGTTTGAAACAAAAGGTAAAAAAGAAAGACGTAATTCAGTCTATTTGAATTTCGGACGTCTGACACAACAGCTGGACAAGCAGGTTCTTCTGGCATTCTATGAATTCTTCCAGGATGATCCTGATCTCAATTTAGGCAAGATCACCTATTTATCGGCAAAAGGTTTCAACGGCGAAGTATTCTATTTCAGAGATTCAGACCATTTCCCCCCCACTTCCGCATAACACGCATCATGCTAATAATCAAGTGAACGGGTCACCTGTCAGAACACGTTGCCTTATGTCCCATTTTTTATTAAAATCGCCGCAGGTTCATTGTCTGATCAACATCATAAATAAGATACGAATATGCGCTGGAAAAGGCTCATCGGAATCGGCTTCCTCATGCTCATCGTATGCGGGATCGCGGCCTATCTCTTTAAAGGTTATCTTATAGAACGTCTTAACCAACAGATATTCCAGGCAATCAAAGATGCAACAGGTCTTGAAGTCAAGATACAAGGCAGGATTCATTTTGCGCCAGGCATGATGCCGACCTTCACGGTGCATCATGTGCATGTATATAACCCCTCCTGGGAAACTCATCCTCAGCTGGCCGCCATTAAACGCATCAAGATCCAGGTCGTTCTGCGCCCCCTTTTTTCCGGCCGTCTGCAAATCGCGCGGATCATTTTGATCAAACCGGATATCCTGTTTGAAATCAATCAATGGGGAAAATCAAACTTCGAATTTAAAACAAGTGAGCAATCCCCTGAAAAAGAAAAGCAGGAAGTCCCTGTCAATATCAGGGATAAATTGCCTGCCATCATGATGAATGATTTTCAGATAAAGAGGGGCAGGTTGACTTACAAGGATGCCAGGAATAAAATAAACCTTTCTCTGGACCTGGAACACCTTGAAATGGCTGTTCCATCATTTGAAAAACCAATCAGGCTGAAATCCAGGATGGGTTTGAACAAAAACAAGCTGGAGGCAGACATCATTTTAGGTTCTCTAGCGTCCTTAATCAATCAGGAGGCGCCCTGGCCGTTTCAGGCAACATTAAGAGCTTATGAAAGCATTCTCAAAATGAAGGGTGCTGTCAAAGACATTCTCACCCGTCCCAAGATTTATTCCGCTTTTTCATTTGGGAGAATGAACCGTCCGGGTTCTGAAAATATAGTGCCGCAAACAAGTGACTTGTCAGGCATCGTGGAAGTGATGATGGGGGAAGGCACCCCTGTTGTGCAGGCTGACCTTTCTTCCAAAAATTTTGATATCAGCCCCCTGCTAAAAGGGATAAAAAAACCTGAACAAAATGAAATTCATGTGAAAAGAATCTTCCCGGACGCCCCATTCAGACTGGATACGCTTAAAAAGATCAACGCAGGCATCAGGATACAGGCAGAGCATGTTTTTTTGCAGAGACTTTCCCTGACAAAGCTGAACATGGATATGGATATAAAAGACGGGAACCTTGCAGTCAATTCGTTAAAAGCCGGTCTTGCCGGGGGAAATCTGGACATGCAGTTTGATATCAAAACCCGGGATAGCACGGCTTCACTCAACGCGGTCCTGAAGGCTGAACACATCAACTTAAAGACCATGCTTATTGATATCATGGACCTCGATACAATTGAGGGAGTCATGAATGCCGATATCAGCATCGAAGGCCGGGGAAATTCCATTTCCGACATGATGGCCTCCCTCAACGGCAGGTCCGCCATCGCGGTTGTTAATGGGAAAATTCCAAATAAAAAATTCATTAAATTTTTAAGCAGGGAGTCAAGATCAGATCGCACCATTGTCAACTGGTTTGTCAGCGGTTTCAATATCGCACAAGGCTCGGCGGATACGACCGCCTTTGTCCTGGATTCGGATCATGTTCTTGTGATCGGAGAAGGCGGAATCAATTTAAAAACCGAGGAGCTTAATTTCAGGTTTGATCCGATACCCAAAGGAGGGATAGGAACCAAAATGACCGGAAAAGTCAATACAAGCCTGGGTTCGCTTACAAAGGCCTTCAGGTTGAAAGGGACTCTTGCAGAGCCTTCCTGGAAAATGGATTCAACCGGTACAGCCATCACTGTAGGGAAAATGGTGGGGGGAGTGATGCTTTTGGGTCCGATCGGACTGGCCGTGCCCTTTGTGAGAGAAAGCCGGATCAATGAAAGTCTCTATCTGACAGCCGTTGAATCAGCCAGAACAGGCATCAGGATGTCTGAACTGATGAAACAAAAAAAACCGGATAATGTGGTAAAAAAGGCCGCCTCCGGTACAAAAAAAGTTTTTCAGTCCATCGGGCAGGGGGTGAAAAAAATCTTTAAGTAGCCGGGGATTATAGTATGTTATCGCTCAACCCGTGCAGCAGAAACAGGAGAAAAAACATGTGGTGTCCAAAATGTCCTGGAAAACTGGAGGATAAACAGATTGATGATGAAAAAGTCCGGGTCTGTTATTTATGTGAAGGCATCTGGCTGGACAAGGACCAGCTGGATAGAATCATAACTACAAACCTTAAAAACGCATGCGGGTTCCCGTGGAAGCCCAAAGCCTCTGTTCAGGAAAAATCCGGTACCTCAGAAACGGATCTGGATTCCAAAAAGGGAAGATGCCCCAGGTGCGAAGCCGGGATGAAACAGACTTCCCATAAAGCCGACCCCGCTGTGATCATTGATATTTGTCCCAATGGACACGGCATATGGCTTGACGGCGGTGAAATCAACCGGCTGAAAAAAAGAGGATTGACCGATCTGATCCAGTCCCTGAAATCCGCCCTTTCCAATGAACGGGATGAACGCTCCCTGTTCAGCTGATCCGTCAATTTTTTTGTAAGGGATCAGGACCGAACCGGTTGTCTCCGTCGGTTCCCTTGATGAAACCAAGCTCAATAAAACTCCAAAGGCCTCCGATGTAAGGGACCAGGTTGATCAGAATCCACCATCCGGACTTGTCCCGGTCATGCCAGCGTTTGATCTGCACGAATAGTCCTATCACGCAAAGAGGGAACAAGAGGATGAGGAGAAGCAGCATGATAGCGGCCTGGTTTTGCAGCTGAAAAACAGCCGCTAACAATACAAAGACGGCGATGCCTGCAATCAACAGGATATAATACTTCCATAACGTCGCCCTTCCGACACGCCCCTCCGTAGTGAACAGTTCTTTCATGCATCCTCCTTTCTATGATAAGCATAACCAGTTTAGTGATTGATTATTAAGAATACGATTTAGTGTTGTGACTCCCCCTTCAAATAATATGTTCAGGATTGTTTTACTGATTCAACCGGGTTCCAATTCTTGAATTCGCCTTCGAAAATTTTATCAACATAAATCATTTTGCCTTTTTTAGGACAACCCTGTTTCCATTCCCCCTCGAATGATTTTTTGCCTTTAGAATATTCGTAATCATTCCATTCCATTTTTCCGAACCCGTCCTGCCGGTTGTTCTTCCAGGATCCAATATACACACTGTAAAGCCAGGTCATTTTACCCTGTCCTTCCCTTTTCCCCTTTATCCATTCCCCTTCATAACAGGAAGACGGTTCGTAATACCCGGTCCCATGGCCATCGGGTTCATTTTTTTTCAGCTCCCCCTTATAAAAATATCCCCATTTTTTATATTGTTTTGCCTTGAGTTTTTCCTCGTCTGCTTCCTTTTTCCTCCCCAGTTTGGATAAAATTCTGGATTTTAACAGAAAAGCATTAGGAAAAAAATCCATATCGAGCACTGAATCAATTGCCTTTAAAGCGGCATCCGCCTTTTTCTCATTTAATAATTTTTCAGCCCAGTCAAAATAAGACAATTTCAGCCTTTTATGATTGCAATCCAGCAGGTTCATATTGAATGCGGAAGAACCGGAGCTCCTTGTAAAAAAGGGTTTCAGCATTTCAATGTTTTTTTCATAAATCCCAACGGCCTGATCATGCTTGTTTTCAAAATCATACAGTTTGGCCTGGACTGTATTCATGAGACAGAGTCTTTTGTTGTATGCCTCGGGATTCAGGTCCGTCTGTTTGTTCAGAAAGTCGATATACTTCCTGCTGAGAACCACGAGGCCATGTAATTTTTTTGCCGCCGGATTCTTTTTGGTGTAAATAGTACAGAGCACATCAGTTTCAATCATGGAATGAATGATGTTGAAAATAGAAGGGCTTGGGCCGATGATTTTTTCAAAATCGATTTCAGGATCCGCTTTAATCGCCTTGTTGTAAAAATAACCCTTATATTTATCATCAAAATTTCTGCCGATACTCAATAATTGCGCCGCATCATTGATGAGATCTTTGGGTTTCGGCAGCGGTTTGGAATCCACAGTCAGTGATGATAAAAGTTTTTCCGGTACCGGCTCCTCCCTTCTTGTCCCTTTGGGAACCCCTTTCGAATCAAACAGGTATAAAAACCATTTGTCGGTTTCAGAGATGAGCCAATTGCTATGGCCAAATACATTTCTTGTTTCGGAAAATAAAAAATAATTTTCATCAGGTTTTACCTCAAAAAGCAGACGGAAAGGGTCGCCTTTATAATATTTATAAGAATTGTTACCCATGAATTGCGGCTGACTTTTATATTCAACTTTAATTGAATTTTTCCCGACCGGTAAATACAGGGGGAATTTTTTCGATTTGACGGGATGATTATTGACTTCCAAAATGACGAGGTTTTCATCAAAACAATTTAAAATCCCGTCCTGTGGTGTGTAGGGTAAATTTAAATCGCGCAACCTGGGTTTCGGCTTGGCGAGTGCCGGTACTGCGGTAAAAAGAACATTGAAAATAACCCCAAAAATCAAGGTCACCATAAATTCATGTTTGTGACAGCTCATTTTCATTCTCCAGATTTTTATCCTGATTCATACCGGGACAAGGGGTACTTGTTGTTTTAAGGGGTTGTTCCCTCCAGTCAGAATGATCCCATGATTGAATGAAGTATGCAAGAAAAACAGAAGATTGGTTCTGAATTAAACATGAAAGAATGGATATTTTCTTCTCCGATTATGCGGGCATGTATCCTTGCCGTAAATGGGGATACACAACAGAAATTTTAATGAAAATTCAATGTTTCAAATGCCTGATGGTTGACGGATAATAGTTTCTGGATACTGGTTTTCAGTTGAAAGAAAGCAAACGATTTTCGCGCAGAAGAAATTAGATAATCAGGCATTCAGCCGGTATAACTGATTCTGATGTAACACCCGTACATTCCCCCTGGCTTTATTTTTTTCCTACCCCTTGAAACAAAGTAAGTTATGTGGTAAACATGAGTCAGCTGTAAAAATGTTTAATTAAAAAAACATATGACCTGAAAATAATGATGAAAGCTGTCCATATTCTTATCGCAGCTAACTTATTGTTATGGGCGTGGATTCCAGCGGTGTGTCAATCCGCTGAATTCAATACGGACAATCGATTTGCCTGCCCTATCCATGATTCATTTCTTGCACCCAAATCCAGGCTCGACAAAGTCAGCAGTGAAATGAGAGCCAGGACAAGACGAAAACAGCAATATGCAGATGTACAGACCATCGAAATCATGAAAATGATCAAATTGCCTCCGGAAATAAAACGCGAGATAATCAGCAGGATCCGGTGGGAAGTCATGCCCGGACCCGGAGAAGTATCCGGCAGAAATGTCATCATCACATTAAAAAAACCCCTTCTAATCGGAGGAAGAAGATATAAGGCGATCAGGATCAAAGGGATCGTTTATAAAGACGGGGAAACCGGGGAAGTCTCGCCTCCCATCATGGAATCTTTCAATTCAGGCACCCAGCCGACGGAATATCAGATCTTAAGAAATGGAAAAATCGAGATCCGCGACATCCACCTATCCCCCAAAGGCGGAATGTATCTGGAACAAGCTGAAAATAATTTCCTGATGAACGAAGATCTAAACAAGCTGGGTTTGACCACCCTGCTTCCGATCGGCTATGGCTGTTATCCGAACATGAGCCTGCATGACAAGCAAATCGGCTTCGTCATCTATGGAGTGGAGGAAACAACCGATGCCAGGCTTGAGGATGATATAAGGAAAATGCGGCGGCAAGGCCTGACAGAAACAAGACCCCAAACTGACGGGATTGCGGAATTCATCCGGGAATATTCTCAAATCATGTATCGTTTTGGAAGACGCCTCAGACAGATGCATGATGCCGGGTATGCCCATTTTGCAACGCATATCAACAACGCTTATTTTTCCGGTGATGAGATTTATTTCTGCGATCTGGATCATGTAAGAAAAAAAACAGGAAAAAGGGACTCCAAACCGTTTTCCTTTTTCCAGTTCCGCGATTATAAAAATGCCATCTCCTCTCTGCAAAGAAAATTCATGCCCATTTTTTTTCTCAGAACAAGGAATCCGGACGGCACCCGCTTTTCATGGAGAAATTATTCACAGTTTCTGAATCTGTATTACGGTCTCATGGAGGAATATCAGCTTTATCCGCATTATTCCTTCATGGCCGGATACTTTCATGATGACAGCAGTATGCAGTACCAGCCGGGCCAGCGTTTGACCCGGCAAAGAAGCCGGCTGTTTTCACAGCTTTCCGATCTGCAGATATTCGAATCGGATATGGAAAGCTTCGAAGTATGGAGAAGTGTTTTAAATGGAACTGGAGTCGCAAAAACAAGAGACGGAACCGCAAGAGAAATATGGCCTGGGAATTCGGAAATCGTATTGGATGATCAGGACGGAACTCTTGATGGCGGGGCTGACCGGTTTGTTTATGACGATGTCATGAGAGTAAGAAGCAAGAAAAATATCCCTCCTTCCCGAAAACGCTCCCGCATGACAAGAACAGCTTCGTAATTTTTTATAGAATATAACTTAATGAGCAAAAAATGAACATCGTCAGATATATTTTCTCGTTCTTTTTTATGTTTTTTTTCACATCATCTATATTTCCCTTAACCGATACTTTTTTTCTCCCGTTTCAATCGTCATTTCCTGATCATGTTATGACTCCTTCATTGATCCCCTGATTCAAAAGATCAGATTAAATAGAAAAAAATTTAACACAACATGAATAAAACAAAAACTTTTTCTTTCTTTTCTGTGGAAAACTGGGGAATGCCCACTCTAAAATTTCAAATGAAAAGGAGGCTGAGACGCCGTGATAATAGATAAAACGCATTTGACCAGGAGAGATTACGGTTTGATCCAGTAACGGATGCCGTTCTCCGGGGAGGAGGTCCACTGCGCTGAATAGGTCAGCTTTGGATTGTCCTTTTCTTCAAAAGGCTCGTCGTTCAGAGTCAGCCAGCAATGCGCCCGGACTCTTCCCTCTGTTTCCGCCCAGTTCCTGCATCCGAAATTCAATATAAGCGGCACCCCCCTTTTACGAAGAACCGATGCCAGAGTATATGAACGATAAAAACAAATTCCGGGTTTCCAAAACAGAAAAATCCTGACCCAGAATAAAACCCAGAATCGTATCCGTTTTTCCTCCTCCGAAGAAAGCGGACGTTCTTCTGCAACAGGAGGAAGAGCCATGCTGGAACCCGGCTTCATGCTTCTTTTGATTTTCCAGGCACTTAACATCTGGCCAACGGATTCTCTGAAACAGGTCGTCATGGATTCCTCACAGGTGAAAGCATGCGTCCTTTGTTCAAATGAATATGCATCTGCCCCAGTTCGATGAGGAACGGATCATGGGTAACCAGTACAATCGTCCGGTTTGAATGCACAGACAAAATCGTGTCGCGCAGTCGTGTCCGGCTTTCTTCGTCCAGCATGGCAGACGGCTCGTCCATAAGAAAAATATCCGGATCATGCAACAGGGCTCTGGCAATGGTCAGACGCTGGCGTTCCCCGCCGGATATCATTTCTCCCCGGTTGCCTACGGGCGTTTCCAGCCCCTTGTAAAAAACACAGGTGTCATCCCAGAGCAGAGCTTCCCGCATCACCTGGATCATTCTTTCCTCCCCGGCGTCAGGAGATCCGTAAACCAGATTATCCCGGACGGTTCCGTTCAATAATATGGGTTCCTGAATCACGATTCCCAGCCGCTTTCTCCAGGAAGAACCCTTAAACGTCCGCAGGTTTTCACCATCGATCCGGATGACCCCCTCAGATGGACGGATGAATCCCGCCATTAAACTGAGCAGAGTGCTTTTTCCGCTTCCGGAAGGCCCCTGCACCACCACGATTTTTCCGGCCGGGATTTCCAGATGAATGGATTCTAAAATGTTTTTTTCGCCGGCCCGGTAAGTCACATTTTGAAATATCATTTTCTCCCTGAAAGGCAGAGGATCTTTTGCATCCGGGAGGTCTTGTTCGATTTCCTTCTGGTCTAGAAAGTCAAAAATCCTTTTGGCGCTCGCTATTGAAATGCGAAGGGAGAGATATAAGGTAGCCAGAGATTCCAGTGGATAAGTCGCCGTGGGAAGTAAAAGCGCCATTTTCACCAGGGAATCACCCGTGAGGGAATGCCTGACTAACACCTCATACCCCCCTACTGTTAAAAGCAGCGCTTCCGAAAGCGTAAAAAGGCAGGTGATGAGCTGGGGAACCAGCGAACGGACCACCGCGTACTTCACTGAGGCTTTGGACAGGGCATCAGCCGATTCATCAAAACGGCTGATTTCCCGGTCTTCCATGGCCATGCTTCTGGACAAAATGACACTGGATAAGTATTCCGTGAGATGACCCTGAAGATGGGCCATTTTTTCCATGAGAATCCGCGACAATTTTTCGATGTGACGTCCGCCCTTATGGATGATGAACCCGCTCAACAGCAGAAAAATAAATATCATGACCGTGAGACGGACGGACAAAGAGCACATGAGCGTAACGGCCAATATCAGGCGTACCGGCTGCATAAAAAGACGGTCGGCGATATCGATCAACGCCATTTCAAGCTGATCAGCATCCCGGCTGAATAAACTCGCGATTTCGCCGGGACGAAATCGTCTGGAAAAGGAAAGATTGAGCAGCGTCAAATGCTCGAACATCTGAACACGGATTTTCCATATGATCCGTTGATTCATTCTGGAAAATAAAAATGCCTTTGCTACCCGGAACACCACCGTCAAAATACCCGATATAGTCAGGATTCCCATTCCAATCAACAAAGCAGAATACGGGGAGCATGAAAGAAAAAAACGTTCAGTGACCTGATTTAAAAAACGCGCAAAAGATCCGACTCCTTCGTTAGAAGACAAGGCGCCTGTTCCGGTTAAAAGCCGCTGAATAAACTCCGCTCCTATCCAGATCGAAACAGCCTGAAGCGACACGACAACAAGGGAAAATAACGATGTCAGCAGAATCCACGGCCAAAAAGGTTTGAGATAGGACAGGAGTCTGGAACAAACGCGCATGGATTATTCCGCCCGGAGTATTCCGAGGATATCCAGTTTACGGACTCTAAGAGACGGGATGATTCCGGCCGTCAGACCACCGGCACTGCAGACTAAAATCGGCAGGATGATGCCTTTCAATCCAAAATAGGGTTGTAATTGCGAGGCTTCCGGAACCCTTTGTGCAATCAGATGGCA
>JAFGBW010000138.1 GCA_016932965.1 Candidatus Auribacterota bacterium
CCAGGCTATGCCAGAAAAATCGGAGTCAAGACAGATGAACTTCTGATTTCACAGCCGGACTGCGGAGAGGACGCCCTGAGTATCGCTGAAACTCTGGTGAGAAGCAACGCGGTGGATGTCATTGTGGTGGATTCCGTGGCTGCTTTGACACCGAGAGCGGAACTGGACGGTGAAATGGGCGACAAATTCATCGGTTTGCAGGCCCGAATGATGTCACAGGCCATGCGTAAACTGACCGCGACAGTGGCCAAAAGTAAAACATGCCTGATCTTCATCAATCAAATCAGGGAAAAAGTGGGCATCATGTTTGGAAATCCTGAGACAACAACAGGTGGACGCGCTCTCAAATTCTTCGCCTCCATGCGCATCGAGGTCAAAAAGCAGGAAATCCTGAAAAGCGGTGATGAAGAGGCAACCGGGCACAAAGTGAAAGCCAAAGTAGTCAAAAACAAGCTCGCGGCCCCTTTCAGATATGCGGAATTCGAAATCAATTTCAATCAGGGAATTTCGAAATCAGGAGAACTCATTGATTTGGGAGTGGAGTATAAAATCATTGATAAAAAAGGTTCCTGGTTTTCCTATGGAGATGAAAAAATCGGACAAGGCAGGGACGCTGCCAAATCATATCTGGATGGAAACCATAAAATTCTGCACGAGTTGGAAGAAAAAATCAGAAAAATCCTTTTTGAAAAATACAGAGCAAAATAATTAGGACATTAACGGCCGCACATTGAAAATTCACAAATAGATGCAGTTGTTTCCCGGATCATGAATTCGTCGGCCGTAAACTCCTTTGTTTTCGGCGGGATTAGGCCGATCAAACAATTGTGAAGCATCCTTTTGAGCGGAGATTCCCAAATGCTTGTTTTAGGGAACTTCAATATCCAATCAGAAATCCAACCGGCTTCAAACCGATCGCTGCTCCATTCCGGGAGGAACCGGTTGTACCGGCCGGAGTTGACGCACCTGTTCCGCATCTTGAATCGCTCTATTATAATCCGGTTCAGAAAGATATTTCACTTCTTTTTCCGATGGATCCACACAAAGGTAGAACCAATCCTGGGTATGCGTGTTCTGACAAGTGAAGTATAAAATCCCGTCTTTCAGATAAGGGAGCCGGCTGAACTGGATCCTTCCTGATGTGTTGAGATGATAATTGCCCTGCCAGGTCCTTTGATAGTCCTCTTTAAATCATATGGAACAGGTCATTTTCATTCGCCATGATGACCACAAAGGGTGTAGCTGATCATATCAATGACAGGGAAACATTCCCTCATCCGGTTACATGATTTTTAAGTGCTGTTCCGGTTTTTCCCGATTCAAATTCATGAATATTGTCAACCGTTGTCTGGGCAATATTGTTCAAGGCCTCCGTGGTAAGAAAGGCCTGGTGACTTGTCACGATGACGTTATTGAAAGTCAAAAGCCTGGCCAGCGTGTCATCGGATAACACCTTGTCAGAGACATCTTCAAAAAAGTAGGAGCCTTCCCCTTCGTACACATCAAGCCCGGCATAGCCTATCTTCCCTGTTTTAAGGCCGTCAAGCAAAGCAGTTGTATCGATCAAAGCACCTCGGCTTGTATTAATCAGCATGACTCCTTTTTTCATTTTACTGATGGCAGCGGTATTGATCATATGTTTGTTTTCTGCAGTTAACGGGACATGGAGGGAAATGATGTCGGATTCCGCAAAAAGGGTGTCCAGATCTACGAAACGGGCGTTGAAATTCTTTTCAACAGACAGATCAGGAAACGGATCATAGACAAGAAGCCGGCATCCGAATCCGGCCAGAATACTGAGAGTGCACCTGCCGATTTTTCCTGCGCCTAAAATACCGGCGGTTTTTCCATGCACGTCAAATCCGACAAAACCGTTCAACGAGAAGTTCCCTTCCTTGACGCGGTTATTGGCGCGATGGGTCCTCCTGTTCAATGTCATCATCAGGGCAACGGCATGTTCCGCAACCGCGAAAGGTGAATACGCAGGGACCCTGACCACTGAAACACCGCGTTTTTTACAGGCATTGAGATCGACGTTATTGAATCCGGCGCACCTCAATGCAATGAGATTGATTCCCATTGAATGGAGGTTGTCCAAGACCTCGGCATCCACTCTATCATTAACAAATATACAGACCGCATTACATCCTGCAGCCAGAGAAACCGTATCAGGTGTCAATTTTGTTTCAAAGAAACGATAGGAATAATTATACGGATTGTTCCTCGTGAAGGTCTCCTCCATGTACGGTTTTGAATCAAAGAAGGCCACTTTGTAACGCCGGTCCAGGTCCTGCCCCAGCAGCTTTGCAACCATGTTCGTTTCCCTGTGGAGGCGGCTTGTGATGCTGGAAAGGATTCCTCTGGCGATAGAGCTATTGGCCTCCAAAAGCTCATTGAAATTGGAATAATTCAATATCCAGGCAACAACCCGGGTACGAGCCTTTAAAGTGGCAGAACGAACCATTTCTCCAAAAAGTCCCATCTCCCCTGCTATGTCATTGGCCTTTAAAAGTGTAATTTCAATGAGATTTCCGTCCGCATGGGTTTTTAGCACACTGATTTCCCCGGACTCAATGATGAACATGCAGTCTCCTTTTTCACCTTCAGAACAAAGAATGTCATCAGTTTTATATTCGGATTTTTTGAGTTTCCGCATGACCTGCTGAAGGGCATCCTCTGCAAGTTTCGAAAAGGCAGGGACATGGCGCAAAACTTCAATTGAAATGGATGGTGAGCTCATGATTATTCTCCTTCCTTATCATTACATCAAGAATGCCCCAAAATAAATCAAAAGGCCGAGAACAGCCACATAAATCAAACAATATAAAAAAGTCTTTCGAAATATTTCATTCTGTCTGGATTCAATTCCCACGGTTGCCGCGGCCACTGAGATGCTCTGGGGGGAAATCATCTTACCGGCTGTGGCTCCTGCCGTATTGGAGGCGGTAATCCAGGAAGGATCATAACCCGTGGAAACAGCCGTTTGTTTCTGAAGCTCTCCCAGCAGAATATTGGATGATGTATCGCTTCCGGTTACAAACGTTCCCATTGCGCCAAGTAAGGGTGCAATGAGAGGAAAAAATGCTCCTGAAAAGGAAGCGATCATGACGGCGATCAAGGAGATCATTCCGGAGGCCCCCATCACCTTGGCAAGAATCAGAATGGAAATGATGGTGATGCATGTCCATTTGATTTTCTGAGCGGTTTTCCATATCAAAATTCGTATTTGATTCAAGGTAATACCCTGAATGAATCCCCCTGTCAGAGCGGAAAGGAAAAGAAGGGTGCCGGGAGTCGTCAGCCAATCGATCTTGACGGCATGTCCGTTTAAATGGATTTGAATGAGAAAGGGAGATTCGTTGAGAAAACAAATAGGTATCAGGCGGGTGACCAGAACCAGGAGCAATAAAATGGAAAAGGGAATGACTGCCATGATGATTTTTACAGAGATGAAATTTTCAGAACCGGGATGTTTCAAGCGCCGGAGGACAACATAAAAAATGAGGGAGCCGATGGAGGCGGCGATGGCTACCAGTTCAGGACCTGCAGTGAATGCGACTGCGAGCTGAATGACTGAAAAAACCGCTCCTATTGACAACACCTCCAGACAGGCTGAAAATCCTGGCCGTTTGTCTTTGTCTGCGAGAAACACAATGCCTAGAGGAACCAAAAGTGCAAATACGGCAAGCTGAACAGCAACATGATGTGTCAGAGTGTTTTGATCAAGACCGGTGACGTTAGCCAAAATGATAACAGGAATTCCAAGAGCTCCAAAAGCTACCGGTACAGAATTGGCCACAAGGCAGATCACAGCGGCCAGGACCGGTTCAAATCCGATGGAAATAAGCATGGCGGTGGGGATCGCCACGGCTGTTCCGAATCCTGCAACAGCCTCAAGAAATCCCCCGAAACAAAAGGCGATCAGAACAGCCTGAATATTTAAATCAGGACACAAACGGATTAAAAAACTCTTGATTTCATCCATGGCGCCTGTTTCCACACTGATGAAATAAGTAAAAACAGCGGCAAAAATAACCCAGATAATGGGCACAATCGCTGTAATCAGACCCTCCATTGAAGATAACAGGATGGTCTTGAATGACGTTTTCATGACGAAGAAAGCGATCATCTGTGTAATCAGCATCGTTCCAAATGTGGCAGTATGGGCTCTGATCCGGGTGAATCCCAGTGTATAGAGCAGAATCAAAAAAGGGCTTAAACTTACTAATTCTTTCACATGACTATCTCCAGTTGATTTTTATCAAACTAGCAGATAGTATGGGACATGTAAAAACGAATCCACAGGGTTGTCCCTCTATAATGAACCGATATTAAAATGCTGTTCATTTGAATTGTCTTATGCTGCCGAACTTATACCTTTTCATTATGTTAAGTCTTTTCACCTGGAGCCTGGCCGGTATACGTTGTTTTTTGATCACGATGCCATTGCGTCCGGAATAGTGGCAATCGGACTTATTTTTATTGTCACCTCCATGACCCAGGGGTTCAAGAGACGGCCTTTCGCCATCAAAAAGCTCTGGTTGATCGTGATTCCTTGTTTTGTTGTCTTTTTTGCAGTCACCCTATTTTTCAGCGGCAGTCTCGGAGCACCGGAAACGGGTGATCTGCCTGTATTCGCCCTGCGTGAACACTATCTGTTCACAAAGGGAACTGAAGTGAGCCGACTGCGTTTCATCACTGTTGCCTCGAGTTTTTTAATTTGCTGGCATGGATTCATGATGGCATTTGTGATTGACCAATGGATGCATTTCAAAAATTCTGGGAAACATCTGCAAAAATAAGTCTAGTTTTTCAACAGGTCTTCATACATTGTTCAATACGTCAAAATCAGGACAGGATCTGACAGATGCAAATCAGTTACAACAGCAACTTGTATCGTTCCTATGATAAAAACATTCACCAAGATTTTATCTCCCGAGATGAACCGGTCAATCATCTATCCAGGAATTTGTTCTGAGATTCATCATCCTGATGCTCCTTATCGAATAATTTAAGAAAGTAATGGAGATAAGATGTTCTATTTTATTTATTTGCAACAAGTTAAAAAAAATGAAAAAAAGATAAAAAGCCTGAATTCCTTATTTCCATGTTGATTATCCACAAAAAAAATGGAAAAGAGATTATTGTTTCTCATTTATTACCATCATTCCCCTTTTTTTATCTTTTTTTTCTATTGATGGATCTGATAACTCGACATGGTGTTCTGCAGATTAACGGAATTTGAACATGCAAAACATTCAAAAATGATTCATCCTGATGAAGATTATCATAAAAAAACTACTGTGAATTTTATTTGCCTTTCACCATGGGAACAAACCGAACTCCGATTGTCTCTTTGGTAATGACTCGGTGTTCCTGTTTTTCAAGGAGCAATAATTCCTGAGTCCATGTGCCGATCGGAATGACCATTTTCCCGCCTACAACCAATTGTTCCACTAACGAGGAAGGAATTTCTGCAGGAGCCGCCGTGACACAGATTTTTTCATATGGAGCATGTTCCTTCCATCCGGCGTGTCCGTCACAGCATCTGAAAAAAATATTGTGATAGCCGTATTCCTTCAATCTTTTTTCGGCAGAGGAAGCCAGTTCAGGAATGATTTCCATGGTAAATACCTCCTTTACGAGAGAAGCCAAAACGGCCGTCTGATAGCCTGCACCAGTCCCGATTTCCAACACCCTGTCATTTTTTGAAAGTTGAAGTAATTCCGTCATCAAAGCAACAATATAAGGCTGGGAAACCGTCTGACCGCATCCAATAGGAACGGGATAATCCTCATAAGCCTCCTCCAGGGATCCTTCTGGAATAAAAATATGCCGTTCAATTTTTAATAACGCTTCCAGGACTTTTTTATCTGAAATCCCCCTGGCTTGGATTTGTTGTTCCACCATCTCTTTTCTTTTTTCAGTCCACTTCTGCATAAAGCACAAGACCTATTTATAAGATTCTTGATAACTAATTATTGATCAGTCCGTTACCTCCAGCAGAGGTGGAGACTTGATATGAGAATCCCCCAAAGGGATTTGTTTATAGTTGATATGGCAATAAAATCGAGAATATAAGATAAAAAATCCCGAAAAATAAAAAACAAAAGAAATAGGATTCATTACTTTTTTATAAATTCAGATTCTTTTATCTTTTCTACTCAATTCTCGATTTTTAATTCTTACTCATCAGTTATTATTTTTAATGCGTTATGTTTAACTTATGATTATATTTTTACCCGGAAAATAGTGTAATTATACATAGCACATTCAAATTTTATCATGATACCAACACTTTGTATACATCGATGGCTTATTCCTGATATCAGGGTAAAACAACTTGATTTCATGGCGTTCAAAATACTTTCCGGGAAAACAATCACTCTTCCCCCCAAAAAGACTGAATCCTTTATCGTACTGATCAAAGGGTCAGCCAGCTTCCATATTAATGATGTTCATTTCAAGTCCAAAAGATCATCTCCATTTACTGATTTGCCCAGCGGCATGTTTATACCGGCAGACCATGCCTTGTCTATTCAAGCTAAAAACGAGACTGAGGTTGGATGGTGCATCTCCAAATCCAAACCAAGGAGAAAAAATCTTCTCCCATTCTTTGTTCCTGAAAAAGAGGTCCGGATCCGCACGGTAGGACAAGAACATCATCAAAGAACCGTCATGGATATCCTCTCTGAGTCGCACCAGGCAGATTATCTGCTTGTTGGGGAGACGCTTTCCAAACCCGGCATGTGGTCCAGCTATCCGCCCCATAAGCACGATCATTCTAAATTAAATCAGGAGTCAAAAATGGAAGAAATCTATTATTACCGTACTGAGCTGAAAAACCGTTTTGGATTGCAATGCCTTTATTCTCCGGAACATAAAATGGACTTCTGTTTTCGGGTAAAAAACCATGATTGTCTGGCTATCCCGTTTGGTTTTCATCCTGTTTCAGCGCCCCCGGACAGCCGTTTTTACTATCTTTGGATGCTCAGCGGAAATACCAGGAAATTACACTATAAAACTGATCCGGATTTTAATGAGATCAAATGATTTACTATTGTGATCACTCTCTGGTCAAAATGTCCAGCACGACTCCGTAAAAATCTTGTTATTAAACAAAAAATTCATCATAATTTATTATTATTTATGTTAGTTGTTTAATTCGCGGATTAAAATATTACATCCCTTGAATTTGATTGCGGCAGAACTCTCGCGGCAAATCATCTGTGGTGTAATGAATGCTTAGAAAATCTCCGGAAGTGTCAAAGTTTGGGCTAAGAAAACCGGATGGCGGCATACCCGGTTTAATCAAAATAAGGAAAAGCATGAAAACAAAAATAAATCCTGATGTACAATCCCTCTCGTACAAGGAATGCGGGGTCAATATTGATGAAGGGTCCCGTTTCGTTTCAAAAATAAAAAAAATCGTATCTTCCTGGCATAGACCAGAGCTCATGAAAGGCATCGGCGGATTCGGCGGCCTTTTTGATATTTCCAGCCTTGGCATGAAACACCCGGTACTGGTTACTTCCATCGACGGTGTGGGAACCAAACTGAATATTGCACGAATGATGAAAAAACACGATAGCGTGGGCATGGATATCGTCAATCATTGCGTCAATGACATTTTAGTCCAGGGTGCGAAACCGTTATATTTTACCGATTACATCGGTACCGGCAGGCTTGACGCTGATTGCATGGAACAGGTCGTCAAGGGCATGTTCCAGGCATGCAAAGATGCCAACTGTGAACTGATCGGTGGTGAAACAGCGGAAATGCCCGGCATGTATAAGGACGATGAATACGATCTCGTCGGCTCTATCACGGGAGTGGTTGAAAAAGAAAAAATCATCACCGGCGACAGATTGGTCCATGGAGATGTTCTCATCTCCCTGCCATCGAACGGACTCCATACCAACGGATATTCGCTGGCCAGAAAGATTGTTTTCGATATAAAGAATCTTAAGGTGGACTCCTATGTGGAAGAACTGGAGTGTAGTATCGGTGAAGCCCTTCTGGTTCCCCACCGTTGTTTCGGACCCCTCATGTACGGTCTTTTTGATCAGGTGGATATCAAAGGCATGGCCCATATTACCGGGGGTGGAATCACGGATAATCTGCCCAGGATTTTCCCAAAAGGTATTGGAGCGGAAATCAAGATCAGTTCCATTCAAGTATTGCCAATTTTTCATTGCCTCCAAAAATGGGGAGGGGTTGAACTCATGGAGATGATGAAGGTTTTCAATATGGGAGTCGGAATGGTGTTGGCGGTTTCTCAGGAAGAGAGTGAGTTGTGTCTCAAACTTTGCCGAGAAAATTTTCCTGGATCCGCAGTCATCGGTCGCATTATTCAGGCAGAACAAAAAGCAGTTAAATACATCTAATCTGTATCTATTGTAAATGTCATCCTATGCCAGAGCAAAATGTTTCATAAGCACTTGTCGATAAATGGACGAACAAATATCTCATCCGTTTTTTCAATTCTTTCCTATTATGTAAAATCAATGTTGTCCATTTTGTTAGATCAATTCATATCAACACGTTGATAAATTTATACTTTTACAAAAATCTGTTTTAAGATAATCTTTCTTTAGGAGAGGCAATGGATATTCTTGTTGTAGATGACGACACGATTTTACTCGAACTGATTACCCAACTTTTTGAACTTCATGGTCTTTCCTGTGAAACGGCAAAAGACGGTTTTGAGGCACTCGAAAAAATAAAACAGCATTTTTATTCAATCGTTATTTCCGACATCAGAATGCCAAAATTAACCGGTACCGAACTTCTTCAGGAAATACGAAATCTGCAGTCCGCATCCGAACATAAAACTAAAGTCATTCTCATGACGGCCTATTCAACTGCAGAGATCCAGGAAAAATCCATGACCCTGGGAGCAGATGAATTCATTATCAAACCATTTGATATCAAAGATTTTATGGATAAATTTTATCAAGTTGCTGGAAATAATCCGAATCATTAAGACAAAACTGAACAACGGATTTAAATCTTTTTACGCATCCTAACCGTGATGCTTTATTCCTCCTGAACTCCCTGGCTTATTTCATCTGTTTATTAAGCTCATCTAATCGTAGAGATACCTTTTCAGGATTGACCCAGCCTAGACCATAAGACGAGAGGTCTATCAATAACTGTTTAAAGTCCTTATCATTCCAGTGCGCATGGTCCTGACGAATCAAAGCGGATACTATTTGCTCCTTTGATAAATGTTGGTCCTTTTCCGGTTGAAATAAATAATCCGTATGATTGATTAAAAAAATCCTGAGTTGACTATCCAATTTTTTTTCAACCTCTTCTTCTTGACCTTCATTTACGGCAACAAATGACCAGTCTAATTCATATAATTGAAGCACCTTTGAATGAGCGGTCACTAAAAAACGTCCATCCTGGCTTAAATCCATAGCATAAAACGGTTCTTCACCCTGTTGGGCAAAAACGCATTGACCTGATTCGACACTCCAAAAACGCAATGTTTTATCGGAGGAGGCGGATACGATGAATCTGCCGTCGGCTGTAAAACGAATGATATTCACGGATTCAGAATGATTATCAAAGACCTGCAGGCATCCCCCTGATTCAACGTCCCAAACCCGAACGGTTTTGTCCGCCGATGAAGAAACGGCCAATGAACCATCCAGATTAAAAGACGCCATGTGAATGTAATCCGTATGTCC
The DNA here is from genome assembly GCA_016932965.1 of Candidatus Auribacterota bacterium. GTDB lineage: Bacteria > Auribacterota > JAFGBW01 > JAFGBW01 > JAFGBW01 > JAFGBW01. The sequence continues at coordinate 9,699 of JAFGBW010000138.1, forward strand.
TCGGAAAGAACGAATAGATTTCCCCTGCCTGATATCCCACAGATACAATGCCGCATCCCACCCGCAGGATAATAAGAACCGGTTATCCGGACTAAAAACGACTGAACTGACGTTATCAGTGTGTCCGGACAGATGAAGCAATTCCTGACCGGATAACCTATGCCATACCCTCAATATTCGGTCATAACCTGACGAAGCAACCAACATACCGTCATGACTAAACACGGCGAATGTGAAGCCCCCTGCATGAGAAATCCATTCCCGTATCATTTCCCCTTTATAAAAATCCCATAGACGCATGGTTTTATCCGTACTGCAGGATAAAAAATATCGCAGATCCTTCGTGATATCCACGGATATGATCTCCCCACTATGTCCGCTGCAGGTTGTTACACATTGTCCGGTTCCCGTATCCCAGATACAGATTTTTTTATCTAATGAACCCGAAATCACATATCGACCGTCTTTCACGATACGAACGACACTTATTTTATCCTGATGTCCTTCCCATTCAAAAAGCTTCCAGATGTGGTCCAGCAAAGCCCTGCGGGTTTTAAATCCCATTATCACACGGAGGCACAACGTCTCCATGTCTCTTTCATAACCGGTAGAACGCCTGGCGTCCTCAATCAGACGCAAGGCTTCATCGAGCTTTCCTTCTTCCGAAAGAGATTTGGCATGATAAAGAGTATTCACAAATTTTGTCTGAGCCCGTTTAATGTGTTCGGGATCTATGGCAGGACAAAACACATAAGGAGCACGCATTTTCACAACAGAAGAACTGAAAAAAGAAAGGTCCCATAATCTCATTGTATGATCGGGGCCTCCGGAAAGAATCATATTATTAGCCGGATTCCAGGCAACGCATGTCACTCTCTCCAAATGTCCCTCAAGAACCTGAACACATTTCCCATTCAGGAGGTTCCATAACCTTATGGTTTTATCATTGCTTCCGGAAACACACCATTTATTGTCATGACTGACAGACACACAGTTTATCCGATCCTCATGTCCGGTCAGAACCTGATAACGCTCTCCCTTTTCAATTTCCCATAATTGAATCTGTTGATCCCATCCTGCAACGGTGGCAGTCCTTTTGTCGGAGGTGACATCCATCGAATACACCCATGGGACAGATAAATTTATATCATGGACTATTTTCCCTGATTTCACATCCCATACATGAAATATCCCGTCCAAGCTTCCTGAACAACAATAAAAAAAGTCCTCATACAACTTGACATAAAGCACCCAATGTTTATGCCCGCTAAAAACCTTTAAATTTGTTCCGGTTTTTATCTCCCATAACCGAAGGGTCCTGTCCGCACTTCCTGAAAGAAGATATTGCATGTTCTTGCTTACACTCAGACAAAGAACAGGGCCTGAATGTCCTTTCAAAACTTGGACGCATTTACCGGAAGCCCAATCCCAGATACGGATGGTATGATCATAACTTCCTGTGACCGCATATGGACCGTGTATTAGTATGACGGAAATCTGAGCCTGATGCCCCTCCCATCTCATCGGAGCCTTGTCGGTAAAAAGATCCCAGACCATGAGTGATCCATCCATATTCCCGCTCAAGGCCTTCGTTCCATCAGGAAAAAAACACAAGGATTGAATCGAATCATTTCCAGTCTGATAGACAACAGCCGAACCGGATTTCCTTACTATTTGCTTTTCCAGAAAATGCAAAGCCTCCCGGATCTCTCTTCCTCCCCCCAAACGGACAGCGGCATGCAAATGATCTTTTGCCGCTTCCATTTCATTTTCTTCCATGCAAATCAGACCGAACAGATACTCTTTGATCCAGGGTTTAGATGCCGGCGCCAGCGTCGCTTCACTAACGTCGCTCATGAGTGCTGTCAGCGGGACATCCTTTGAGTAATAATGCAGCAATCCCATGTTATAAATTGTTTCAGGATGATGGGGATTGACTTTTAAAGATTCCTGAAAAAAATATTCCGCCTCCTTGATTTTACCCATATCAATCATGGAAAGAGCCCGATTGTTCAGCATATCGGATTTTGCCTGAATCCTGCCCGGCTGATTTCTCGGATAAGATTTATGAAATAATTTGATGTATATATCCCTCAGTTCTTTCACTACCTCCTCCATCGAATGAGGGCGTTCATCCGGATTAATCTTGAAACAACGTTTTAATAAACCGGCCAATAAATCCGGCATGGGAATAAGAAAAGAATTGGATGCAAGTTTGATTTCAAGCACCTTGCCTGCCAAAGTGCCTGAAGGCCATTCAACACCACCAACAAACATTTCAAGAACCGTCACGGCCCAGCTCCAAAGGTCAGACCGGCGGGTCACTTTTTCCCTTCTGGACTGTTCAGGCGAACAATAAGAAGGGGTCATACCCCCGAATGTCGCCAGTACGCTTTTACCTTCTGATGAATCAATTCTATCAATATGGATCTTGGCTGCCCTGGTCAGACCGAAATCCGTCACTTTAGCCGTTCCTTCCGGAGTCATCAGAATATTTTCAGGTTTCATATCCTGATGAACGATCTGGTGCTGGTGAGCATGTAAAAGCCCCCAACCTGCTTGAATAGCAATATCAATGATTTTTTCCAGGGTGGCATCAGGACTGGCCAGGTAAAGATTTTTCTTTTTATCATCATGACGGATCCAATCCTTCAGCGTCCCCCCTTCCAGATACTCAATGAAAATCCTTGGAATATTGTTGATTTCACTGACATAGTAACAAGTGACCACATTGGAATGAAGGTCCAGATTGACCCACGTTTCTGCCTCTAGAATAAAACCCTTCTTAAAATCCGGATTCTCGAATATTTCCCATTTGGGAGTTTTCACAGCCAGAAAACGGTTCCAATTTCTATGCCAAACCTTGTAAACCTTTCCCATCCCCCCTTCACCAAGAATCTCCCTGACTTCATATAAATTTAAAACGACATCCCCCTTTCGCCATTCTGCATGCTGAATGACGCTAGGCCGGCTGTTTTCAACAAATGTTTCCTCTTTCATTCATCAATCGCCTTCAGTTTACCCTGAATGAGTTCGTGATATTTGATTCGGTCATCTTCAGAAATGGAAAGTATTTCCAGGCCTGCCTGAAATTGATTGCCCGGCAAATCCAATTTTTGAATCCACACAATCCGAGTTAGCATGGATAAAATATTATCAAACGTGTTGATTTTTAACTGGAGCCGGATATCAGGAGGGAAATATTTGGTCAAAAGGATCCTCAATCCTCCTTGAGAGATATCCACAAAGGTGATAAAAATCTTTTCACCTTCTATATCACACTCAGAATAAAAATCCGCATGAAACCGGGTAAACTGCCTGCGTTCAATGTTTCTATCTTCAGTCTGGACCAGTTTTCTTTTAACAGCAACTCCTTCCATCGAAACCCGCTGAACTGGCGATTCCTTTTTTTTTGATAAATCAGGAATTTTCCCGGAAAAAGAATGAGCGTTTTCTTCCTCTATTTCCCGCTTTTTCCCCACTTCTTTTTTTGTCGTTTTTTTTACAGGAACACCGGCTCCTAACGCCTGAATAAAAGGGTCTATATCAAGACCCAGTATATACGCAATCCGCTTTAATTTTCCGACGGAAGGAAGAAGCATGCCCTTTTCAACCATGTCGATGTAACGGACAGAAAGAGAGGTTTTCTTAGCCAAGTCATCCAATTTCATCTTTCTGGCCATCCTGGTTTCCATGATACAGAAACCGATTTCATCTGTCTTGATATCGGGAGAGGGTTCACTCATGATGGATCATCACCGGTCCTCAATAAAACAATACTATAGATAGGATAGATTATTCCATGAAAAATCAAAAGTCAAAAAGCAAGTATCAAGCATTCAACTGCATGAAAAAAAACAGGATTGAACAGTTCGAATATTTTTTCAGTGAGCGTCTGCCGTTCAAACCAAATAATGTGAAAAGATTTTGTATTCTCTCTTCTGAATTCTGATTTCATTTCCAAAAAAGAAATGCCGAAAAAGTAGTATGAACGGACAGCCCTTATGTTAGAAAGCTTCCTCAAGCGCTTTTTTGAAATCCAAAGCAGAGGAAAAAGCACTCTCACCTGTATCCCTTAAAGCCGCATCAATCACCTTGGCTAAAGAAACAGGAACAGCCGGATTCCTCTTGAGTATGGACAATGGTTCGGTTTCAGCCACAACAAGAAAAGGATCCATATTTTCAGGGAAATCCCTCGGATATGCTCCGCAAATCATGAAATACAGTGAGGCAGCTAAAGACCAAATGTCCGACTGGACAGAGGCATGTTTAAAATCTAAAAGTTGTTTTCTGGAAACAAAAGCCGGAGTTCCTGCGGATGATCCTGTTTTGGTGCAATTGCTGAGCCCGGCTTGATTCAAGGCTTTAGCCAGCCCAAAATCAGCGAGTTTGGCTATTCTATTTGTCGTTGTTCCGCAAAGCAGAATATTGGACGGTTTTATGTCCCTGTGAACCAATCCGCGAACCTGGATAAGAGTCCCCTCATCAGAAGGATAATCGAATTCAAACGTATGGCCATAATGAAGACCGTCCAAGGCCTGTGAAATAACTTGAACCGACTCCATGACAGGAAGAGAACCCGTATTTTCATTCATCCATTGCTGGACATCCCCCAAATTGCAATATTCCAAAGTAAAAAAAACATATCCTTCATAGCAGGTATGATCATATTGCCGAACAATATTGGGATGTTTTAAAAACTGAGTGATCCAGCATTCACGAATAAATCGTTTTCTGGATATTTCATCCGAACTGATATGGGGTTTCATCAATTTGAGTACTAACAATCGATCCTTTTCTCTTTTATGCTGAAGAAGAAAAATCACTCCCATTCCTCCTTCACCCAGAATTTTTTTAACGGTATATCCCTGGATTGAAGCAAGTGTTTTCTCGCCTGCCTCTTCTGTTAAAAACCTGGCTATCTGGACAGGATTATTCTGACAGGCAGGACAAACAGCTTTGTCTTCTTTTTTCACATGGATCCAGTAAGATAAATCCTTTCCGCAGTATCCGCAGGGTGAGTTAAAAAAATCCGCTTTTTCTGAAACAGACGAAGGAATTGAATCTACGAATGTTTGTACAAAAGCCTCGGATTTTTCCAGATGTGCAGTGCCAGGATGATCCATTTCCCCAAAAAAGGAAAAAATATGAATTTCAAACAGGTTCTTGCCGACCCGAAACCTATCCCCGTCCTTTAAAACTGAATCCCTCTGAGTATGATTCCGGGCCGGACCATTTTTTAGATCAGACAAGGAGGCAATATTCATCTCATTGATCCAGGTTCCGTTGCTGCTGCCTAAGTCCCTTACATGAATTTTGGGAGGAACGATATCCAAAAGGCAATGGTGCCTGGAAACACCTTTATTTTCACTGGAATCTGGAAGGACTATCCGGCAATCTTCCGCACGACCGATCATGCAGATGACAGGTTCATTGAATTCAAACTCCTGTCCTGCCAAGGAGCCTTCCACGCTTTTGATGATCACTTTTGAATTCATAACAATCAAAAATAATAAGGAATTCATATCACGAAACAGACAGATGAAGCTAATACTTTTTTAATTCAGAATCCGTTCTTATATTTTTTCCTTCAAGGCTCGGTAGTCTGTTTTACCTGAGCCCAGTACTGGAATGGAGTCCAATTTAATGATACGGCGGATATGGTTAATCGGACCCAATCCTGACTGGCGGATCCATTCATTCACCTGGGCACGGTCCGCTTCCTTGACGGTAAAAAGGATCAGTTCAGGATGTTCTAAATCCGGTGACGCTTCAACGGCAATCACAGAACCTTCGTCTTTTTCGGAAGTAAAACGGGGAATCAATACCGACTCAATGGCTGGAAGAGAAATCATTTCCCCTCCCAATTTCACAAATCGATTCAGTCTTCCCTGAAAAAACAAAATACCCTCTTGATTTTGTCTGACTAAATCGCCAGTGCGGTACCATGCTTTATCACCCCATTCAACAAATGGGGAATCGCCCGTATAGTTCAAATAACCTTTGAAAATACTGGGCCCGCGCACCAGGAGCATTCCTGTTTCTCCCGGTTCAACTTCTTGATTTGAATCCATATCTAAAATAACAAATTCAATAGAGGAAAGAACGTGACCGATTGAATAGGAAACTGGATCAAGAAAATCATTCATAGAAACAACCGGAGAACATTCCGTAATCCCGTAACCTTCGACTATTTTCATGGCTGGACACAGAATCTTCAATGCTTGATACAGATGCTCAGGGCATTTCTCAGCCCCTGTTACAGCAAATTTCAAGGAACTCAATTGATCCTGTCTGGAAACCCTCACAATACCCGAAAGAAAAGTAGGAGTACCGGCAAGGATGGTCGCTTTAAAATTATCAATGAGCCCAGCTAAAATAGCGGATTCCATTGGATTCGAATGAAACACTGTTCGCAGTCCAAGACAAAGCGGTAAAATCAGAGTGACCGTCAGACCGAAAGAATGAAAAGGCGGCAGCATCCCCATCAAGACATCTGAACGGTTGAATTTCCCCAGTTTAAGCATATCTCTGATATTGGTTAATATATTTTGATGGGACAACGGAACTGCTTTGGGCAGGCTTTCTGATCCGCTGGTAAACAGGACTGCTGCCGTTTCAGGCACAACAGATGAGCGAAGATGAGAACATCTGGCCAGTTTGTATTGAAGAATGGCTCTGATTTTTTGTTTCCAGGTGATGGATCCGATCAAATCCTCAACAAAAATAAAACGATCCTGCAACGCTTCGAGACTAATTCCCTGTGAATTCAATTTAGTCACAAGTGATTTGGCTGTCAGAACTTTTTTGACTCCAAGCAGATCGAGAGAATGGTTGAGGTTCCTGATTCCTGTAGTCCAATTAATCATGACCGGTATTTTTCCGCCAAACAGACAACTCAAATAAAAGATAACACTTCCAACTGAGGCAGGGGTCATGAGGCCTATATAGCTTCCTTCTAATTTGCCTATGACAGGCGCCAAAATATTGATTCCTATAAGAATTTCAGAAAATTTTTTTTCACCGGTAATGAGGTCAGAAAATATCATTTGACCGGGATTCTTCAGCGCTTTTTCCAAAAAGGCACTTGTGATGGTTTCTTCATCAGGCATATTCAATCGTTCCGTGGAAGTGACATCCTCAAACCATTTTTTAGCCGGCGTTTTGATATCGGCCTTCAGAACAGAAATGCCTTTTCCCGAGGCCGCAAGCAGTACATCCTGAACGGATTTCAATGCATCAGGTGTCCCCACGGAAAATCCGAATTCCTTTTCTATCCAGGAAACCAGTTCCGCGATGTTCAAACTGTCCAAACCGAGATCAGATGATAATTGATCTTGATCATCAAACTGTTTTTTTCCAGACATTCGTTCCAGTTCTTCGAACACAATCTGGCATGTGGCCTGGGGCACTTTTGTTACGTCTCCTTTCATGCAGAGACAGGTTGGTTCGGGCAGTTCCCTCATTGGTTCCTTTTCCCAAAAAAAATAGGACACATACGTATTTTTCCATGCCCCGCTATTAAAATAATCTTCAATATAATGATTGACTTCCAAACGGTCCGCTCCCCTAGGAAAATCTGACGGCTCCAGAAACTCATAAAGTAATTTTCTCCGGGGCATGAAAAAAAAAGCGTTCAGCAACAGATATTGGAAGCCTTTGAATGCGCTTCGTCCGAATTTGGGTGCGGTCCGGTCAGGATAATAACCGTAGCTGAAACTGCTTCCCCATAATCCATTTTGTCTGACTAGCACGATTCTTATTTCAGGGACTTCTTTGAGTATCGTTTCCACTGCGCTGGCGGCGCCAAGAGTTTCCAGAGAAGTGCGTTTGAGATGTCCGGCTGGATAAAGAAGCAGATTTTCTCCTTGTTTCAATCCTTCAATAGTCGTGGCGAGAATTTCTTTTGTGAAGCCGGCGACTCCTCCTCTTTCTAGATTAGGAAGCGTTCTGACTCCGTACCATCTGGCGAACGAACGGATCACAGGGCGGTTGATTTGATATTCATCCGCCAGGGTCCTGGGAACAAAATCAGCGTACAGATGACAAAACATCAGTACAGGGTCTATCAAGGCCGGATGATTGGAAAGGAACAGGATGCGTTTATTCCCCCGGGACAAAACGCTGTCTAATCCTATGATTTCCCAGTTATATCTTAATTGAAGAGACAGGCGCACCAGCCTGACAAGAAAATTTTTCAATAAAAACAGAAATGATTTTTGGGGCATTTAATAAATCCAAGAAACAACCACCTTCTGATGGAAGATAAACAGTATTTTTTTCTTGATCCTTGATTGCATATATAAATAATCCGTGATGGAGAGATTCCCATTTTATACACCGGGTTCTGCCGGCAGGATTGAATGGATTCCCTATGAGATGGCTTCCTGTTGAGTCAAATGGGTTACAAGGGGAATAAATGAAGAAATATCCTCTATATCTTTGAGGTAGTCTAACCATTGAAATTCCTGATTGAATGAAATATCGTAAGGTATATTCAACGGTTCTAGCAAGGTATTTTGAAGAGGCAGGATTTGAATCTTTAAAGGAAGGATGTGAGTATTGATATCCATTGGGTTGCTGGTATTGTCCGAACCAAAAAAAGCATAGGCATTGGGATAAAAAAGGATATGATCCGCGTCATAATAGCCCCCATGAGAATAATACAGCGATGTTTCACTGTCCCGAATCATTCCTAAAAATCCGACGTTGTTATCATTGATTTGTTCCTTTTGAGACAGGATCTGACCATAAGGTGAATAAACATATTTAGCTGTGATCACGCCGGCAGGATTGCTGATATTGATGACCGAACCAAAAGCGTCCGTATGATAATAACGCAATTCTTTTCCATCATAGGAAAAAAGCAACACATTTCTTTGATAGTCATAAATGTATTTGACCAGACTTTTTCCCGTGGATGAAATCACTTCAATCAGGTTTCCATACGGATCATAAACAAAAAGCGACGTCCGGTTATCATAGATCATTGAAGCGCGGTTTCCATTGGGTAAATACTGGTAAGTGTAAATCTCGCCCTTTTTATTTTTAAAAGTTTTCAGCTGTTTGAAGGATGTCCACTCATATTCCTCGTATGAGCCTTCTGAACACAAGTATTGCAGACAATTTGAAGAATTAAATTGAAAGATTTCGCAAGCCTTGGGATGCACATTGAAAACGAGCACATCGTTAATAGTGCTGCCGGAAGTCAACATTCCTTTAAAAGAAAAACGGTTGGGGCCGGGTGTGATCGGATAATTATCAAAAGAAAATGAGGATGATTCATGCAGCATTTGCCCTACGCCGTTGATTTCCATGAAATTAAATTTTCCCAAACTGATCTTACCCTGAACACAAATGGAATTGATCGGATTCTGTCTTGAGCTGTCCAGCATGGAAAAATTATTATTCATAGCATCATATTCATACTGGATACTGGTATTGTTCATCTTATCCATGCCGGTGACCGTTCCAGTGTCGGTCAATTTATATTGAATAGAATCCACAGACTGAATCGTGTATTCGGAAATATGATCATGGGAATCATATTTAAGTTGAATCACTTTACCGTCATCGCTTCCGGCCACTATTTTTCCATCCTTATAATAAAAATTGCATTCCCGAAGTGCTACTCCGGCATTGTCTGTAATCGACAATGTAGTCAAACGACCATCTTCATCATGTCCTTCATTTTGAAAAATTCCGTTAGGAAAACAAACCTCAACGTTCTGTTCTTGTTCCTGGTACCGGAACCGCACAGGATTGGAATTCTGATATTGGACGGATTCTAATTTTCCTGTTTTGTTGTACTGATAGGAAGTTTTTGTTCCGTCACTGTATTGAATGAAATATATTTTTGAAGAATCCGGAGCATACTTGAAATGATATTTCATCACCATATTGATGTTCATATCGGTCAAGCGTCCCTGATGATCATATTCGTAAGTACGCAAATCCTTCTCGACGGCAGAACTTTTCAATAAATTACTATGCGGGACATATTCTATTTTTCCGCAAACTCCATCGGAAGCGACAAAATCACTCATACGTCCCTCTCGATTGAAATAGACTACGGAATTCTGATCCAACCTGATCGAATAAAGCTGCCCTGATGAGCCATAAGAGTATTTTCTATTGAAAGAGCCACGGTTTGTGATGGCAACAATACGACGCAGTTCGTCCAGTTCCGCTGATAAAATCCCACCCTGGTTAGAACGCAAATCAAGGGTACGGTTATCATAGTTTACTTTTTCAGCCTTCAATTTACGGGAAAAACAGGGCAAATCACTGGAAGAGGAAGAAAACGTTTTGAGATCGAAATACGTCCTGCCGTTGGGAAAAATCAATTCAAAAAGATCGCCTTTTTCATCATAATTCAGCTTATAGATGGAATTAAAATAATCACGCGCCTGCATCAATTTGCTGTTTTTCCAGGAAAAATAAGACTTTTGACCTGAAGGATGCCGCACGCATGTGATCAGGCCTTTGGCATTTCTTTCCAGAGTATACTGATCATTATTTCCAACCTTGATCTGGTGAATATTTCCCTGGCTGTCACGAATAAAATCCACACTGCCTGCTTCCCTGTTTTCAGAGATGACCAGCCCGTTTTTAATGTTTTTTTCAAGAACGGGAATTCCGTTCAGAATCACTTTATTTAATATGTTCCATGTTTCATCGTAAGTGAACTGATAGAAATCCTTGCCGATTTTCTTTGAGATTAAATTACCTTTTGAATCATATTCAAAGGAAATATCAGCATCCTTATTATTGGTGAAAACCAGAATCCTGCCTTTTTCATCAAATGTGTAATCCAGCTTTTCACCGGTTTTATTGAGTGTATAGTGAAACGGATCTATGTTCTCTATCCAGAAATTATTGCCGTCCCGGTTCAATTTGATGATGTTTTTTCCAAAAGAAATACTAAAGAAATGATTTTTCTCCGAAACGGAACACAATTTTCCCATCAGACCGTATTTCAATTCTATTTCATGGGAAGGAAAAGAAAGATGCGTGATCCGGTGAGGGAACAGAGGATGATTTCTCTGAACACTAAAAATGACCTCTTTATTATCGGAACGAATGGCAGAGAGAGCATTGTCTCCATCATACTCGAATCGATATTGACTTTCTGGATTCTGAAGAGAACTGATGCTTCCTTGTTCATTCCATTGAATCGTGATTTTTTCGTTAAAATTATTTTGAATTACAACCGGTTTCCCTTTTTCATACTCATAATACAGAGCATTTCCCATGTCGTCAAAATGCTGAACAAGCCGGTAAATTCCATTCTTCCATAACTCAAATTTTTTCTTTGTACAGTCAGGCCCGGTGTAAATATATGTTCGACCTTCTTTTATTAATTGACCTACTGGTTGATGAGCAGGAATCCAGATTTTCGAATCGGATTCCTGGCAGAATTTTTCTATGAGTTGAGGACCGTTCAACAAATAGCAGATGGAATCGGATTCCAGGATCATTTCCTCTATCGTATCTAAGATGCCGTATCCAAATGAAGCCCTGCCGGGATAGAGTGTATCCACGATAACTGTACCGCTTTTATGGATGTTTCGATTTTTTGTTTTTAATGTAAAAAAAGTCATTTCATATCTCAGCTTCGCGGAAGGAAAGCAATAATATAGCGGATTCTCCTTGATCCATTTCTGTTTTTCCTCTTTAGCTTGATAAAAGTCTCCTGCAGGGTTCATGATGAGCAAGCCGGTTTGGATTCCCTCTTGGATCTGAGGGACCAGTATTCCTTCCATCAACATTTCATTATTCAGAGACAGGTTGACTGTTTTTGGCAGATAAAAAGGCTCATTATAATAGATAAACACCATAAATAAATTCAGAGTCAGCAGCAGCAAAATCAAAAAATTGCCTTTTAAGCTGAAATGCAATAAACCGCGTTGTGGTGTAGGATCAGTCATAATCAAACCATATTTAAAATAATGATGTTCCCTTCCCAGCTCAATTTTAACGCCGAATAAGGAACTTTTCTCGAATCTTTTTGTGAAAACTGAAGATATGCATTATCATTATCCGCATTTTTTAACATCGCCAAAAGATCTCCTTTAAGTACCAGCAAAACCACGCCTTCCTGTTTTTGGGCAATCAAATCAGAGGCCTGAACGGACAGCATTTTCACACGAAGGCCGTAACTGTCAGAAATCTTATACACCTTATATGAAATATTAGGTATTTTTGTTTTTTCAATCTGTTCCGCCAGACTTTTCGTGTCTACACGCAGACCTAATTTAGTGTAAGCAGCATCCAGCACTTCAAGCTGAATATTCAAGGTGACGAAAGAAGATACGTTCAACTCGGTCTTATCCCGCTTTTTCTTTGCTTCCATTTCCCTGCTTCTGGCAATAGAAAGGGCATCCATTTTTTCTAATTCTTTCTGTCTTTCTATCACCTGATTAGCTGTGTATTTTTTGTAAAGGTAAAATAAAGATACCAGAAAAAAAACAATCAAAAATCCAAGTCCGAACTCGAGTAAATAATAAATAGGGGCCGTCTTATAATCAATTCTTTCCAGATTATCCGGCAGGAAATAGAACACCTTCAACTGTTCAAAACGGTTTGACAATTCATTTAAAAGCGGTGAAAAATCCTCAGGCATGATCCGGATAGTCAGAGAATCAAGAAAAATGCTTTTCTGCTGAAAAGAAACGGGTGAGGAAATAAAATTCTCCCAATCTCCTTCCAGAAAAGAAACAACAGGTAATAAGGCCGTGTCTTTATTGAAAGAAATTCTCTGCAAAGCCTTCTGAATATCCCCCTGTAAAAGGAGAGCCCCGGACTCTCTATCCTTTTCAGGAATCTCCTTTGACCATTTTTCCTTGCTTTGAATCAAGTCAGCCAAAGAAGACGTTTCGCCTGTTTTAACTCTGGTCAGATAATAAAGAGCAGTAGGATAATTTTTTAATTTTAAAAACAGGGAAAACAGTGCCAGATAATCGCGTGATTGAATGAAATACTGGGCAGCTTCCTTATATTTTCCTTCCTTTAGAAAAAGATATGATAACAATTTTTTTTCGTTATTCTTTTTCGCCAGTTCCCTGGCTTTAGCCAGTTCTTCTCTCACAAAAAAAACATAGGCCAGATAACGGCTGTTCCCGGATCGGTTGAATTTTTCATAGGCTCCGACGTAATCGCCTGTTGCCCAGGCGTATATTCCTTCTAATTCAGGATCAGGATTCTTCTGAATCCAATCGTAGGCCTTATCGAATTTCTTATTTTCGAGAAGCGAAATGAGATAGCCTTTTTTTTCATTGGCAATGCGAAATATTTTTTCAGAAACAGAAAAATCCTGATTCAGAATAAAATATTTTCCGCAAAGCATGGTAAAAAAATAAATGAGGGAAACGCCCAATGCTAGCGGCACGATAAAAGACAATTTATTAAATATTCTTATCATAAGTCATCTTTTCCCCGGAATTGAAGAATCACGCAATGGATTAATAAATTGAATCTTGGAATGATCTTCCCCCTCCCATGAGTAGGTAACAGAAACAGACTGGCTTTCTAGATTGAACCGGTTTTTAAATTTACAGTAAAGAGTCTGATCGCCCCCCTCCATTTTTGTTTTAAGGGGCACTTGATGTTTATAAGGCTCCCATTTTCCGCCTACGAATTCCGGATGATAACAGACCATGAATTCCGTGGCATTTTCGCAAAACAGAAGAACATTGAATTCAGAACCTTTGATCTTCTTCCCTTCCTGGATCATCATGACAGGATTTTGCGGAGGAGTCGGAAAATCCGTCTCCTCTTTAAAAGCATAACGGTAAAATTTCATTTCATCCAGGATGAATTCAGTGGTAAGCCTGTTTTGCCATTTCCCAACACAAAGCGAGAAACGGGAAGGAAAAAGTTGCGGGAAAGGGATGGCTTTCAGGAGGCGATTGTTCTTCATGAAGTAAAAAGATTTGGATTCGGAATCATAAGAAATCACCACATTCTGCCAGGCTTTCTCAATAAATAGAAGTTGAGTATCGTAGACGGTATTCTTGTCGGGAACATTCAAAATCAGACGATCGCCATGCATATAGAACTGAGCTATTTCTTTCTTATCTTCCGTCATAAAAGTAAGGAAGGCCATTTTTGTTAAAGGGCTCAGATCCATCGGATATAACGAAAACTCCATACCAAAAACACGCGGCATTCTTAGTTCAATCTGAGAAAAGAAAACACTGTCATACGGCTTTATATAAAGTCCCAAACCAAGAATTCCCGGCATGGCATGATCATGATGCGATGTTTCCATGCTGAATACAACGCCGCTGTTGAATTCATCATTCATGGACTGATAATCCGAAGTTTCAAAATCATAATGGACAAATAAATGATGTGATTTATAAAAAGGGATTTTATTGAGTTTGGATGGAAGCTTAAAGATAGGTTTCAATTCATGATAATTCTTTAAACGCAGCTTCATTTCAGACTGCATCACCCGTTTTTGATTCAAAATTTTTTGTTCAAGTTCTTTCTGGGAATCTGAAAGATCAGCAACAGCATGATCTTCCTCCACTGGCGATGATGGGGTCTTCTCCTGTATTCTGTCTGGTCTGTCTGGTCTGTCTGGAACAGACTTTTTTACAGGGCTTGAAAGTGTTTTTGTGTCTGTTATCATTGAACTTGAAGGCCGCATTTCTAGGTCCGTAGCAGAAGACACGTCAACTTTGAATGAAGATGCGGGAATATCGGAATCCTTCGTCTCAGTGGAAACGGTGAGCGGGGCATTGACTTCTGTTTGAAGCCGCCCTTCCTGAGTTGGTGGAACAGTCATTTTAGGTATGGACGCTGTAGGGGTTGAACTAACGATAGATTTTGAGTCTGGAACCGAAGGCGAAACGCGCTCTGAAACTGGCTTTTTTATTTCTTCAGTAGAAGGAGACTCCGCCAACGAAACCGGCGGTGTGACAGCTGGTTTTGCCTCCTGAACTGCCGGTTTTTCCTCTGCCTTGACAGCGACAGATGCTGGGGGAAGGGGAACTGATTCTAAACCAGGGGAAGGTTCTACGGCCTTGATTTCAGGCGGAGTGACCATGGCCACCTCAGACGGTTTTTTCTCAACTTTTAAAGATAGGGATTTCTTATAAAGTGTCTGGATTTCTTCCGGATTAAAGAAAGAAGCATAGATTCTCAAATCATCTAATGTTCCGTCAAAAAAAGCTTCTTTACCTTTGTAATCGGCTCCTACAGTTGTATCGAGATCAGCAAGACCGGCAAAATGATTTTTTGATATTTCTTCTTTTGAGAGAGTTCCATTAACATAAAGACGAACAATGTTTGTTTCATACTGATATGTCACAACGATATGCTGCCATTCCCCTAACTTCAATGAATTATCACAGTAGAAAAGCTGGTATTTCTTTCCATCCCCCAGCCCAAAATAGATTCGGCCCTGATTTTCACCAAGAAAAAGAAGCTGCTTGAGGTTATCTGTGTCATGCCTCGCAAAGATTTTTCTCCTGTCACCGAAAGAATGGGGCTTGATCCACATACTGATCGTGACATCCTTGAGATAATCAAAATAATAAGAAGCAGGAATGATCATAGCGCCTTTGTCTCCGTTCAAATCCAGGCCTCCCTCAGAATACCCCTCGTTAAAAAGAGCAATCAGTCTGTCTTTGAAATAGGCAACATGTCCTGCATTCGAATAATCCGTTATATAAAGAGGAGAATCATAATCAAAAGGATAATAGGCTATCATTTTTTTACTGCTGGGAAACATCTCTTTTGTTGATGCTCTGGGACTTTGAAATAAAGGCTGATTTATCAATCCATATTCCTTGCTGATTTCATCCATAGTCAGTGCTTTAGCATAGACTTTTATTTCATCCAGTTTGCCTGTAAAAGTCTCGGTTTTAATCCCATAGCCTATTCTGATAGGGAAAGAAAGAGCAGGCCGGGTGATGGTGAGGGAAAAAGACGCCACTTTTTCCGTATCCTGATACAATTCGAGCTTGTTTTCATTGCGGCGATAAATAAGAGAACACAGCTGCCATGTGTTGAGTTCCATCTTTTTCATGCTCTTCACTGTCTCCCACTGTTCACCGTCTCCCATGGCTGTATAAAGATATTTATCATCCAGCCCAAATAAGAAAAACAGCTTGTTGTTGTCCGGCGAAAAACAGGATAAGAGCTTGATTTTTTCTTCAAATGAGTGGGGGTAAACCCACATCGTGACAGAAAAGTCAGATGAAAAGGTATCGGCCGGGTATTCTTCCACCGTCATCTTGTCCTTATTGGAAGAAAAAACCAGCGATCCTGATACAATTCCTTCATCCCAGCGGATACCATATCCGGAAACCGCGGCGGTGAAAGTTCCGGACACATAATTTTTGGGAACCTCCTTTGTTTTTTCATCAAGAGGAAAATACATCTTAAGACTGTTTTTATCCATGAAGTCCCTTTTCTGGTCCTCGGAAATACGGGCCAGATTGAATTGATAGAAATTTTGGATGTATTCAGGAGATAAGGACTCGTTCAGAACATAACATTCGTCAATGACACCTGTTAGACAATCAGCCGCACCACCGAAGAAGAGATCCCCTGCCGGAATACCATTTATGCAAACCACCTCGCCCAGCTTTTCCCCGTCCATATAAAGAGAAACCTTCTTTTTTCCGGATTCATGCGTAAAAACGATATGATGCCATTGTTGCACAGCTAATTTTTTCTGTTTGGAAGTCTGCTGAGGAACAGGATCATTTTCATTCCTGACTTCAAGATAAAGCGATCCATCCTCTTCTTTGATATGAAGATAATACTCCTTTTGATCATTTTTTCTAATGCTGAAAAGGGTCTGTTTTCCCAAAGAAAACGGTTTGATCCAGAAAAGCACCGAAGTACTTTCATTCGAATTCAATGTGGAAGAAAAAGGAACCATCAAGGGGCCTAAGTCAGGATTCGTTGCAATCCCCCAGCCGAATTTTCCGGTCGTAAATGAGGAATGCGTACCCCGCTTTTTCAGGTAAGCGATATTCTGAAAACCGCTTTGATCCTGAACAACCTTCCCCTTTCCCTCCTCAAAATTATAGAAAGCGACTATGTGGTTTGAAAAAAAAGAAGAAGCATTTTCAGAATCACCAGAACAGACATTGGAGCTTAAAAAAAAGATGCTAATTCCAATAGAAAAAAATATAAATCTTTGCATTTACCAATACTGTAAATAAGTTTATTAACACACAAAATAATATAAAGAAAAAACCTATAATGTTGAATAGGCCGTGTCAACCAAAAATATCATCCCGCAATAAAAGAATTTTCCAGGACTTTAACTGACAGTCATGATTCGTCCCGTCCAAACCCCGGTGCCGTTAAGACTCCTATCCTTGATATTGATTTCACCGTTTGTATTATTTCTATTTTTCAGATTTGTGCCTTCTTCCGAACCCTTTATCATCGGACGCCTGGCGTCATGGAACGCCTTGGTGTTTTTTATGCCGGGAATACTGCTCTATCTCCTGTCCCGTTATAAAAGAATCGTTTTTCACTATTCGCTTCTTTCTCAGGTCTTGATGATGTTCCTCGTCTATTTGAGTCTTCATTCCATCCTGACCGGCTATTATCTCCAGATGCTGACGCCTCTGGGACTGTTGTTTTATCTCATTCTTTTTTCCCAAATGTCTCATGAAAAGGAAAACCTGAAAGATCTTGTCCTCAAAATATCCCCTTTTCTGGTTGCATGGGGCCTCACCTTTTCCTTTCTCAGCCGTTACCCTGTTTTTTCTTTTCTTGATCTCTTTGGCCATCCTCATTTTACAGGAAGCTGGCTGCTCCTCTTCCTTCCCTTATTATTGACGGAGCTCAACCTGTCCAAGGGCCGCATCCTCAGGTCAGTTTTTACCGGCTCGGTGTTGGCCGGGGCCATTCTCTTTCTCTCATGCTTCGCTCAATCGCATTTTCTCTGTCTGCTGGCCCTGTGCAACGTCTCTGTCTTCTTCTATCATAAAGCCCCCCGTGCCTATAAACGATTTCTGGTATGGTTTTTTATAATCGCAGCATGCGCTTTTGTCTTTTTCCAAAGGGCTGACCTCCTGCGCTCGATCAAAGACCGTCTCTTTATTTGGCAATTGTGTCTGCAGGAATGGAACAACGTGCCATTTTTCGGGAAAGGAATGGGAAACTTTGAATGCTATTATGCAAACATGTTAAACACAAAGCTCTTTAAGACCCCCTTTCTTTTTGAGAACACCCGTACCATTGGCGTGGAATGGGCGCACAACGAATTTCTCCATTCTTTCGTGGAATATGGAATACCCGGACTGGTGCTGGCGCTCGCGCTTTGCTTTTTGACTCTTTATCAATACGTTTTTTTTAACAACATGAAAGACCGGTTCTTTTATCTCGGACTGGTGAACCTGCTTCTGTATTCTTTTGTCTCCTTCCCCTTCAGGATGCCCTGCTCAGGCATTTTTTCATTTCTGTTCCTTTCTTTACTGGCATTGGAAAATACGGAAAAAACCTTTCTCGTTATAAAATTCGATCTCAAAAAATCGGCCAATTACCTGTTTCTGGAAACCGCTGTTTTATTTATGCTGGGGCTTGTCATCCTGAATTACAGAAACACAGCCGGATTGTATTTCTTCTCAAAAGCTGTGCGGCAAACCCCTATTTTGAAAACATCCTGGCTGGAAAAAAGCGTGCAATATGATCCTCATTCAAAGTTGTATTCTTTTGCCCTGGGAAAGGCTTATCTGAACTCAGGCCGTTTTCAGGAGGCGGAATACGCCTTTGAAAAAAGCGTGCAAATCGTGCCGCATTACGCCTGTTTGTTCGGCCTCGCCGTTTCCAAGGACCTCCTGGGTAAAACCGAACAGGCCAAAGACCTCTATGAGCGCGTCAAAAGAATCGCCCCGGATTTCTATCCCGCCTCTCATAATCTCGATGTTTTACTGAAACGGGTCTCCCTGGAGAATTTTAAAAGGGATAATCAGTGAAGGGAACCCGTTCTTTACCAGAAAAAAATAAATCGGATAGCAGTGATTACATACCACCTTATGCAGCAGTCATTGCCTGACTTGCAGCTCTCATCACACTTGAAATTCTATCAACCACAAAAGAATCGATATTAGATCCAAGCATTACATCCATGCCGCGAGGACCTCTATTTAAGGCATTCCTCCAAAATGCAAGTCGCATCATTTTATCCGCCAATTCATTATCAGGCAAGGCAGGCACCCCAAGATTTTTTTTCATGAGCACTTCAGCTTCCGGAGAACGCAGCAGTGCCTCCTTATTTTTCTTCACTTCCTGTGCTTTATTTTTTCTGAATTGCCAATTCATGTAAATCATGAAAAAAGGAACCACAAAGGCAAAAATGTACCAGATATATGATTGAAAAAAGACAAGGGATATAAATAAGGGAACGGCAAAAGGGACAAAAGCATGAAGAACTTTTTTCCTGATATCGGATTCTTTACCCAGTTTCAGGATGATGGGGTAAATCACCATCAGGTCAAGCATGCTGAACGTACCGCTTTTTATGAAGATATTTGCTCTTTGCTGGAACAGGGGAAGAGAGAAATAATCCATGACAGTAGAAAGGTAATCGAATCCGTAAATAAACCAGGCTAATTCTATTGCTATGACAAAGAGAAAGAAAAAGCTGACAACCCCCCTCCTGTATTGTGAAGGAGAGATTTTTGGCATGACAAAATAACTCAATATTGAATTCGCAATGTAATAACCCAGACTCAGAAAAAGCAGATTATTGAATTGCATCCCGGCTAAGGCTAATAGGGTATGTCCGCTGATATAGGCAAAAACCAATAAAACAAATATGGATGAAATGATATAGGGCCATGTGCTTGTGATCAAATCCATGAACGATTCAGCCGGGCTTACTTCCTCTTCCTGCAAACCGATTAAAACGCTCTGAGGGGCAAGATGTTTGTTTGATGAATCATCTGATCCCTTTTCATAACACGGACAACACTCAACGAGTTGCAAAATAAAGGTTAAGATAAGAAAATATCTTATCCCATCAGCATGCATGAGTAAATTTTTCATGGTCGTTCTATCTTGTTTTCTAATCCATCTATCATATTTTTACCACATAAAACAAATCTGTCAAAGTGTTAACTCATATTATTTTATCTTATAGTATTCTCGCTAAGCTTTGATAAATCAATGAACATATAAAAATTAATTTTTTAGACAGGATTTTATTTATCCATAGGCAAACCTGTTAACTGCATCCTGTCAATCCTGTCTATATTTTCCTTCTATCGGCGAAGCTGAACCTATCCTGTTAATCCTGTTTGATTAATTCCCTTCTTGTTTCGTAAATGCCTAACTAATGATATCTTCTTTTTCAACTAAGTTTGTGTAAACTTTTGAGTTGACATACAGATCAAACACAAATTATATTGCACCCTTAAATCCTCTCATGGGTGATTAGCTCAGATGGATAGAGCGCTTGCTCGACACGCAAGAGGTCACTGGTTCGATTCCAGTATCGCCCATCTTGATACGGAAAAATATAAATAACCATTCAATAAAGGAAAACAATATTAGTAATCTCAAGTTTAGAATCAATCGGGAAATCCCGGCCAAAGAAATCCGGGTCATCGCTGATGACGGACAACAATTAGGCATCATCTCCAGAGATGAAGCTATTCGATTGGCAGAATCCAAACTCCTTGATCTGGTAGAAGTCAATCCCACCTCTGTCCCCCCTGTTTGCAGGATCATGGATTATGGCAAATTCAGATACAAGCAAACCAAAAAGGAAAAAGAAGCGAAAAAGAAGCAGCATGTGGTCAAAGTTAAAGAAATCAAATTAAGACCGCAAATTGAAGAACATGATTATCTGGTCAAACTGGAAAGTGCTAAAAAATTTTTAACAAAAGGAAACAAGGTAAAAGTAACCCTGGTGTACAGGGGGAGAGAGCTGGCTCATAAAGAAATCGGAGAAGAGGTTCATAAAAAATTTTGCGCCGATATCGTTGAAACAAAACTGGGAGCCATAGAAAGCGAAGCAAAAATGATCGGGAGGACTGTCCTGGTTGTTATAGGCCCTCTCAAACATTAAACAATGACAGAATCGAACGCAGCAGGAAGGTAATGTATGCCAAAATTAAAAACGAATAAAAGCGTGTCAAAGAGATTTAAAAAAACGGCATCCGGTTTATTCAAAAGAAACAAAACCAGACGGCGTCATTTGATGATCTCAAAAAATACCAAACAGAAAAGACAGTTTCGTAAAAAAGTGATTGTCAAACAACAGGACGCAAAACGGCTGTCTCGACTCATGCCGTATGCATGAGCACCACAATCCGGAGGAATAAATCATGGTTAGAATAACAAATGTTCCTGCTTCAAAAGCAAGAAGAAAACGCGAACAAAAACTGGCAAAAGGATTTGTCGGCAGAAATAAGCATCTCAATAGAATCACGTCAGGTGTTGTTAAAAAGGCTCTCGCCTATAAATTCAAAGGAAGAAAAATCTTTAAGAGAAACATGCGCTCGCTCTGGATCACCCGAATAGGGATAGCGGTAAAGGAGCTGCAGATGAGCTATTCCGGTTTCATGAACGGATTGAAGAAAGCACAGGTGATCCTTAACCGGAAGATGCTTTCAGAATTGGCTGTCCGTCATAAAGAAGTGTTCGCACACTTGGGAAAAATATCAGCCGAAGCACGGAAATAATTTTTCTTTGTCTTGAGTGAACTAAAATTGAGCTGAATCTTGAATAATTCCTATCCTACAAACCTGTCCCCCGTTTTTCAGCAAGCAGAGGACCTGAAAAAACAGTTTTCTTCTGATTTGGCTCAGGCCGCATCAGATGACCTCCCTCAGCTAAAGATAAAATACCTGGGCAGGAATGGATTGATCACTTCGTTGTTCAATGAATTGGGAAATGCAACCAGGGAGGAAAAGCCTAAGTTAGGAAAACTCCTCAATGAACTCAAAAACGAATTGTCCCAAACTCTCGAAACGATGCAAAAAACCAAAGTTCCTGGGACAAATACGGCCTCCTATGACGTCACGCTTCCAGGACGGACTCATGAAACAGGTACTCTTCATCCCCTGACAACCGTTCTTCAGGAAATCTGCGTTTTTTTTGAAAACATGGGTTTTACCGTTGCTGAAGGACCCGATATTGAATCCGAATACAATAATTTTACGGCTCTGAATATTTTAAACAACCATCCTGCCAGAGACATGCATGACACCTTCTATCTTGACAGCGGCGGATTGCTTCGAACCCATACCTCGCCTGTTCAAATCAGAGTCATGCAAAACGGGAAGCCTCCTTTTCGGGTGATCGCTCCTGGAAAAGTCTACCGATGCGATTCGGACCTGAGGCACTCACCGATGTTTCATCAGGTGGAGGGCTTTTGCGTAGGAGAAGGAATCCATTTCGGACATTTGAAATATCTGCTGAAACTTTTTGCGAAAAAGATATTCGGCGAATCCGTTAAACTACGTTTCAGACCGTCTTTTTTTCCTTTTACTGAACCTTCGGCTGAAGTGGATATTTCCTGTGTCATTTGCCGGGGAAAAGGATGCAGGACATGTTCCAACTCCGGCTGGATCGAAATTCTGGGAGCGGGAATGATTCATCCCAATGTGTTGCATAACGTCCGTCTGGATCCTGAACACTTTAGCGGATATGCTTTTGGCATGGGTGTTGAACGGATTGCCATGCTGAAGTACGGTATCGGCGATATCCGCCTTTTTTTCGAAAATAATCACGACTTCCTGGTACAATTCAAATGAAATTGACTTTTAACTGGTTGAAAGAACATCTGGATTTCTCTCCCACTCTGGAAGAGACCCTGACCAATCTGACGATGCTCGGATTAGAAGTGGAAGAAGTGAATCCTGTCAATCCTTTGTTTCCTGCTGTGATTTCCGCAAGAATAGAAAGCGTTGAAAACCACCCCGGCTCGTCACAAATGAAAATATGCTCGGTTTCTGACGGCCATGAAACCCTCCCTGTTGTCTGCGGAGCCATGAATGTGCGCCCTGGCATGATCGTCCCCCTGGCAAAACCATCCTCCGAGATCTTGGGTAAAACCATCCAGGTTGCCTCCATCGCGGGAATCAATTCATACGGCATGCTCTGTTCGGAAAAAGAACTCCAAATCGGATTCGATCAAACCGGAATTCTTGAACTGGAACAGGATACTGTTATAGGAAAAACCCTGAATGAAATATTATCATTAAACGACACGGTGATAGACCTTTCCATCACGCCCAACCGCGGGGATTGCCTTTCAGTCAGAGGTATTGCCAGAGAAGTAGCCGCTTCTTTTTCTCAAAAAATACTAAAAAAAGAACCTCCTATTCCGGCCGGAAAAAAAACGCAGATAAAAGTTGAAATACAGGAAAAGACACAGTGTCCAGTCTATGGCGGGGCCTTTTTAACGAATGTCAAAATAGGAACATCCCCCTTTGCCATGCGATACCGTCTCTTTCTTGCCGGCATCCGCCCCATCAATAATATAGCGGATATCACCAATTTCATCCTGATTGATATCGGTCAGCCGATGCACGCTTTTGATCATGATAAAATCGCCGGAAAAAAAATCATTGTCAGAAAAGCCAGAAAAGGGGAAAGCATTCTGGCTCTGGACGGTTTAAATTATGACTTGCATGACGAAGATCTGGTGATAGCAGACGAACATCAGGTTTTGGCAATCGCAGGCATCATGGGAGGCGAACTCTCTTCCGTCCATGCGGACACAAAAAACGTTTTTTTTGAAAGCGCCTGTTTTGATCCTGTTACTGTCCGCAGGACTTCGAGACGTCTGAATCTAAACAGTGAATCCTCTTATCGATTTGAACGCGGAATCGACAGGGAAGCCATCCCCCTATCATTACTTCTTGCCTCAAATATGTCCAGAAACCTTGCAGGAGGAAACATCATCCATCCCCGAATCAATCTTCATGACAAAATCTTTAAAAGGAAAAAAATCCTTCTCAGAACGGAACGATGTCATGCGCTATTGGGATTGAAATTAAAAGAAAAAGAAATTGAACGCATTTTAACCAGAATCGATATCAAAAAGTCAGGCAAACATTACTTGATTCCCTCCTTCCGTTCTGATTTAGAAAAAGAAATTGATCTGATTGAAGAAATAGCCCGTGTGCACGGATATGACCGTATTCCTGAAACTCATGAAAAAGTGGAAATCCTTTATACCTCCCCCTCACCCTTGATTCAACTCACTCAAACCATCAAAGCCACCCTTGTTCAGGCAGGGTTCCTTGAAACCATCAATTACTCCTTCATGGACCCCAAAAACAATTTCTCCCTGGAAGGTTTCATTGAAAAACCTTTATTTCCTGAAATAATATTGAATCCGCTCAGCCCGTCACAGTCGGTCATGAGACATAGTCTGTTACCGGGTCTTGTCCAGTCTGCCGTCAACTCAAGGCATTACGGAACCGCTGGAATAAAAATGTTTGAAACAGGCTGTGTTTTTCCTGGTAAAAAATCAAAATCTGGTTCAACGGATTCCCCACAGGTTTCCCATACCGGTCTGATTTTGACAGGAACGCATGTGCCTTCTTCACTCGGGGAGTCTGCCAGAAAACTGGACTTCCTCGATTTAAAAGGAGCGATCGAAATGATGTTCAATAAATTAAGAATTCCTGTTGAATTTGAACCACTGGAAAATCATTTGTTCCAAACCGGTCTAAAAGCAACATGCCGAGAAATCATATTGGGAATGTTCGGCGAACTTTCCGCCAATTTCATCAAACAAGATTGCAAAGACACTTTGTTTTATGGAGAATTTTCCAATGAAAAAATGGTATCCTGTCTGCCTCCTGAAATTCAATACAGCCCTCTGAACAGGCTTCCCGCCATTACGGAAGACATGTCTTTTCTGGCAGATCAAAACATCACGCATCAAGAAATTGTCTCGACCATCCGGAAATGCGGCATAACGCTTTTAGAAGCCGTCAAGTTATTCGATATCTACCAGGGAAAAGGGATCCCTGACGGAAAAAAAAGCATGGCCTACTCCCTGACTTACAGAGATAAACAAACCACTCTCACCATGGAAGCCGCTCACGCATCACATGAACAGATAAAAGAAAACCTGAAAAAAGAACTAAACGTGGAGTTCCGATAAAATAAAATGGCTAAATCCATCGAGGTCACTTTATTCGGCAAGCAATATCCTGTCCTATCAGACAAGGACGAGAAACATGTCGTAAAGGTGGCCACTTTGGTTGATTCCAAGATGAAAGAAATAGCTCAGGCTGCACCAGGGGCGTCCTATTCTCATCTGGCGGTAATGACTTGTCTCAATCTGGCTGATGAACTCTGTACCGCTAAAGAAAGACATTCTAACCATTATAAAGAAATTGACGAAAAAATCAACTCTCTTATTCAAGAAATCAATATCAAATTATCGAATGAATGATTTAAAAGATTGACCTTGCCGAAAAATATGGTAAAATAATCTTAGATATAAGGAAGCAAACACAAACCCTGTTTTGCACGAGACCTTTGTCAATTTCGTTGAGCCAACACAAAAAAATGGGGAATTCGGAGTTCAGGCAGGGTAGTAACCGTGGTGACGGGACGCTCAGTCATGCCTGACAGAGTACCCACTTATGAAACGGGCTCCAATAGAAATGCAATGACGGCAAAAACAGGGTTTTTTATTTTCTTCTCTGCATGAGCAGCATGAGCACAAATTTTTCTCCCACAAAAAAAAATATTCGTCAATCTATAAAAAAAGACTTGCAAAATTTTTCTAAAGAGAAAAGATATTCATTATCAGACCGTATTAGGAAACGTTTTTTCATACTTTTGGAAAAATGGTTCCCAAAAAGCTCTTTATCTTCTTTGAAAATAATGAGTTATGTTTCATTGGAGAGTGAAGTGGATACGGTCGCAATCATAAAGAAAATCATAAAAATGAATAGGGTCATTTGGATCCCGAGATGCAATGGCGATAAGATTGAGTCGGTGAAAATTTCTTCGTTAGAAGGATTGCAGCCTGGACGGTTCGGAATTCATGAACCGGGTCAGGAATTTTCTGTTTTTAAAAGGACTGAAGAATTGGACATGGTTATTGTACCCGGTCTGGGTTTTGACCGTTTCTGCAATCGTCTTGGCCGTGGAAAGGGTTATTTTGACCGTTTCCTGTCCTCCCTTGGCAACCATCCTGTAACTATTGGACTGGCTTTTGATATCCAGATCGTTGACTTTATACCATGCAATGACAACGACAGATCACTGGATTTTGTTCTAACGGAAACATCCCTTTATTCGTCCGGCAACAAACCGCTGCCATTCTCTCTTCCTTTGCCCTGAACAATAAAAGGAGGAAAAATGGATCAGGCTGAAGATATTATCTTGAAACACCCGACTGTCTTCTTGCTATGGAGCATCTTAATCCCTTTTGTCGGATTCCTAGCGGGATGGTTGATCAAAAAAATCCTTTTCACCCGAAAAATCGGAGATGCCAGGAAAAAGGCCGATGGCTTGATTACTGATGCCAGAAAAGAAGCTGAAATTATAAAAAAACAGGCTGAAATCGAAGTTAAAGATATCATCCTGAAAACAAAATCGGATCTTGAAAAGGAGAGCAACCAGAGGCGCATTGAACTCACCGCCATCGAGAAACGCCTTCTTTCCAAGGAAGAACTGCTGGAAAAAAAATACAGTTCTCTCGATAAAAGAGAAAACGACTACCGCAGCAAAGAGGCGAAACTCGATTTATCGCAGAAAGAATTGGATTATCTGAAAAATGATGTAAAAAAACAAATGGAACAGCAAAAAATCCAGCTGCTTTCCGTGGCAAGATTGTCCGAAGACGAGGCAAAAAAACAAGTTTTCAGAGTATTGGAACAGGAACTGGAATCGGAACGGGCATCCTTTGTCAGAAAATACGAGGCTGAAACAAAACAGATTTCCGATAAAAAAGCCAGAAACATCATTGTCCTTTCCATCCAAAGACAGGCGCTGGAACAGGTACAGGATCACAGCACCAAAACGGTTCCCATTCCCAATGACGAAATGAAAGGACGCATCATTGGACGGGATGGGAGAAATATCCGCGCTTTTGAACAGGCCTGCGGAGTGGACCTCATCGTGGATGACACTCCTGACTCCATTCTCATTTCCTGTTTTGATCCGGTGCGCAGGCACATCGCGAAAATCGCGCTTGAAAAATTGCTGACAGACGGCCGGATCCATCCGGTCCGCATAGAGGAATTGGTCGAAAAGGCCAGAAAAGAAACAGCCGCGTCCATTAAGGAAGCCGGGGAAACGGCGATTGCGGAAGCGGGGCTCTCCTCTTTTTCCCCGGAACTCATCAAACTGCTTGGACAGCTTCAATTTCGGACCAGTTACGGCCAGCCGCAATTGAAACATTCCATCGAAGTGGCTCATCTCTCCGGCACGATGGCCGCAGAACTTGGAGCGGACATCAAACTGGCCAAACGGGCCGGCATACTCCATGATATTGGAAAAGCTGTCACTCATGAAATTGAAGGGTCACACGCCATGATCGGTGCAGACCTGTGCAAGAAATACGGAGAAAGTCCGGACGTGGAGCATGCCATACGCGCCCATCATCATGATGTGGAACCGAGAACAGTCTACGCCTATCTTGTTGATGCTGCTGATGCCATTTCAGGAGGAAGACCCGGAGCAAGAAGCAAAACGGAAGCCATGTATATTCAGCGTCTCGAACAACTGGAGGAAATCTGCCTCAGCTTTAAGGGGGTCCAGCGTTCCTATGCCATCCAGGCTGGCCGCGATGTCCGGGTTCTTGTTGATCCGCACAAAATCTCGGATGAACAGGCTGTTTTGATGGCCAGAGACATCACGAAAAGGATTGAGCAGGAAATGCAGTTTCCCGGACAAATCAAGGTGAGTGTCATCCGTGAACTTAGGGCTGTTGAATATGCTCAATAAAATGGTGACAGGATTAACAGGATCGACAGGATTTTATTTCGCCTGCGGCGAGTGATCAATCTATCCTGTACTCATGGTAATCCTGTTTTCACATTTCATTTAACATTCTATCTTTGTAAATCTTTGTTAATAGTAACATGTTGAAAATTTAATGAACTAATATGTCCACCTCTTCTTCACATTCTCAGCCCTGTTTCAGATACAATATCCGGGTTCCTTACGCTCATGTGGACCAAATGGGTTTCGTATATTATGCGAACTATTTTGTATATTTCGAAATGGCCAGGTCTGAACTCCTGAGAGAAGCAGGAATTCCTTACACGAAGATGGAAAAACAAGGCGTCTTTCTGCCGGTTGTAGAGGCTCATTGTGTGTATAGAAAACCTGCACATTACGATGATCTACTTTCGATTGAGAGCCGTTGCTCCATAAGAGGAATAAGGCTGAGAATAGATTATACCCTTCAATCTCAAAACGAATTACTGGCTGAAGGGCACACGGAACACGTCTGCATGAACCGCAAAGGAAAAGCGTTACGCCCGGTCCAAGAGATTAAAAGATTGGTCCATCCGCCTGTCGTATAACAAGGTTCCATCATGCGTTTGGGAATAAAAAAATACATCTTTGTTTTAGGCTTGATATTCATAGCATGGTTATCAGCGGAGTGCCTCACATCCATGTCATATTTTATTATTCATAAACAGTTTCTGCTTCCATACGAAATGAAAAAAAATATCGTCATGCACAGGGATAAGCAAAAAAATAAATCCCGTTTATTTCAGCAAAACTACACCCATATTTATTGGGATAAACTAGTTGAAATCATCCATCCCTACTTTGGTTTTATCCCTGATCCTTACCGGAACGAAGGACTTGGAGTATCCGATTTCGGTTTCATATCAGGAAAAAATTCGACTCCCATCCATAAAAAATCGAAAGATAAAATCATCATCGCTTTTTTTGGCGGGTCTTTTTCACTGGGGACTTATTTCTCAACAAAGGAAAGTCTGAAGGAAATGAACCGGAAAAATAAAGAGATTGTCTTGCTTAATTTCTCTGCCGGAGGGTATAAACAACCGCAACAATTATTGATACTCGCTTATCTTTTGTCTCTGGGTGCCGACTTTGATGTGGTCATCAATCTGGATGGCTACAATGAACTGGTCCTGCCTGAAACGGAAAATATCAGGGCACACGTCTATCCCTTTTATCCGCGCATGTGGCATTCACGCACCATGGGACTCCTTGATCATCAAACCATTAAAAAATTGGCCTTTGTCGAACTGCTTAAAGATCATGCATCGGACTGGACCGAATTTTTTTATCAAAATAACCTGTTTTACAGCCCGTTATTATATACGATCTGGCAATACCGGGAAAACCATCTGACAGAAAAAATCAATCGTTCAACAGAAGAAATTGTTTTTGGACATTATTCATATAGATTGTCTCCCTATTCCATTCAAACCTTACGGAAGAAAAGTCTTCCCTCTCATATAACCGATGATCTGATTCCTTTGCAGAACCGGTCTTTTTCCAATTTGAAAGAGCTCATTGCAGCTATTGAAAAGCAGATAGGGCCGACAGAAACTGCCCGATATAAAAATCCAATTTTATCTGTCATTCAGACGGTGGATCCAACCATTGAATATGTATCCAAAGGCCCTGATTATTCCTTTTCTTCAGATGATGAATTCATTGCTGATCTGGCAAACGTATGGGAAAAAAGCTCTCTCCAGATGAAAAATTTATGCGATGCCAATGATATCCGGTATTATCATTTCCTTCAGCCCTGCCTGTATCTCACTGGATCAAAACTCATGCATCAAAACGAAAAAGATCTGATGCATTCAAAGGATGCTTCCTTTCAGTCCGTGATAGAAAAAGGCTATCCATGTTTAAAAAAATCCGGCGAAAATCTAAAACAAAAGGGGATTGATTTCATCGATCTGACAATGATATTCAATGAAAATAAGGAAACGTTATATACGGACGGATGCCATCTGAACGATCAAGGTTATACCATTGTTTCCAGGAAGATCCGTGAATATATCTTCTCAGACCAAGAACAGCCTGCAGACGGATGAAGATTTTCTTCAAGTACAAGCACCATCAACATTCGTTCTTTTCAATGGCTTCCCCCCCTTTTTTTAAAAGAAAATAGGACAAGAACAAGCTGCCTGATCCGTTGAGAATGAGAAGGAAGGTCAGAATAAACAAAGCGGTGTTATGTCCTATCCATCCCATGACATCAGCGTGTTTGACAAAAGCGCAAGGCACGATCAATAAAACAATATACGCAATGCTGACAATCAAAGAAAGCGTCCCGCCAAAACCTGATACGGCTTCGGAAGCGGTCAACGCATTGAAATTCGGGAAAAGCGCTCCCAGTCCGATGGAACTGGCTGAAAGTCCTGCGGTAGCAAGAACAACCAGAATCAGAGTCAGGACAAAATCGAAACCGGATACATTCAACATCGAATTGGAGGTGATGATCAACGGAACCGTGATGCACAGCAAAAAGAGACAAAATGAAATATATTTGACATGAAGCACCTGCCTGAAACGAAAAGGACTCATTCCCAACACCCACATTCCTTTGCCTTCCATGGAGATCTGGGGAAACAAAAATCGGGTGGAAAGAGTCGCGAGCGTCAGACATACAGAACCCAAATTCAAAAAAATGATGAGATTTTTCCAGAACAGGCTGTCGATCTGGTAACGCATGTTATGCAGATTGTAAAAATAGACAAAAAGAATACCGAAAAAGATTCCAAACTGGGAATATTGCACCGGATCCCTGAAAAACAATTGAACATCCCTGGCGACTATTGATGCGACATCCCTTTTTATCTTCAACAATTTGACAAAAATATGATCGATGATAAAAAACAGGCTCCACGACTTTCGTCTGGATCCTGCAGATTGATACCGTGTCCATGCCCTGTATCCAAACAGCGAATGAAAAAACAACAGAAAAGCTGTCATGAAGAAAGCGGAAGAAAAAACCAGATGAAAAGAAATATTTATCGGAAGACGGCTTTCTCCGGACAAGCTCAAAAAGAGCGAAGTAAACCAGGCGGTCGGGTTGAAAGGATTCACTGCCCAGCTCGTGTGTTTTAACAAGTGGTCAAAAAGAATATGGATATCACCATGGGTATAAGTATTCCTGGTTTTCAAGGTGAAAAAAATTTTTATAAGAACCAGAAAGAGCATGCCGGTTGCGATAAAAATCTTTCCCCGGATTTTGGATAAAAAACTAAGAAAAAGAGCCAGAATAAAACCAAGGCTGGAAGAGACTAAAATAAAGGGAATCAGAATCAACACGATGGAGCAAACATATCTGGTTATTGAAATATCTTTGACCAAGCCATAAGCGATAAAAAGGGGCAGAGACATAAACAGAAAAGCCCAGCTGGACAGGAAAGCGACTTCAATGAATTTTAAAAAAAACAGCTGGTCAAAAGGAACGGGCAAAACAAGATGGAATTCCATTTCTTTTGAGGAAAACAACGAAGAAACAGTCATCACAATGGAACTGACAGCAAGCATGATAAAAAGAACAAAAAAATACACGTGAAATATCCGTTCGATCAGCAGATTTCCGATGAAGGAAAAATCCATTAAGAAATGGAACGCCCGGAAGGCGCAAAAAATCCCGGAGAAAAAAAACCCCAAAACAAAAAAAAGGATAAAATACACTTTCAATTTTGAATGCGCCGGCAATTCCCTTAGACTGTTCATAAGGCAAAGAGCTTTATAGCGGATCAGTGAAAAAAGCTTAGGCATGGCCAAACAAGATACTACTGCTTGAGAGGTTCATTGCTTTGTTTGAAACAAACTTCAACTGTAAAAGGGCCTAAGTCAGGAATCATGAATTTGATCACGATGATAAACATTTTCGAGGAATGGGAAACATGATGATTTTCCCCGCAAATCACCGAAGGAAGGGAAAGACTGTAATGCAGACCAAGGGAATTGGTGATGCTCCCCTTGGCATGTCCTACGATCATGTTGCATATCTCCCCGACACCATCTCTAACCATCTGGTCATTAAGCGATTCTGGCTTTTCTCCGATCATGCATTCAATGATTTTCATGGCAACCTGGCCCGGAAAAGATATAGCCAGGCTTCCCGTGATATCACCGGCAAAACCGATGATCCCCGAAATGTCCCCAAAACAGCACTCATCCTTCTGTTTGATCCCAAGACCGGTCCTCTCAGGCCTGAGTTGTGTCGTGATCAATAAAACATCAATGGTTGAAAGGACGAAAGGATTAATAAAATTAACATCAATTTGGGCAGCCATGACTTTAAACGCAATGTATCCTTTTCAATTCTTTACTGTTATCTATTTTTTGCATTGAATATTTGATGAATTAAAACAATAATAGTCACAAAAATAAAGCACTTTCTCATATGACATTACCATCTTTATCTACCATCTTTTCGGTTTTGAATGCGGATAAAACCTCTTCCCCGGTATCACTTGGTTTTGACGGCTATCTTGACCAGCTGATGTCCGCAGTGGATTCCCGTGAAGACACCAGCCATCACACAAACATCACCACCATCACCCAATTTGGAAACCGTATCCTTGCTGCTGCTGGAAAAAGCACCAATATTGAATTGTTCACCCACAGGATCAAATTCGGA
>JAFGBW010000139.1 GCA_016932965.1 Candidatus Auribacterota bacterium
AAAAAAAACTCGTTTGCGCTCAGAATAAATATTCCTGAACAGCAAACGAGTTTATCAAGGCCGGTAAAAACCGCCTCGTATATTTTTATGACATATCCTGGAGCAGGGATTCCAGGTCTTCCTCGTGCTCCACTTCATCTTCGAGAATTTCCAAAACCATGTGATAGGTGATCGGATCCTTGTCCTTCACAAATTCCAGAAGCTTATTGTAAGTCTCAATGGCGCACTGTTCTCCTTTGATGTTCTGCTTGAGCAGAGATATTGTATCGGGATCACTCGGCGCATCGTAACCGCAGTTGGTTTGTTTCAGCAGATCTTCCGGTTTCAATAGCGGAGTGCCGCCCAAAGTGATGATTCTTTCGGTGAGCATTTTGGCGTGCTTCAATTCTTCGTCTGCGTGCTCCTCCAGTTCACCTGCAATAATCCCTCTCATGCGTCCGACCGCCACCTTGGCGCCCACCCAGTACTGATAATAGGCAAGCCATTCATCCGCATAGGCCTTATTCAACAGTGTCAGAAGCTTTTCCACGTCAACCCCGACAATTGCCTTCCCTTTTGTACCCATGAGTCGTTCCTCCTTTCATTAAAGCCGAAAATTAAACCCTACTTTAGTTTAAGCGGTTTAAAACAAATAAACCAATCCAGACATCTTATACCTTCTTTTTGCGCTCCTTCAACTCTTTCTTTCGCAGTTCCGCAGCTTCCCGGCGGCGGGACGATGACATCTTCTCCCGGCTGCCAGTCTGCAGGGGTCGCAACCTGATGTTTATCCACAGTCTGCATGGAAATCAGCATCCTCTTGATCTCCTGAAAATTCCGTCCTGTTGAGAGAGGATAATACATGAGCGCCCTTACTTTTGCCTGCGGGTCTATAAAAAATACCGCCCTCACTGCGCTCACATTACTCTCACCAGGCTGTATCATGCCGAATTTTCTCGCCACATCCATGGTGAGGTCCGCAATCACCGGAAAATTCACCTCGATATTTTTCATTCCCTTGTACTCGATTTTTTCCTTGATGGTCCTCAGCCAGGCAATATGACTGTAATGGCTGTCAATGGACAGACCGATTAGCCTGCAGTTCAATGCTTCGAAATCCTTTTCCATGGATGCAAATGTCATGAATTCCGTGGTGCATACCGGGGTGAAGTCTGCAGGATGGCTGAATAAAATCACCCATTTGCCTTTATAATCCTCCGGAAACCTGATGTGCCCCTGCGTTGTATCGGCCTCAAAAGACGGGGCGATATCTCCAATCACCGGCATAGATGATTTCTCACGATCATTTTGTTCCATTTTTATCCTCCTTTCCTGTTAATTTTCAACTTTTTTCATCGGCTTCCCGCAGCACACCAGCTCACCGCCGCCGGCCTCTCTGACTTCAACGATATTGCCGCAAATTTCGCACTCATACACTTCTCCCACCTGTTGAACCCCGGCCATTTTCGCCTCCTTTCATGATTGATTGTCTGTTTCAGTCACAGGTTTCCAACCTGTTTTTTAATTTCATTTTATTACTAAATAGTAATTATTACTATTTATCAAGAAAAAAAATATTTATTTTGACTTGCTGCACTTGGAGCAGATTCCTTCCAGCACCACTCTTTTATTTGTAACGTTGCCATATTTCCGAACTTCATCCGGAACGGGGATATGGTCGTAGGAATCATTTTCAAAATCAAAAATCGTATGGCATTTGATACACCTGAAATGATGGTGCGGGGCAGGATCAGGCTCAAAACGTTTCTGTTCTCCATAACCTTCCACAAGATTGATGATTCCGATCTCGGTGAAAGAAAGCAAAGTGCGGTATACGGTATCGAACGAGATGTTGGATAGGATCTTACGCGTTCTTTTGTATACAGCGTCAGCCGTGGGATGATCCTTGGCTTTCATCACCTCCTGATAGATGACTTTACGCTGAGGGGTTATTTTCAGCCCGTGCTGCGCGCATTTTTCGAAAAATACAGGGGCTGGATCCGGATTCATTATTTTCATAAAATTACTATATAGTAATAATTCCTATTTGTAAATTTATTTTTAAAAACCTATCAGATCAAATAATAACCGATGACATTCGAGCCAGGATGGCAAAAAGGGACGCTTGCCTGCATGGAAGGCAAGGACACCATGTCCGCGGTCTAAGCACACAAAAAAATTTTCGTATTATCTTTTCGAAGCGAAGCTGAGAAATACTTTCGTGTGATTCGTGCTTATGCGGCGGACTTCGTCCTTGTCCTTCAGACTCCCGATGGTCGCGATCTCCGTTGCACTTCGATACGTGGTTAATAAAAATTTGATGAAATATCCGGATCAGCCGATTTTGCGGACCAGAAGCGACGCTGTTTCGATTTTCCTCTCTGACAACCCTGCGAGTGCGAGCACATAATCGCCACTTTTGGCAAGCTTCAGGCGGGTGATGATCTCCGACCCCTGTTTCATGCACTGATTCACATCATCCCCGGGTTTGGCAGGATAGGGATGCACTCCCCAGAACAGATTCAGTTTCCGGCGGACTGATTCTGATTGTGTCAGGGCGAGGATCGGGGCTGCAGGACGGTCGGCGGAAACGATCCTGGCCGTATATCCTGATGCGGTATGGACAAAAACAGCGCGAGCCTGCAAATCACGGGAAAGTTGCGCTATAGCTGTCCCCAAAGCCTCATACAACTGATTATTTTCATCCATTCCTGCGCGGGTGAATTTTCCGTTTAAGGCAAAAAACTGGTAAGCCTCGGCCTCACGCAGGACTTCATCCATGGTGGAGAGGGCTTCAACGGGGAATTTTCCGGAAGCGGTTTCTGCTGAAAGCATGACTGCATCAGAGCCGGCCAGACAGGCGCTTGCCACATCCGTCACTTCCGCCCGCGTGGGACGGGAATGCTCAATCATGCTCTCAAGCATCTGGGTGGCGACAATAACCGGTTTATTTGCCTTATTGGCAAGCTGGATCAGTTTATTCTGGATGATGGGAACCTTCCTGGCTGGAAGCTCGACTCCAAGATCGCCGCGGGCAACCATGATCCCGTCGGAGAGATCCACGATCGCATGGATATTTTCAAGGGCTTCGGGCATTTCGATTTTGGCAATGACCGAAACATCGCTTTTCATTGATTTGAGGAGATGCCGCAGCGTGATGATATCCTGAGCTGTACGGACAAAGGAAAGCGCTATATAGTCCGCCCCGCCTTTGACGGCCCAGACAAGATCACTGCGGTCTTTCGGGGTCAGTGCGGAAACGCTTAATTTACTGTCCGGCAGGTTCATGCCTTTCTTATTTTTGAGGATGCCTCCCTGTACAACTAATGCCTCGACAGAACGCTCTCTCTTGCGGACGACCTTTAATTCTAAGTTACCGTCG
Source organism: Candidatus Auribacterota bacterium (assembly GCA_016932965.1). Taxonomy (GTDB): domain Bacteria; phylum Auribacterota; class JAFGBW01; order JAFGBW01; family JAFGBW01; genus JAFGBW01. The sequence goes on from JAFGBW010000139.1 coordinate 3,362, forward strand.
TCCAGAAGGATCTTCTGTCCTATATGCACATCCTTTACAAGACCTTTGTATTGCGAAGGAATGACCGTTCCCTCTCCGATGACCGGATCAATCGTGACCGTCACGATGGATTTATCCTTAAGGACTATCGAATCCCCTTTGAACATGCCCACGCGAATCTTCGGACCGCACAAATCCGCCAGTATGGCGACCGTTTTATTCATCCGCCGGGCAACACTTCTTATCCGCTCCATGAGAGAGGAAAGTTCTTTCGGGTCCCCGTGTGAAAAATTGATTCGCGCGACATTGAGGCCTGCCCCTATCAATTTTTCGAGCATGCGATTGGAATTGGAAGCGGGTCCGATGGTGGCGACAATCTTTGTTCGGCGGAAGTACAGATAATTATGGTTCAAATCCGAAACAAAAGAGGGTTCGTCAGCAGTGCGTAACGGATTGTTTTTTTTCATTGGATAGTCTCCTTTTGCAGCAAACTACCAAAAATCCTGCATATGGAAAAAGAATAATCTGGATGGAATGCGGCCCCTTCAATTACGTACGCACGAATACCTTCTTTTTCAGGCGCGCAATGAGAATTTTCAAAGACATCTGGTTCATGAAATGACTCATGCCTTTATCTGCGATTTTTCTGATTCAAGAAAAATTCTTGGCGAGCATAACAACCTATTGAATGTTCCGGCATGGTTTAACGAGGGGGCTACAGAGTTTTTTTCCTATCGGATTACGCGGAACAAGCGACACGAAAAAGCGTTTAACTGTGATATCGATTTAAAAACCATACATCTCTTTTTGAAGGATCTTAATCATCCGAACCGGGAAGCAGCATTTTATCATTCAACAAACCTGATGAAATCATTCATCAAACTCCCTTATCCTCAGCCTGTTATTCCAGCTTCGAACAACAATTGTCGCGGACCACACCCCATACAATTTGACAGCAATCTTTTTTTAAGGTAGATTTATAAAGGTGAATTAAATGAAACGTAAAACCATACCGGAAATACTTATGTTTAAATGGATCTCCTGTTTTGTTCTGCTGGGGATGATGATCCATCTTCATGCTGAGGACACCCTGTCCCCTGTCTCCTTTTCCGCGCAGGTGAAATCTTTCTGGAAACTATCAACAGCGGTCTCTCCCGGCGTTAAAAAAACCGATCCCGCAATGCACGATGCGATGTCCAATCTGCTCGGCAGCCTCCAGTATCATTTGTCTAATATGAAAACAGAGAATGAATCCGTCGGTCAACCGAAGGAATTCATGACCCGGGAAGATTTGATGCGAATCCTTCGGGTAACCTCCGGTAACGAAAGACTTGCCTTTGAGGACTTGAACCAGGAAATCCAAATCCAACTGCTGGGACAGGGGGTCAATAAATACGCCTTTTGACTCAATTTCGGGCTGAAAACAGGAAAACAGGTGAACACCCTTGTGGTGATAAAAAAAACAAAAAAATGCGGTTATCGATACGGAGCAGGATAAAACGGTCAGGCTTAAAAACGGCAAAACCATCACCATTCTTTCAGAGAGAACGGTCTTGAAAAAACTTGATGGGAAAGGTGTGCCCAGACTTTTCGGCAGCATGAAACTGCTTGGCGACCGCCAGAGGGCCTATTTTGTCCAGTACATTCCGGGCATGTTGATCATCAATCACAAGGCATTGATTGACCGTCAGAAGATAACACCGGAGGAAAAAGCTTCTAAACACAATGAATTGATTAAAAAAATCGCGTTTTTATTTTTTCCAAAAATACAGGGAGCTTGATGGAAACGCCCCGACCGATATCCACGATGGAAATATCATTATCAATGAAATGGCCGATGAACTGACCTGCATTGATTTTGACTGGACTCTGCCCCAGGAAATCACGCATCTGATATTGAGAATATATTATTTCTACTGTTACGAGGAAACAAAACCGGCTTCCCCGGAAAAAATCAGCCATCTTTTTGATGCCGTCGAGGAATTCTTCGGCCAGGAAAAGGCCCATGACATTTTCACAAGGCTCAGCACGCAATGCCGATCGTATTCCCGGGGGGATTTCCCTATAAAACAAAAAGAAAACTGTGGGAAAACCGCTACGCCCTTTCCAATCCGGAACTGCGGGAAATGATGGAAGACCCGGAATTCGTGAAATGCACGATCAAGGAAGGGGATCTCAAAATCCTGAACAAGGCGGCAAGAGAACGCGGCCTGCGTCTCAGACCAAAAACCGGCCGTTCAGCCCGTGCGTCAGCGACAGCGAAAAGCAGTTGAAGCCAGATCTGCTGTAATCCGGTCCGTAGATTTTTCCATCACCGCAATTTTAACCTGCCTCATCATCGATGGATCCCTGGCAAACAGCCTGGAAAGCAGGTACTTCGCCATTTCAGAACCGGTTTCCCTGTATCGCCCTGAAAAAACGATGCCGTCAATTCCTCCCATGGCCGCCGTGCCTGCACCCAATGCTTTCAGCAACTGATAACGAATCATGTTTCCTGCAAGCTGAACGGCATCATCTGCCCCGTTCTTTTTTAAAACAGCGCCGATGGTCATTTCCCTGCCGCAAAGCGCAAGAAGACCGCTCTCTCTTGTGAGAATCGTGTTGATTTTTTCAGGGCTGTATTTGTATTTTTTCAATAACATCAATAAAATAGAGGAATCGATCTCACCCGGAGTTTTTTCCCCGCATATACCCCCGATTGGCGTAGCATCCGTGGTCACCATGACCGGTCTTCGGCCTATGACGGCAACCACCTCCGGCCTCGGTTCAAGGCAGATGGAAATGATTTTATACGGAACGGGTCTTTTTTCCTGGCGCAGTTCACGCGAGATTTTTCGTACAGAAGCTTCATGAAAAATCCCGTAAAATCCGTAACGTTCCATTCCCAGCACGCCGGAAATCTCCGACGGAATGGCAAAGACTCTTTCACGTACGGGAAGGTTAACAAAAAAGGAGGTTTGAAAAAAAAGCCTCATATTGGCATTCGGAAATTCTTCCCGGAAAAATTTCATCAGTTCTATGGCAAACGGAATATGAAGAGGAGCGAACGGCGTGAGGGATTGAAGTTTCGTAATGACATCCTCATCAAGAGACACCGAGCCCCTGAATATTTTACCTCCGTAGGGAAGGATGAAAACCACCATCCATTCTCTGCCGGAACAGACCATGCTGATTTTTTTATTTATTTCTTTGACGGCATCGATAACGGCGTCACGGGATTGGCGGATGTTTTCAACTGTTCCATTGAAAAAAGGCTCATCTCTTCCTGAACCGAAAAAGGAATATTCCATTCGTAGATACTGCGGCTTGATAACGAGAGTCATCATGATTCCTCCCAGGGTGTTTTTTTACCGTTACCGGCCAGTTCATAGGTCGTTCTGGCTATCGCCAGTTCTTCGTTCGTAGAAATGATCAGAACCCTCACGGGGCTTTCTGCGGAAGAAACATCCTGATTTCCTGAAACGGTCGTCTTGTTTTTGTGATGATCCAGTCTGATTCCGAATATCTCCATATCCGCGCAGACATATTCCCTGACTTCCGGCACTGTTTCACCGATCGTGTCCGTGAAAATAACCGCGTCACTCGGCCCTGCCACACACAGATAGGCCCCCAGATATTTGCGTATCCTCCACAAATAAATTTCTGCAGGAGTCGGAATGCCTCGGGTTTTGAAATGATTTCTGGTTAAAACATCCCTTATATCCGCTGAAAAACCCGACATTCCCAGGATGCCGCTTTGATTATTCAAAATTTTTTCGACCATATCCGCGTCCCATCGGTTTTCCCTGAGCAGTTGTAGTGTGATACAGGGATCCATGTCTCCGGAACGTGTGCTCATGACCAGTCCCTGCAGCGGGGAGAACCCCATGGTATTGTCTATGGATTGTCCCTCTTTGATGGCGCAAAGACTGGCTCCTCCGCTTCCAAGATGACAGCTCACGGCATTCAATTCCGGCAGGGTTTTACCCAGCATTTTTGCAGCTTCTCCGGCAACATAGGCATGGCTTGTACCATGAAAACCGTACTTTCTTGCCCCAAGCAGTTTCCTTTCTTTTTCGGGGATCGCATACATCCTTGCATAATCCGGGATTGTCGAATGATAAGCGGTATCAAAGACCAGAACCTCGGGAATTTCAGGGGCTATTTTCATGCATGCCTTGATGAGGGAAATCGCGGGAGGATTGTGTATTTTCGCGAGGTCCCTTATTTTTTCAAGATCCTGGATATTTTCAGCCTTCAACAGGATATGCTCCCTGAAAATACTCCCGCCGTGCACAAACCGGTGACCTATGGCATCAGGCATCAGGTTTTTCTTTTCCTGAAGAAGAGTGTAAATCCGTTCGAAGGCCTCCTGATGATTCCTCATCTCCGCCTCCAGAAACTGTTCCCGGCCGTTTTCCCTGTGAATGATCCTCGAGAGTCTGGATGTTTTCGGACCGATCCTTTCAGCTTCCCCTCCGGCAAGCTCGATTTCCCGGGGAAGCGACAGGACTTTATATTTCAAGGATGAACTCCCGCAGTTGAAGACGAGTATATTCATGATTCGGCATCCTGTCAGATCTCGTCCATGGTCCAGCCAAAAACCGGAGTTCCGATGATTCCATGAACCATGACGGCGGTCCCGTATATCGCCCGTTCGATATTCTTGATCTCAACGTATTCATTCACGGCATGCGCGGCGTCTTCAGACCCGGGCCCGTATCCTATCACAGGAATCTGATAATCATTCAGGAAAACCGCCCCTGCTGTCCCCATCCCGAGTCTTCCCAGTTTCCATTTCCCGGTCATGACTTCCTCTCCGCCGGCTTTGAGAGCCTGGCACGCCCTGGAAAGATAGGCATTGAACGGATCCGTAGTCCAGGCGTTCACGATGTGTTTGATGACCGTAGCCTTCCCCGTATAACAGCTTTTCTTTTCTGTTTTCAGGCAGGTCTCCACCGCCACGCAGCCGGTCCCTTCAGCAATAAGCATCGCCTCATGCTTCAGGTTGTTCAAAATAGTTCCCGGTTCTTCCGATTCCCCAAACCGCCTTGCAATATCGATGACCGCACAAGTCATCCCCTTGTTGTTGTCAAACCTTGGGGGAAAAATATGCATCTTGTCCGTGTTGTTATTGTAGTTACGATCGAAATCGCTGAAAATTTCATTGGCAGCGTCCTGAACCTGAAAAGGGTTTCCCCCTTCCACCCGGATTTCAGCCTCCATCCAGCCGTCATGACCGTAATACACTCCAAGCGAAGTCGGCTCCCCGAGGATTGCGATATCAGGTTTCAAATGAAACATCGGCAGCGTCTCATCCATAAGTTTTTTCACCCCGATGCTTCCCCCGTCCTCCTCGCAGACGGTAGCGGAAAAAATGAGATTCCCGTCGAAAGGAAGCAGACTGTTTTTTAAAATCTCGGCAGCGAACAACTGAGCGGCAAGTCCCGCCTTGCAATCGCTTGCCCCGAGACCAAAGAGTCTGCCGTCTTTTATCGTTCCGGAATACGGAGCATCTGACCATTTATCCTCATCCAGCACATGTGCCGTATCCATATGACAGTTTAAAAGCACGGTCGGTGACATTTTTCTGCCCAGGATGATCCCTGTCACGTTCCCCGCATCGTCAGGTACGATCTTTTCAAAACCAATTTTTTTCATTTCATTTTCCACCAGTCTGGCCACCTCTTCCTCGATCAGGCTTTGACTCGGCGTCTGAACAAGTTTTTGAGTAAAAGATAACGCGCGATCACAAATCCACTGTGATTTTTTATATAGTAGCTGAAACATAAATCCTCCTTCAGTATGTGTTTCCCAAAATATGATCGACCTAACTGTTTTATTGATTAGCAATTCAAATACCTAAATGGAGAAATTGACGTAATCTTTTCATCAGAAAGAAGTTAACCAAAAAACAAGTTGTTGACATTTTTGAAATAATATTTCAAAATGAAATGAGATTATTTCAATATGAAATCCATCGACTTCGATATCCATGAACTGTTTGAATTCAAAGAGGGGAACATCAACCTTCACGGCAGGAGGCTTGTTCTTCATTCAATCCATGCCTTTGCCCAGTTCAGGCACGATCTCATCAGCACGATCGGAATAGACCACGCCAGAGGAATCCTGACGCGATACGGTTATTTCTGGGGCGAAGCCGATGCGGCCGCAATGAAACGGATTTTTAAATGGAATGACGTTCAGGAATGGATGCTTGCGTGGCCAAGGCTTCTTTCCCTTGAAGGCGCGGTGAGAACACAGGTGAAATCCTTCTCCATGGACATCAGCCGGAACCTTTTTTCCATGGAAATTGTCTGGCATGATTCCGCCGAAGCAATAGAGCATTCAAGCGAACTCGGCAAGTCCAGCAATCCGGTATGCTGGATCCTGACAGGTTACGCAAGCGGGTACACCTCCTTTGTCATGAATAAAAATATCTATTTCACTGAAAATTCCTGCATGGCATGCGGAGCAAAAACCTGTCAGGCAACCGGAAAGGACGAGATCACCTGGGGAGAAGAGATAAAACCGTTCTTAATCTATTTCAATTCCTCGGACATCAAAGGAAAAATTCAGACCCTGTCGGATGAATTGAGAAAAAAAACAGCCGAACTGGAGCGTGAAAAAAGAATCCTTGCGAATTCAGGCATGCAGAGTCCATCTGAATTTGTCGAAGTCCGCAGCGCTGTCTTTCAGCGGGTCGTGGATCTGGCAAGAAAAGTGGCTCCCTATGACACGTCCGTTCTGATCACCGGCGAAAGCGGGACCGGCAAGGAGGTGCTTGCGCGTTTCATCAAAAAAAATTCGATGAGGCAAAACGAGTGTTTTCTTACGGTCAATTGCGGGGCGCTTCCCGAAACCCTTCTGGAAAGTCAGCTTTTCGGTCACAAAGCAGGCTCGTTTACGGGGGCGTCCCATGATCACATAGGCTTTTTCGAGCAGGCAAACAACGGAACCATTTTTCTGGATGAAATCGGCGACATCTCACCGGATTTGCAGATCAAGCTGCTCCGGATTATTCAAAACAGGGAATTCATTAAAGTCGGGGAAAGCCGAAGCCGTAAAACCAATGTGAGGATCATTTCAGCCACAAACCAGGATCTCCAGAAACTGGTGGCCGCCGGAAAATTTCGTGAAGACCTTTATTACAGGCTGCGGGTGGTGGAGATAAAAATTCCTCCGCTTCGGGAAAGACCGGAAGACATCATTCCCCTTGCAAGACAGTTCGTGAAACTTTTTTCAAAAAAATTAAAGATCCCTGGCCTGCATCTGGATTCCACGGTCATTGATCATCTCCAGAATTATTCCTGGCCCGGAAATATTCGAGAACTTGAAAATGCAATCGAGCATTCTTCGGTATTTTCCCGTGATGGACAAATTCTGCCGAATTGTCTGCCCACCATCATCACCCAGTCGGACAGCCTGCCAACCAGTGCAGGCTTTTCAGAAAACCTGGAAAGCATGGAAAACGCCCATATCCTGAAAATCCTGAAATCAAGCGGAGGCAACAAGCTGAAGACAGCCTCCCTTCTCGGCATCAGCCCCGCGACCCTCTGGAGAAAATTAAAAAAAATACAGAAAACGATGGGCTCCGGACAACATTAAACGGGTGGTTATCCAGCACGCCCCTGCTCACATGCTTCAATCGAACAAATTCAAAATAAATTGATTGTAAAAAACGGGCGGTTTAAAAAACGTTTTTACTGCCGACGAAAACATTCCGGTATTGGTCAGGGTATTTAGAAATTACTTTTTTTTAATTCAAATAACTCATAACTCCGTGCTATAATGGTCGTTCCATATAATCGTCCCATATAAAAGGAGGAGCCATGTCACTTAGACAATTATTGACTCAATTTTCTGCATTAGCTTTAGTACTTCAGATTTTTTCTCTTAACGCCCAAGTTGAACAAACTGGATTTGAATATTTATTATATTCCGAAATTCCGGTGGTATCTACCCCTTCAAAGTCCAAAGAAAAACTTTCTGATGCTCCGAGCGTGGTGAGTGTGATCACTAAAAAGGAAATTCGTCTTTATGGTGGAAATAACTTACGGGATTTGTTTGATCGTGTGCCCAGCATGCAGACCTTGGGAACTCAAATGCAGCCCGAATCTTCGGTCTCTATTCGTGGTCAGAGTTTTTTCCAAATCAATAATCATGTTTTGTTTCTGATCAACGGGCGCCCGTTCCGGGAAAATCTAAACCAGGGATACATTGCCACCTTATTAGAGGGGTTTCCACTGGAAATGATCGAAAGAATTGAAATCATCCGGGGTCCAGGATCCGTACTTTATGGATCCTCCGCTTTTTCGGGTGTGGTTAACATCATCACCAAAACCCGGGTGGACAATCCCGATACTTTTAGTGCTCGTGCCATGGCCGGAAATTTTGGCACCAGCGATTATGGATTAAACGTTTCGACCGGTAGCGAAGATTGGGAGCTCAATGTAGCCGGCCGGTATTGGGATTCTGATGGCTGGAACTTGAACTATACGGACCAGACCAAAACCCGCTATGATTTTCCCATTGATGAGTTGAATTACGGGGCGTTTCTGGATGCCCGTTTTCACAATTTTAGAATCAATGTTTTTCACGCTCAAATTGAGCAAGACGCCTTCCAGCCTACGGGATTAGGCCCTTTAAGAAGGCATATCAACCGACATTCCTTTATTGATATGTCATATGACATTGAAATTTCGGAAAATTGGAAAATTGAAAATCATGCTACCTACAATGATTTCGAATTTGGCGATATTGATTTATTTGCCGAGGGGATCCTGATTGAAGCCACCTTGATTGGGAAATTTAATGATAGGACGAGTCTGCTTTGGGGTGTGACCTATGCGAATGAGGATTTTGATTCACCAGCAAACTGGATTCAAAATGCAGTGTATACATCGGAACAACCCATCTCATCCTATGTACAGCTGGATTACTGGCTTAATGACAAGTATAAGTTAGTGGGCGGGCTTCAGTATAATAAGCCGGTTGACACCGAAGATGGTATTTCACCCCGTATTGCTCTGATTGGGAATTTAAATGAAACATGGGGTTTTAAATTAATGCACGGGGAGGCCTATCGATCGCCCAACTTTATTGAAAGTTATGTGGACTCGCCGGGCATTCTTTACGGGAACCGCAATCTGAATCCGGAAACCATTAACACCACGGAAGCCCAGCTAAACTTTAACAGTGCAAAGGCTAATGTCAGTGTGACCTATTATCACAGTACCATTAAAGATACCATCATGAGATATGGATTTCCGATCCATTATTATAACGGGGGATTACTGGGAAATGTGGAATTTGACGGATTTGAAATAGAAGGGAGATATTTTTTAGGCAACCATTTTGTGATCCAGGGAAACAGCTTAATTCAATCCAACGAGACCGAATATGGTCTGGAAAATGTCAGTTTTACTCCCGGATTTATGGCCAAACTAGGCATCTCCTATTCTTCTGAAAGAGGTTATACCATCGGGTTATTCGATAGTTATTTTGGGGAACCCACTGATTCTCAGGATTTAGTGCCCAGTCTTGTCTCTTCCATACTGGAAGTAAATCCAGAACCTGAAGCCTTTCATTTGATGAGTTTAAATGCCGATTTTAACTTGACCAGGTTGTTTAATTGGAGTGAAACGAGCATGGTGCTCCTCTCGATCTTTGCGGATAACTTACTGGATGAAGACATTCATTATCCGGATTTGAATGCCCAGCACACCAATTCCTATACGATTCATTCGCCTCGGGCCGTATACATGACCTTAAAAGTAAAATATTAGTGATTCTTCAGATACAAATTCTGCCATATTGCATACACCGCCCGAAGGGTGGTCTGCGGAGTCATGATGTCGGAGCAGCGCGAATACCTGCAGCCCTTTAGGGCAAGGACACGGATGGCCTCAGCAATCTATTCCAAACCTGTTGATCCGATTAATCCTGTCGGCATTTTTTTCATTTTATCATTCTTGACCTTCCCCCCGAATTCAGGCGCCTGCATTTTTTAATTTTAATATGTTTTTTCAGTTTATCGATCAATTCATTTGGAGTTAATTGCCCCCCAGACTGCTATGCGGGCCTTAAGAGTTATAATCCATTCTCCAGGTTTCGATTGTATCTTTTTCCCCTTTCAAGGAGAGTAACCAATTTTCATTCAGGTATTCCTTCATCTCCTCTTCTTAAAATTCAACAGTTAAATTGGTATTCTCACCCTCTTTGATAATGACATTCGGAATTTCTTTCCCCTTTATCTTTACCGTATACGTGCCGGCCGGAATAACGATATCGTGATAATCGGTCTTAACCGACGCAGCCAATTTTTTATCTTCGTCATAAAACTCCGCCTGATTATATCATTCTCTTTACTAAGGCATATTGAATAAACCTTAAAAATAGAAGTCATGTTATAATAGCATTAAATATTTAGACGAGTCATTTCATTAAATATTCAAAAAAATGATAT
>JAFGBW010000140.1 GCA_016932965.1 Candidatus Auribacterota bacterium
TTGGGCGCCTTGGCGTCCCTCTACGCCATCCTAGGCTTCGAGTCTCGATTCCTGTCTAAATAACAGCAATAGGGATGAAAAACCTGATGATATCGAAGATTTATACAATAGGTGAAAATTTAACCGGACAGTACGGCTTGTTGAAAATCGAGCTGCAGAAAAAAATTCTATTTGACCCTTTTGTGATGAAGCATTCCGTTCCTGCGGAGGGTTTATGTTGTTTGATCAGCAGGTGGCAGTTCCGTTGGAGGAATCCATGTTTTTGTAATATTCGAAGCGGTTGCCAGAAATTTTGTTAAGTTGGTTTGAATATCCTGCATTGAGAATTCAATTATTCTTCCATTGGTCAGCACGGCATATCCTGTTCCATTATGAGGTGGGATTATATTCCCATTAAACACTTCCACTATATCTGTATCTGAGAAAAGAGGATAATTTGAATATTCATAAAGAGGATCTGAAAAATCCATAAAAACATGATGTCCGTTAATATAAAGTACAGTCTCCGGGATGGAAACTAATGAAGAATTTTCTCCCCGGATGGCAGGGCAAACCATGTTTTTTGCCTGATCTTTGGCAATTAATTGTACTGACTCCACAGGCTGATTTGTCTCTGTATCCGGGAGCGCTTTGTTCTCCTGGAAATACAGCAAACTCATGGTGTACAGATTTTTTAAATTAGCCATGCATTTCATTTTTTGAGAATGCCTGACGGCTTTTCTCGCAGCGGTTCCTGCGAGCATGACCAGAATCATGATAATGCCGATGACAGTCAGAAGCTCTATCAGCGTAAAACCTTTATTAAGAAATAATTTTTTCTTTACCATGATCCTGTTCCTAGGATTATTTATAACAAATTGTTTAAACAAAAACAAGGTAAAAACGATTTTGAAGGTTCCCATTTTTTATCCAAATAGATTATTCCACAGCTTCTTTGAGGAAGAAGTCCGGAGTTGCCAAATAATATTCTATTTTATTGCTTCGATGAGCAGAAATAATCCATGGTTTTTGAGGATTTTTCTGATCAGCCATCTTGGCCATAGTTTTTTTGCCCACGACAGAAGCATGCTGTGATGTTTTTGGCCCACGGAGCCTTGCAGTAGATCCCCGAATGATAACTGGCTCCGGATACTGACCTGGGAAAATTTTGCGAACATCTTTTCAGCCTCCTGGATTGAATAGGCTTTCGTTCCGGGACTTTCCAGATGATTCGCATAAATTTCAGTGAGCGATTGAAAGGGGCGGCCTGTTAACAGGCCGTATCTGGCCCACAGCATGTATCCGGTCAAAGCGTATTTATGGTAGATCATGATCCGTGCGATTCCTTTGTGCCGAAGCACACGGAAGACCTGATTAACCGTTTCAGGCGTGTTGGGCGTGTGATGTAAGACGCCCCAGGAATAGACCAGGTCAAAAGAAGCATCATCAAAGGAGAGGTTTTCCGCGTCATCCACTCTAAGCTCTGATTTAAGACCATACAGGGCAAGTCTTTTCTGGGTATGTTCAATGGCCCTGGTTGTGATATCCACGCCCGTCAGTGTCCGGGGGCCGCTTTTAGCCCATTCTAAGTGATCGGCTCCCATTCCAACGCCGATTTCAAGCACGTCCTTCCCTTTTCCCTCATGAAATCCGGCGAAATCGTGAAGGTAAGGTTCCAGATTGTATCTGGCCCTGGCCTGCGATTCGTAGTAGTTTCTTTCAGATTCTCCGGATGCATAGACCTCGCCGCAGCTTTTGTCATTCCAGAACTCTTTTACACGAGTTTTTAGATCGGTTTCATTCTGCATGATGTCTCCACAACGCTTTTGTTCTTATGTTATGCTGATGAATCAATCCAGTTTATCCGGAGAGGAGGTCTTTAAAACAACCCTAATAATTTGTCAATGGTGTATGCAATTGAAGTTACCCAAAAATATGGCGTTATTAAAAGATTATCGTGTTATAAATAATTTATCCGCCACGAAGGACACGAAGAGCACAAAGAAAAATAGAATACATTTTGAGTTGGAATGATGAAATTTTTATTAACTGAGAATTGGACTGCGGACATCTTGCCTTTGCCCTTGCTGGCGACTCAAACCGTCCTTCTTCGCCATAATAGGCTTCGGGTTAAAACTCAATACTCATCGTTTATACTCTTCGTGGTGATATTGATTGAATAAAATTAAAATTTCACTTGTCATTAATTCTAATCAATTACAGGTTAATAAATGGTGACTCATATGGATATAACGTTGGGATATGTCCTGACTTTGCATGATGAAAGAATAAAGATTTCAGATGAAATCCAGGAGTGAAGGGGCGATGATTTTGGCCCCGACTTCTAGGGAGCATTGTAAAATATAATTCTGGTAATTCAAATCAATAATGGCCCTTGCCATATCCACATCCAGAATATCGCTTAGATTCATCTGCTTGAAAATCGAGAGCTCCTCATTGTTCGATTCCGTTGTTTCCATCTGCTGGAGCCTGTTCCCGGCAATGGCTATGGCCACATTGATGTTTTCGAATTCGTCTCTCAAATCATCCAGAGCATCAGATGCCGCTCCCATGTCTCCTGAGGTGAGCGCATCCCGAAGACGAAGGACCGAGTCAAAAATATCGTTTTGGCCTCCTTCCCCGTTGGGCATGAAGGGCATGGATCCTGAAACATTGATCTGGATACCGATGCCTTCGGCCACGGTATGCATGATGGGATCGTCAATCCCCCGGACATTTCTTGAAACCCCGGTGATGTTTCCGTACGCATCCGTGGCCTCGATATAGGGCCGGGTCAGACTTTCATGGCCGCCGAACAGGTATTTGCCCAAATACTTGGCATTGGCGTTGATGAAGATTTCATTAATCATTTGATTGATTTCAGTGATGACAATGGGTCTCATGGCGGAGGTCTGGGGAGTCAGGTTGTTCACGACATCAGCTGAGAGGCCTTCTATCTCCAGGAGCAGATCTGAAGTGCTGGACAACGCTAAAATAGCGGCATTCAACCGTGCTGTTCCATCAGAGATGTTCGATTGATGCTGTTCTGTCGCGGCTATTCCTGATTTTAATCCTACGGATTTCACGACGCCGATCGGATCATCGGAAGGCTGGTTGATTCTTTTTCCTGTGGAAATCTGAAGCTGAAGCTCCTGAAGGAGTCTCAGATTCTTATTGATGTCGGACATCACTTGTCCCATCTGCTGTGAATTGGTAACTCGAATCGTCATATCACAATCCGTTAATTAAAGTGTCCAGAACCGTGTCCATGGCCGAAATATATTTGGCTGCAGCCTGGAACATTCTCTGAAAAATCAGCATGTTTGCCGCTTCTTCATCCAGAGAAACTCCTGTGGAAGAAGCCATTCTCTGTTCCAGCATCAGCATCAGAGCTGTCTGAGTTTCTTCATTTCTTTTGGCTGTCTGAGATTCCGTTCCCGCCTCGGACACGATGGAAGCGTAATAATCGGTCAAGGTCGTGGTTCCGCTGTTCAGCAACCGTTCATTCTGAAGCGCATAAATCAGCAGGGCATTTCTGTTGTCTCCGGGAGAGGCGGATTTTCCGGCTGTGATGGTATCAGGATCGGCTGTGACGGAATCTTTTAAGGCAATCGAGTAAGCGGAATTTCCTGAAAAGAAAGTATTGACTCCAAATGCCAGTAAAAAATCAGAATCATCGGTGTTTTCAGTGGAATCCTGGATGAATTCGAATTGACATCCTGCTCCTGCGGTAAATTGAAGCCGGTTGTCCCCGGTCAGACCGGCCGTGAGACTGCCTGTACCTGAAAAAGCCAAAGTTACAGAGTTAATGATGTCATTCAAGCTCTGTGTTGCAGGATCGACGGTGATGGCCTGTTCATCCACAACCGCTCCTGTAACTTGATCGTATGTTGTGATATAGAATGTACCTGCTTGCACGGGGTAGGTCACATCATTGTCGGTCAATAGGGCCATGATGACAGCCGGCTGACTCACCACCACGTCCCCTTGCGCTGTCAGATGTCCGGAAAGCGTGGTGCCCTGCGTATGAAGACGGTTCACTTCTTCTATCAAAGTGGATGCAAGCGTGTCCAGTTTATCCAGGGTCTGTCCTATCATCGTGTCACGGGCATCCAAAAGCCCCTTTAGTTCTCCCCCGGTTACCACGATGGGCACCCCGGAATTCGCATTAGCCGGCACCAGATGTCCATTTGCGTCTGACACGGCGCTCAGAGGAATGCTTCGGGTTCCTGCTACCAGCACAGCGCCCTGGGCTTCTATCAGAAGGTTTTTGTTTTCGTCTTCGAATGAAGTCACATCCAGAATTTTATTTAACTGCTTGACCAGGAGTTCCCTGGAATCCCTCAGATCGTTGGCATTTTGAATTCCTCCTGCTTCAACGGATGCAATCTTGTCATTTAACACGGCAATTCGTTCGGTCAGGCTGTTGATTTCATCCACCTTGATGCGGATTACCTGATCCACTTCATTCTGGATCGCCTGCATTTGCCGGGACAATGAATTGAGTTTAGTAACTAGTCCCTGCGCCTTTCCAAGAACAACGCTTCTGGCTCCATAATCTTCCGGGGTATTGGCAAGCGTATGAAAGGAATTGAAGAAATCGGAAATGGCAGTCTGCAACCCAGTATCCGTAGGTTCATTTAAGACCTGTTCGATTTGTTCCATTAATTTCGTATAGATTTCATACTGTCCGGCCTTCTGGTTTTCTTCTTCGATCTGAAGGCGGGTGAACTCATCCGTGAGTCTTTTAATGGCATCAATATGGACACCGGTTCCCCTTTGTCCAGGACTGTAATCCTGGGGGGGGTTGGTAACCAAGACAGCTCTTTGCCGGGTGTATCCTTCTGTATTGATATTGGCAATATTGTGGCCGATCACGCCCAAGGCTCCCTGGGCGGCCCGCATTGCCTCCGTTCCCAGCGATAATTGTTCAAAGCTCATGATTATTTACCCCTTTCGATCCATTAAATTATGAAGATAATATTTGGAATCCACTTTGCACTGCCGGTTGTAGACCATTTTGCTCCGGTGGCGGTTTTTCCCGCATAATATCCCCATGGAATGATTGACGATCTCGATGGTTTTTTTCAGAAGGGCTTCACATTTTCGGTTTTGATACTGGATGTTTGTCAACAGATCATGGAGGGTGTTTCTCATGGTCATGAGTGTTTGCGAAAAGCCGGGATCGAGTTTTTCCGCCAGCATTTTCAATGTGATCTTTCCAGACGGGAATCTCATTTTATTCGCGATCACTCCCACAACGGCCAGACGTGAATTTTCCAGTTCCCTGGATTTTAAAAAGAGGGAATGCTCCTTCATGGTCAGGTTTCTGAATGCTTCGCTGTCGCCGCTGATCAGCATCTTTTCTTTTTCTTTGAGGTGCCTGAACACGTCTTCGGCGTGCTGGATTTCGCCATTCACTATTCGAAGCAGATAATTGACGGAAGCATCCATTTACTCCTCCTATACCAGTTGGTCCACCATGGGCCGGTCATCCTGGTTATTTTTGGCTAATGATTTTTCATAGGATTGTACGATCATTTTTGAGATACCTACGGATCCCCCTTCAGCCATCTTGCCGGCAGTTTGTTCATCCAGAAGATCCTGCCATATTTCGGAAGCGGTTGAAGCAGGGAATATCCCGTCTTCCGTATGAAGGGATTTTCTCATTTCTTTTAAAAGCAGATGGATGAACATGCTTTCAAATGCGGAAGCGACCTTTTTCAACCCCTCGGGTGTTTCCTCCAGGTTTCTCAGGTCTTCTCCGGCCGGATTCGTCCTTCGTTTGAGCATGGCTAAAACGTTTTTTGAATCATCGAGGAAGCTCTGCATTTGTCCCATTCCATAATCATCTGTCATGATTGCGTCCATGCTTGTTCCGTTGCCTTTATTTATGGATTTTCATTTTCATCACATGAATTCCAGTTTCGCCCTCAATGCTCCGGCCCGTTTCATGGTTTGAAAGATGGCAATGAGGTCAGCCGGAGTCGCCCCCAGGGAATTCAAATTCCTGGCCACCTGACCAATATTCACGCTATGGCCCAACATCATGACTTTTTGCGGCGTCTCAGCCGTGTCGGTTGCGGGGACTTCCTTGGCTTTGATGGTGACAGTCAGCGTTCCGTGACTGATTGCGACAGGCGCTATCACGACGTTTTCTCCCGTGACAATGGTTCCGGTTCTTTCGTTGATCACGACTTTGGCCGGTAAATCTCCCTCCACGGTCAATTGTTCTATCCGGGAAATAAAACTGATCGGATTGTCTGTAAAGTCACGGGGTATTTCCAATTCCACGGATCCGCTGTCAGATGCTTGTGCGCAGGAGGCGAATGTCTGGTTGATGACATTCACGATCCTGTTCGACACGGTGAAATCAGGCTCAATGAGAGCCAAAAGAATTTTATGGTTTTTCACGAAGACAGAATCCACTTCATTTTCCACTAAGGCTCCCTGCGGGATCACTCCGACAGTAGGATGACTGAGTCCGCCGGTCTGGCTGCCGGTCAATCCGCCCACAGTGACCGGTCCCTGAGCCACGGCATAAATCCGGCCGTCCGCTCCCTGCATGGACGTCATGACGAGCGTTCCGCCTTCCAGTGATTTACAGTCTCCAATGGATGAAACGGTGGCGTCAATTCTGGAACCTTCTTTGATAAAAGGGGGCAATTCCGCCGTCACCAATACCGCAGCCACGTTTTTGACTTTCATTTCCGTATTGGAGCTGGATAAGCCGAATTTGGATATTTTAGACGGCACGATACCGAGCTTGTCCAGCATGTTGGTGAGGGATTGGGAGGTGAAAACAGTCTGAGTCTTGTCTCCGGTTCCTTTGAGACCAACGACCAGTCCGTAACCGAAGAGCTGATTGCTTCTCACTCCCTGGATTTCAACCAAATCCTTTAGACGCACTTCCATCTGTGCCTGGGCATGACAGGAAAGAAAAAGCATTGCCGCGCACATCGCCAGAGACGATTTCACTTGTTCAAGCCAATGTGTCACTTTCATGATTTCTCCTTTAATAAAGCCCCAGTTTTTCCCAGATTTTGGTTATCCATCCCTTTTTACGCTGGTCGTTCAACGGACCTTTACCCTCAAGAGTGATTTTCGCGTCCGCGACATATCTGGACAGGATCGAATTGTCAGCGCCGATATCTTCGGGACGTACGATGCCGGAAAGGACAATGATCCTTTCCTGTTTATCCACATTGACCTGGCGTCTTCCTTCTATGATAAAGTTGCCGTTCGGCAAGACTTCAAGGATCATGGCTGTGATGTTTCCTGTGATGGTGTCTGAGCTGGAAAGGGCTCCGTCTCCTTCGAAATCGGCCTCGGAATTCCAATTGGAATCCGGCAGGGTTCCCCGATGCGTACCCAGTCTTGAACCGATATATGGGGCGTTGGCATAGAGCGGGTCTGTTTTGGCAGTCGGAGCCGAGGCAGTGGGAAATAAAAGGCTTTTGATCGTGGAAGCCACCGATGATTTTTTGGATAGTGTTGTTTTTCCGCTGTTGGCTGTCCTGGAACTTTCAGAAATGATCACGTTGATTATGTCACCGACATTTCTTGCTCTTTTGTCGGAAAAAAGAGAGGCGGTGACCGGATTGGCTGTTCCCTTGAACAAGGAGGTGGCTCCCGCCTGTGAAAAAGTCAGTTCTAATATTGCTATTAAGAAAAATAGCATCAGACGGATTGATCCGGTATGGGTTTTCATGATTGAGTTTGCTGTTTGTTTTTTCATGCTGAAACCTCGATTTTGATTTTCATTTTATCAACCATTCCTTACCTGGATTGAACAAAGACCGTTCCGTTATCCCCGACACGGCCGGTCACCAGCCTGCCGGTATCGATATTTTTCGCCTGAATATATTTTCCCGGATATCCGTCTTCCATCGCCTTGCCTGAAACCGTGATATTCAATAATTCACTTTGGATTCGGATATTGACCATCTGTCCCTTTCTGACCGTAACGGGGGATCCCACCATTTTTGTTTGCATGAGCGCACCTTTTCTAATGTCCCTGAGGGCGGTCTTTCCGATGAAATATTGGTTGTCAGTTTGTCCATTCATGCCCTTTTTTCTTTCTTTGCGGACCAGATAGAGGTCGTTTTCGGAAATCAGAGATCCTTTTGCTATAAGATGCGAAGCGGCCCAGACTTTCTCAAAGGTTCGGACATGGAAGGTCAGATTGAAGATTTTTTTATTTTCTTTTTTTTGTCGGATTTTTACATTCAAGAGCACGGACTCCGTTCCTTCTCCGGCAAGAATCCGGAACACGAAATCCACCTTGCCTTCAGGAAGAATCACTTCCTGACAAGTGGTTCTCGGTTCCAAGAGCACATTCGGATCAGTCAGGCCTATTTTTTGAAGCAGGAAAGCTTTGGCTCTTTCAAGGATTTCATCAGAGGAAATCTTCCTGGTTGGGGAACTGACCCGGGTTCTGTCGGCTCCTGAAAAAACAAGAGGTTTTGTATTGATCCGGTTTCTTTTCAGATACCATAACACTTCGTATTTTCCATATTCTTCCGAAATACCGGCCTTGGGACTCTTGCCCAGGATCAATGTATTCAATTCATTCAACAGGTCGAGGTCTTTTCCTTTTATCTCAGCGATGTCTTTCAGTAGGACCACGTTCCCGCGGGCTATGGCGGATTCTTTCAGGGAAATTTCAACTTGTGCGAAACCGTCGCACTCGACAGTCATACAAAGAACAATGGCCAGGAGAAGAAGCGCTCCTGAAAAAGAGCGCTTCATGCTTCGATTTGACTTGAACGTACCACTAGAATTGTGACGGATGATTTTCATTATCTCAGCTGTCCTGCGGTTTGGAGCATGTCATCGCCCACACGGATGGCCTTGGAATTCATTTCATAGGCTCTTTGAGCGAGGATCAGGTTCACCATTTCTTCCACGATCTGGACGTTAGACAATTCAAGAAAGCCCTGTGCGAGCGTGCCTGCCCCGTTATTTCCGGGGGTCTCTAACGTGGCTGCACCTGAAGCAGGCGTTTCCGTGAAGAGATTCTTTCCGATCGCTTTCAACCCCTGGGGATTGGCAAACATGGCCAACTGCAGCGTTCCCACGTTTGTTGAGGCGCCATTTTGGTCCAGGACGCTCACCGTGCCATCATTACCGATGGTGATGGACACGGTTCCTGTCGGGATGGCAATAGTGGGTATGAATTTGAATCCGTCAGGCGTGACCATTTCAGAATTCGTATCCAGTTTGATGGCCCCGTCCCTGGTGTAAGCAGTGGAACCGTCCGGCATGGCCACCTGAAGGAATCCGGTTCCTTCAATGGCAACATCCAGCGGATTGGATGTGTTCACCAGGTCACCCTGTTTAAAAATTTTTGCCACGCTGGTCGGACGGACTCCCAGTCCGATTTCAATGCCGCAGGGAACCGTGGCTCCGGAGACGAATTCCGCTCCTGCCGGACGGATTTCCTGATACAACAGATCCTGAAAATCCACACGATTTTTTTTGAAGCCGGTTGTGTTGACGTTGGCAATGTTGTTGGAAATGGTATCCACATACATCTGGTTTCCTATCATTCCCGTGGAAGCAGTGAATAAAGCCGGAATCATGGTGTCCTCCTGTTAAAATTGAATTGCCGCTTTTCTCGAAGCGTATTTAAATGCGATCATTTTCATGGATGATTTACCCTCCAAAGGCACTGATGAGATTGCTCACACTTTGCTGGATTGTTTTCAGAGCGTTCGCATTGGCGTCAAACAATCTCTGGTTGAACATGATTTCCACCATGTTTTCCACAGGGGAGGTATTGGCCATTTCAAGGTAACCTTGACAGATTTTGGCATCCGAAGCCACGGTTCCGGGATTTTCTTCCGTGGTTTTCCAAAGGCCGTAACCCAGCCGTTCGAGTTGTTCCGGGTTGGTGAATTTGACCAGGTCCAGTTTGCCCACCGTGACTTTTTTTGATGCTGCATCCAGGTAGTAGACAGTTCCGTCATCCAATATTCCCAAGCTGCCTGTCAGTTTTCCCGGTTCCGCTCCTTCGAACACGACGGGACTTCCGGAATCTAAAAGCACCTTATATCCTTCATCCGTTACCAGTTCATGGAGGCTGTTGATTTTAAAAACTCCTTTTCTGGAGTAAACCTTGCCGAAATCCGTTTCCAGGGTAAAGAAACCGTCGCCTTCAATCGCATAATCCATGGGATCGCCCGTGTATTTTAAAGGACCCTGAGAAAAATCCGTGATCCCCTGAATGATATCGATCCCTGATGCAAAATCCGTTTCCGCTCCCGGGGCAAATTTTTCCAATTCTCTCTTGAATTCCTCGTCAAAAGAATGAAAGACCACGAATTCCTTTTTATAGCCGCTGACATTGGAATTCACCATGTTGGAGGTCAGGTGATTCATGGCAATATCTCTGGTGACCAATCCGGTTGCCGATGCATAAAGTCCTGAGAACATGTTTAACCTCCCTAATGATGAGTCCGGTAATTCCGCCGGAGCTCTTTCAAAAGGAAAAGCATAGGATATGCCAGGGGAAATGAATTGAGAATTGAGAATGGAGAATCAAGAATTATAATAGTATAATATATTGAAAATTCAATGAGTTATGGCAGTATTTTTTTTGTTTCGAAATTTATATTGTATTAGATCGAAATATATTTGTATGCATTTATTTAAATTAGTTCTGGGAATTTTTTGCCTAGGCTTTTTTTCATTGATTTATAGGCAGTAATGATGTGAAGATAATTCATGTAGCCTTTTTGTTCGACGAATATCAGCCGTTATGGGGGGATCTTCCTGTCTGAATAGTAATTACAGAGGAATAGGATTACAACGAAGGGCGGAAGTTTGTTTCCTGCCTTAAAGGCATGAATCTCAGATGACAAATTTCAAATTACAGGCATTTCGCCTGCTTCCTTCGAGGTGAAAAAATACAAGTTTTTTTATATGCCTTCTCAAAAGAATCTATGGGTGAGATAAGCTGGAATTTTATTATATCGTAATGCTTAGGAACAAGTTAGAATTCAGGAGTCAGAATTCAGTATGGAAAAGAAAAGAGCTAAAACTTTTCAAGATTTAATGGTTTGGCAAAAAGCCCATGCGTTCGTTTTAAGAGTTTATTCTTTTAGCCGATCATTTCCCAAAGAAGAAATGTTTGATTTGAGTTCCCAATTCTGAAGTGCTTCTGTCTCTATACCGGCAAATATTGCTGAAGGTTTCAAAAAAAATCTGACAAGGACAAAATGCGTTTTTTCAATATCGCTAAAGGCTCAGTTGAAGAATGCCGTTCTTGAATGTCAGGCTAAAAATGAGGAAATAAGATGAAATACGATAAAATAAAGGGTTTTATTGAAAATTTAAAGAAGCCGGATATAGAATTGCTGCGACCAACGGGAGTCCCCCTTTGGGGATGGAGGCCGAAGGCCGGAACAATACTGAATTCTGCTCATCAAGGAAGAAAAGAATATAAAACCGAAAAAAATGGTTAAAAATACCCACAGTTTTTTTTATAGAGCCAAGTTTTTATATATTAATATAAACCGCTTAGAGCGGTTCTCATTTTAAAGCTATCGGCTCTGCCGGTAGTATATTTACTAAAATCTGTTTCAGCAGAATAAAAAACCGGCCGGTTTTTGACCGGCCGGTTTTTATCATTCTAACTAACTGGAAAAGATATCAATTAGAAAGTAAATGAGCTTTTGATGCCTATCACCGTAGGCTCATCAACAGCCGCTCCGCCTTCCATGATATACACATAGCGCCAGTTCTTGGTCAGCTTCAGCAGGTTCTGTCCATACAGGGTGACTGACCAGGGTTCCGTTATCTTGTATGAAAGAGCCAGATCAAATCTGAAATCCATTTCAAATATGTCTTCACCTTCCATTTTATCCAGATTGTCTTGGGTAACTGTTTGAACGGAAGTTCCGACAGAACCTTCTTCGTACATTTTCATCCAGTTTTTATTGCCTTCATATTCCCAGACCACTCTCATGCTGTTGAAGAGAGTCAGTTTTTCGGTCAGTTTCATGATGGTATAAAACTTGGTGACATGGTTTGCCCAGTTCATCCTGTCATCACCGGTGCTGTATCTTCTGACTCCTTCCTGATCCAGGTTGTTTGAATCAGAACGGCTGAGATAACTGCCTGATTGGTCAGCAGCCAGTTCAAAATCCAGTTCTGCTGAATAAGCATGGTTCAGGCCGTAGATATATTTCTCATCTTCGGTTTTGTATTGAAGGGTCACGTCAACACCGCCAAGGGTTAAGCTGCCTGTAATCGTGGTTGTGGCCCTCGGATCTCCCTCTGCATTGGCACCGGAATTCCAGCCCAAAAGGTCAGCCTTGCTGTAAAACAGGGCGACTTCTGCTGAAAACTGCGGGGTCACGTTTTTCTTGTAGATGAATTCCAGTCCGTCAAATTCTTCCGGTTCCGGAGTCTGGTTGTTAAAATAATCCGCTGAAATAAGCTGAATGGTGGTGTTTTCGCGGATGGACCGCTGGATGTTGAATTTGAATAGTCCGGCAGTTTCATTATTGTAAATAAGAGAAAGACGGGGTGAAAAGCTCATGTCTGAAAATTCATATTTATCCGCTCTACCGGACAGCATGATGTCGAATTCCGGAGTCAATGAAAAGTTCATCTCCGCCAGGAACGCATAGCTCGACATGTCAGCGCTGGTCAGGTAAACCTGCCTGTCTGTCCCGATCCAGGAACGTGCTGCCAACGCAGGAGACCCCGGACGACTTACAAAGAGAACTCCGTCATCCATGATGAATTCGTCCTCATCGTCATCTCCCCAGCCCTGGTCCAGACTGTCCTTGGCCAACTCGAATCCGAACGCAGACTTGATTTTTTCCGTGATATTGTATTTGAGGATGCTTTTTAAAAGGATCCTGCTTTCCGAGTAATTTTCCACGTAATTGCCTTTTTCAATCGTGCTTTGGTCTGTTCTTTCCTGGTCAATATTGCTGTAGCTGAGAGTGGTTTTTAACGAAAGGTCATCTGAAAAAACATGATTGTTTTCACCGGCAAAGATGCATTGCTGCACTCCGGTTGCGGATGAGTTTTCCCAGTCTCCGTTGTTGTTCCGCTGATAAAACCACGTCGGAGCACCGCCTGTAGAGTGCGCCCATACAACCATTCTGGATGTGCCTGATCTGGTATACCTGCCCCAGATTTTGAATTCTTTGAAAAGCGCCAGTTCAGCATAGGCTTTGATCTGAGCTCTGTCCAGATAATCCGGATAGTATTCCAGAACAGGTGATACATAGGTGTTGGTATCGAGCACCATGGGCGAGACATACCTGGCTTCTACAGAGGGGGGGGCAAAGGTAAAAATATCAGGTTCTTCCTGTCCGTCAGTCGCCGTATAACTGACGTACGAGTATAATCCGAAATTATCCCCGACAAAGGAATTGCTGAGATGAATGCCCTTTGAACTGTATTCGGTCACATACTGCACACCGACTACAGTGCCTTTCTGGACAACAGAGGCATTTTTCGTCGTGATGCTGATCACACCGGCAACCGCGCCGGGTCCATAAGTTACAGAACCGGGCCCGCGGATGACTTCCACTTTTTCAATATCATTGATATCCCAGTTTTCCATTTCTGTCACCACACCGGCGTGGGAACGCTGATTGGCAAGCACTCCGTTGACCAATAAAAGCCACGTATAGTCCCTGTCTATCACCAGTCCTCTCAATCCCATGTGGGTGGAATCAAAATGCGTGAAAGTCTGAAAACCCGGAACAAACATCTCCAGTAGATCATATAAGTTTCTTACCGGAGCCAGGGCGATTTTTTCCTTGTCAATCACGGTGGTTGAAACCGGTGATTTTTCTTTTTGAGTCTGGGTCAGGGTGCCTGCTGCAATCGGAATTTCTTCAAAAAGCAGGTATTCCAGGCCTTCCTCTGCAATATTGGCCTGCTGGGCGTATACAGAACACCCTGTAGCCAGCATCAATGTCATCAGGTACAAGAACAATTTTTTCATTCTTTTTTTCCTTTGTTAGGTGTTAAGTTTAAAGTTTGAAATCAACCATTTATTTCTTACAAATTTGACAAATCTATGAAAAAGTAATGTACCTCCTTTCTCATTCAAAAATAAAGGGTTAGACAATATGACAAAAATTTTTTTTATTATATATGATTGAATGTGATATGTAAATTAAAATAATATTTTTTCGAAGAAAAATTCTTTTCCCGGAATGGACTCCTCCCTGATCCGGATAAATCCGTTTTTCTCAACCGATTTGACAGACGGTTTATTTTCAGAATAGATGGAACAAGTGAGCTTTTTCAATCCGATTTCCTGTGCTTTCTGACAGATCATAGACACCAGGAGGCATCCCAGTCCTTTTCCTCGGAAGCCGGGATCCCCTATGAGAAACGAGAACTCCCCCGTCTGTTTCAAGGGGTTCACATCGTATATGGAACCATATCCGATGATTCTGCCGTTTGCCTTGAAAGCAAAATAAAAGCATCCCTGCGGGTCCGTGATCATGGAATCAATGTCGGACTGGGTATAGATTTTGTTCTCTTCAGTATCGGTCATGAAACCTGACAGGACCGGATCGTTGAACCATTTCACCAGAAAAGGGCCGTCTTCTTCAGAAACAGGTCCAAGCGAGAAAGTATCCTGAGCTTTGTTATTCATGAAGGATTATCCGGTTGAATGATTTCATGTTTGATTCTGTTAAAAAAGACAAAATTTCTTGTCAAGTCAATCGTTTCCGAGTATAGGTTCATTCATTTAATCAATCCGATAAACTATCACGACGGGTTTTGGATTTGAAACGTATGATAGTGACTGGATGATATATTTGTTAAGGAATTGAGAATTCAGTGGAAGAATGAACAGAATCAGGAAAGAAAGAATGAACTTATTTTTTATTCCCGATTTTGAGTTCTCAATTCCTGGCAGTATAAAACAATCCGCAATGAAGCGGTCCGCATAATAAAGCAGCCGGCTCTGCCGGTTGTATTTTTTTACACCAATACATGGAGTCAGTTTGCCTCTGTCCATCTGGATAAGGGGCATTTTGATCACTGAAGGAGAATAAAAAAAATGTACCATTTTTTTCAAGCTCATATGAAGAAGATTTTTTGGGCGCTTTTGTTTTTGATCATTCCGCCTTTTTGTTTTTTCGGGAATTTCAGCATGGGAAGCAGGGAAAAGGTGGTTGGCGAGATGTACGGAAAACCGGTCAAGGAAAATCAGTTCCAGAGAGCGTACAATGCCGTGTCGCTTGAGGCCCTGTTGAGATACGGGGAGAACTACCATAAATTTTTAAAATTCTTGAATTTGGATCAGCAGGCCTGGGACAGGATGATCTTATTAAAAAAAGCCAAGGATATGGACATTGAAGTTTCCGACAGCGAATTGCGGAATTACCTGGTGAAACTGTTTTCCGTACCGGGAGAAAAGGGGCCGGTTTTTGACAA
>JAFGBW010000016.1 GCA_016932965.1 Candidatus Auribacterota bacterium
AGATGGTCCATCAGCATATTTATGATTCATTGATCGCCACTCCTGTTTCCGTGGAGGATGCCATTGCCGGTGACATTGTTTGGGGGGCTTTCCGGGGATGGATCAGCGGTTTTTTAATGCTCATTGTGTCTTTGGCCTTGGGTGTTTTTCCGTTTTCATGGTTCCATGCCGGGATCCTTCTTGTTTTTATGGCTTTTATTGGGATTTTATTTGCATCGTTTGCCATGATCGTGACCTCCTTTGCGCCCAATTTTGATTTTTTCAGCTATTATACGGAATTGTGTATCACCCCCATGATTTTTTTTTCCTCCGTATTTTTTCCTTTGGATAAATTTCCGGGCTGGCTGAAAACGTGCTCTCTTTTTCTGCCTCTGACCCATGCGGTCAATATCTCCCGTTCTCTTTTTTCAGGCCAAGCCTCTTCAATGCATGTGGGGATCAGTTTTATTGTTTTGGCTATGGCTTGTTTGGTTGCCTTTTTTTCGGGATTAGCTTTGATGAAAAGACGTCTGGTGAAATGATCATTTGTGTTTAACCGGTTTGAATAAGGCAATGGTTTCAATGTGTTTGGTCTGGGGAAAAAAATCAAAGGGTTTGAGATAGACCAATTCGAGACCGTAATTAAAAAAGTACCGGATGTCTCTGAATTGGGTGGCTGGATTGCAGGAAATGTATATCACCAGATTGGGGCTCAGGGAGGCAATCTGTCTCACCACTGTTTCCGATGCGCCGATTCTGGGGGGATCAATTAGAATGATGTCATAATGTTTCTTAAGCGATGCAAACGCCTTGTGAGCAGGACGGCACCATGCTTCACTATTACTTTTGAGGCTGTTTAATTCGATATTTTTTAAAAGAAAACGGAACGAGACCTTATTTTCCTCGACGAAATCGATTTTTTTTACTTGGTCTGATAACAAAATACCAAAGAATCCTACTCCGCAGAATAAATCCAACAGGGTTTCGCTTTGGGGAGCAAAGCGTTTGATTAAATCCACAAGTATTTTGAATAAAGAAGGGAAAATGGAGTGGTTGATCTGAAAAAAACTTTCCCTGTTATGGGTATAATGTTTACCTAGAACTTCCGTCTCCACTTCCTGATTGGGGCCCAAATTATCCACGACCGTATTTTTTGTTTCCATGAAAGCCAGATTGTAGGAACGGATATTTCTATCCTTGAAAAAGGCAAAATCATTTTCTCTGACTTTAGCAAGATAATCGTTGAGTCCTTTTGATGCTATATGGCAATGATCCACGTCCAGGAGAACGTTGTGATCAAAGTAATCGAAATAACCGAATCGGACTCCCTTTTTGTTGTTGATGAATTTCATTCTGATTTTGGTTCGATAATGATAGGACAGGGGGGAGGAGCAGGTTTCCTCAAGGACTGACATCTGATTTCCCACGATTTGACGGTAAACTTCAGCAACCTGTTTTTTTTTCAATTCAAGCTGGTCTTGATACGGAATATGCTGATAGGAGCAGCCTCCGCAGCGGGTAAAATAGGGGCAGGGTGCTTTGATGCGCAAGGGTGAGGGGACCATCACTTCCGATAATGCCGCTTCCGCATAACGGGATTTGATTTTTTTTATTTGAACTCTGACCTGTTCGTTTTCCATCACAAAAGGAACAAAAATAACAAAATCGTTTTTTCGGGCCACCCCGAACCCGCCAAAAGCAATGGAATCAATGGTAAGGATCAATTCCTCTCCTGTCTGGAAGGGAGGTTTTTCCTGTTTGTCGGGTATATCCGCATTTTTTAGTTGGGAGGGGGTCATCATGTTTGTCCCGTCTATGTTTTGGATAAAATCACCAATAACACGAAATTCATGAATAATGAAAAGAAATTATTCCATTCGTCTGATATGTGTCATTCGTGTTCTACAAAAAAGGTATCATGATTCAATCAGGTCAGCCATATTATCGTTACAAACCGAGCAGGTGATCCATAAGGATTTTTAATCCGATAGCTATCAGGATGATTCCGCCTATCAATTCAGTTTTATTTTTAAGTAAAAGAGCCAAGATTTTCCCCATGAATGACCCGATAAAGGAAAGTAAAAAAGTGATCACTCCAATTATACCGGATGCGATCAATATGGGGGTCTGAAGCAGTGCCAGACTAAATCCGACACAAAGGGCATCGATACTTGTGGCAAGGGCCAAAAGAATCAATAGGTTTGTGCTAAAGGGGTTGATTTCCTGTTTCTGTTCTGGTTCTTTGAATGATTCGCAACCCATTTTAATTCCGATTGCTGCAAGAAGTATAAAGGCGATCCAATGGTCGAAATGCCGGATCCATTGAATGATTCCCTTTCCTATTTTCCATCCCAGAACGGGCATGAATGCCTGAAAGAAACCGAAAAAAAACGCCATTTTGAAGGAGTTTTTAAAACGTTCCTTTTTCAGTGATGCGCCGCTTGAGATGGCCACCGTTAAAGCATCCATCGACAGTCCTAATGCAATCAGGATAACTAATGCTGTATTCATAAATAGGGGAGTGACGTAAAAAGGAATGCTTTTTTTATCTGTTTTTTTATTGGCTGTCCAATGAATTAGATATGCCGCCTTCAGCTGGGGACTGAGCCGTTGAATTTTTAATTCTGTAAAATAACCTTTAACTTTAACTGCAATCTCTGTTATAATTTTTCACTTTTGATGAGGACTACTATTATGTTTTTCAGCGAAATCATGGCTCATAAGAAGAAGGAAGTGGCAGCATTCAAGAAGAGCCATTCTTATGCTGAATTTGAGAAGAAGATTCTTTTGAATTCAGCCCCTCATTTTTACCATGCCTTGAAGAACAAGGGTATTGCCATTATAGCTGAAATTAAAAAGGCCTCTCCTTCAAAGGGAGTGATTTCCCATGAGTTCAATCCAGCTTTGATTGCCAGAAGTTATGAAAAGATTGGTGTGCACGCCATCAGTATTTTAACTGATGAAAAGTTTTTCCAGGGAAATATGGCTCATCTTCAAGCCGTGAGAGAGGTGACAATACTTCCTTTGCTTAGGAAGGATTTTATTCTGGATGAAATTCAGATCCTGGAAGCGAGAGCTTCCGGCGCTAATGCCTGTTTGCTGATCGTCAAGGCCCTTTCCTACAGGCGATTGTCGGAGCTCGTTCAATTCATTCATGATTATCATATGGAAGCTTTGGTGGAAATCCATCATGAAGATGAATTAAAAATGGCTTTGGATGCTGGTTCTCGGATCGTTGGTATCAACAACCGTGATTTAGATACTTTTCAAGTCTCGCTGGATACGTCTTACAAACTCCTGCCTTCTGTTCCGGATTCCTGTCTTAAGATCACTGAAAGCGGGATTGAGAACCGAGAGCAAATTCAGCAATTAAAAAAAGCGGGCGCCGATGCCTTTTTAATTGGCACCCGGTTCATGCAAACGGAAGATAAAGAGAACTTATTTAAGGAATTGACCCTTGAAGATTAAAATATGCGGGCTCACCAGCTATGAGGATCTGATCCTGGCGGATCAACTGGGTGCAGATTACACGGGTTTTATTTATTATTCTTCTTCACCGAGGCATAATTTTTTTTCTTCCCTTTGCCGGATATTGAATAAATATTCAGGTAAAGCGGTTCCTGTTCTCGTAACCGTGGATGAGAAGGTGGAGAAAATCATGCAGATCGTCCGGGAAACCGGCATCCGGATTGTCCAACTTCATGGGAATGAGTCTCAAAAGACCATTGACATATTGCAATCTTCCTCTTTGCAGGTTTTTAAGGTGCTTTCCGTACGCAACGCCTTGTCTTTTAATAAAATCAGGAAATGGATGCCTGATCGTTTTCTACTGGATGCGTGGCATCCAAAGAAGAAAGGTGGGGTAGGCAAGCCTTTTGACTGGAATTTATTGAAAGAAGAGGAACCTTTGGTGCGGAAATCATTTATTGCTGGAGGGATTGGGACCGATTCCATTCCGGAGCTTTTGTCACACGTGCGGCCGTGGGGAATCGATGTTTCTTCAGGCATAGAAGCTAAACCCGGGAAGAAAGACCCTAAAAAAATGGAACAACTTTTTAAGTTATATCATTCAATGGAGTGAAAGGACAGCATGTTTAACGAAATCAAAGTGATAGGCGCCAGAGAAAATAATCTTAAAAATCTCAATGTAACCATACCGAGAGACAAATTTGTGGTTTTAACAGGCGTGAGCGGTTCAGGAAAGTCCTCACTCGCTTTTGATACCGTTTATGCGGAAGGTCAGAGGCGTTATGTGGAATCCTTATCTACGCATGCCAGACAGTTTTTGAACCAGATGAATAAGCCGGATGTGGACTCCATTGAAGGATTATCCCCTTCCATTTCCATTCAGCAGAGAGTGGCTGCAGGAAGTCCCAGATCCACCGTAGGGACAACGACTGAAATTTATGATTACTTGAGGCTGTTATTTGCCAGAATCGGTCAGGCTTTTTGTTATAAATGTGGAACCCCGATTCATTCTCAGACAAATCAGGAAATTGTCGATCAGATCATGAAAGTAAAAAACGGGGAAATGGTTCAGATTCTGGCCCCTGTCATCAAAGGAAAGAAAGGCAATTTCATTTCCCTCATCAAGGATTTACAGAAGGCCGGTTTTGTCCGGGCCCGGGTTGACGGAAAAGTCGTCAAGTTGAGTGATGAACTTAATCTGAAGAAGAATCTCACTCATGATATAGAAGTGATTGTAGACCGGCTCGTCATCAAAGAGGACATCACCAAAAGACTGAGTGAGTCCGTCGGAATGGCTTTGAATTTAGGAAAGGGTTTGCTCTTGGCCCTGTTCGGTGAGAAGAAACCGGAAGAGGTGCTTTACAGTGAGTTGAACGCCTGTCCCGACTGCGGTATTTCCGTGGAAGCTTTGACGCCTTCTCTTTTTTCGTTTAATTCCCCGTATGGCGCCTGTGAATTATGTCATGGTCTCGGTGTCATTGACCTTTTAGATCCCAACCTCATGGTAGTGGATGAAGATAAAACCATTGCGGAAGGGGCTATTCCTGTTTTGACGTTAGAAGATGTGCCGATGATTGATTCCAATAAACGTATGCTGGAAATGATTTCTAACCGATATAAGATTGATCTCTCGAAAACCTGGAGAGACTGGCCTGAGAAACATAAACAGATTCTGATGGACGGTTCCGGAGAAGTCATTAAAACACCTTTTTGGCGCAATGGCCAGATGGAATATCGTGAAGTTCGTTTCGAGGGTTTCAGAAAGATTCTATTTGACCGTTTTCAGACCTCACAGCAAACCCAGCCTAAGGAAATCATCCGGCGTTACATGAGCTCAGGCATTTGCCCTTTCTGCAAGGGAAAAAGGCTTAAACCTGAATCCCTTGCTGTTAGGATCGACCGTTTTTCCATCATTGATATCACGGAACAGCCCATCGAGGACCTTTTCCAGACTTTTCAGACAATCAAACTATCCACGCTCCAGCAGACAATAGGCAGGGAAGTAATCAAGGAGATATTGCTCCGGCTGGAATTCTTAAATAATGTGGGGCTCGGTTATCTGACTCTTTCCCGCCCTTCCAATACTCTGGCAGGAGGAGAGGCGCAGCGTATCAAGCTTGCCACTCAAATCGGTTCGGGGCTCATGGGGGTTCTCTATGTGCTGGATGAGCCCAGCATTGGATTGCATTACAGGGATAACGGCCGTCTTCTTCAGGCGTTGCAGCGATTAAAAGTGATAGGCAATTCCGTGCTGGTGGTGGAACACGATGAACAAACAATCGCATCAGCTGAATATGTCATTGAAATGGGGCCTGATGCAGGTGTCGGCGGCGGACATGTCATCTTTCAGGGAACATTGGATGAGATGCTTCAAAAGGCGCAAACCAAGACCGCAAAATATCTCCGGCGTGAGCTCAAGATTCCTGTGCCGGAAAAGAGACGCCCCTTTAATCACAAATCCTGTCTCACCCTGACCGGCTGCACGGAAAATAATCTGAAAAATATAACGGTTTCATTTCCGCTTGGTTGCATGGTGGCTGTCTCCGGCGTTTCAGGCTCAGGAAAAAGTTCCTTGATCCATCATATTCTTTATAAGGTGCTTTTACAGAAATTAACCCGCTCAAAAGTGGTCCCCGGAGATTTTAAAAGCATTTCAGGTTTTGAGAAACTGGATTCGGTGATTGAAATCAACCAGTCTGCTATCGGCAGGACACCCCGGTCAAACCCGGCAACCTATTCGGGAGTTTTTGATTTGATCCGGGACTGGTATGCACAGCTCCCTGAATCAAAGATGCGGGGGCTGAAATCCACGCATTTCAGTTTCAACGTGCGCGGAGGCCGTTGTGAAGCATGCCAGGGTGACGGCATTAAAAAAATCGAGATGCATTTTCTGCCGGATGTTTATGTCCCCTGTGAAGTTTGTAATGGTCAGCGTTATGATCGTGAAATTCTGGATGTGAAGTACAAGAATAAATCCATTTCGGATATTTTGAATTCGACAGTGGAGGAAGCGATCCTGGATTTTAAAAATGTTCCCCTGATTCACAATCAGTTGAAATTATTGAAGGATGTCGGGCTTTCTTATATTAAATTGGGCCAATCTGCCACGACTTTATCGGGTGGAGAAGCTCAGCGCATTAAACTGGCATCCGAACTTGGCAACAGGACAAGAGGTCCAAGTGTTTATCTTTTGGATGAACCCACAACGGGTCTGCATTTTGCCGATATCCATAATTTGCTGGATGTATTGCAGCGCTTGGTTAATATGGGGCATACGGTCATCATCATCGAGCATAATATGGAAGTCATTTACGCCAGTGATTATGTCATTGATCTTGGCCCGGAAGGAGGAAACAGGGGAGGTGAGGTCGTCGCAGCCGGTACACCTGAGGATATCATCAAGGTCCAATCTTCCTATACTGGACAGTATTTAAAGCAGCATGCTGAGAGGCTTCTTTCCATTAAGGGAGAATGATTCCCGGCTGAGTGTATGATATCATCAGGAGGTGTGTTGCCACGAAGGATACAAAAAACACGAAGGCATTTAAAAAAGACCGGAAACCCTGCAGGGATGTGAAAATCGTTTTCTATACACGGGAAGGGGCAGGTCAGGCTGGTGCGGAGTTTCGTTCATACGCCTTGTGTAGGGAATTAAGGCAAAAAGGTCTTGAGGCAGAGGTCCTATCCTTTCAGGATTTTCATTTCGTCCGTCCCAGGTTCCCGGGATGGCTTAATAAAACAGCCGTCAATGTCAAAGTTTTTCTGAAACTGATGAAATTAAGGCCAGGTGTCCTGGTTTTGCAAAGGATCAACCATCATTTTCCGGCTGCTTTTTTATACTTTCTTGTGAAACGGCCCCGCCTGATACTGGATGTGGATGACTGGGAAAGCCGGGAGGACATGCATATCGGTTTCTCAGGTATGAGTAATTCCATCTCTGATATGGTCCTGAAAATAGTTTGCCGGTTTGCTGAATGTACCGTGGTATCCAGCCGATTTTTATTCGAGTACCTGACTCCATATTCAAAAAGGATCACACTCATTCCAAGCGGGATTGATGACACTCGTTTTTATTTTGAAAGGAAACCCCTTCCCCTTATGCGTTTCGTCTGGTGCGGTTCTTTGGATAGAAAGGATACCCTGGAAGAAATCCTGCATTTAACCTCTCGGTTTCATCAAGCGGCCTTGAAAACATTGGAACTTCTCCTGATCGCAAGAGGGCTTTTTGTTTCTGATTTATCCAGGCATTTGCGGTCTCTGGGAAATTCTTCGATTAAATTGATGTCCCATGTTTTGTATTCTCGGATTCCAATTCTCTTACAGACCTGTCAGGCAGGGTTGTTGCCTTTATTTTCCCCGACCTGTTTCAATAGGGCAAAATCTCCGGTGAAACTGTTTGAATATATGGCATCAGGTCTTATTCCAGTGACCACCTATATCGGTGAAGCGGCTGAAATCATCACGGCTTCGTCAGGCTTTGCCGTATCGGATTCAAAGGAAATGATCCAGACAATGAATGATATTTCCAGCATGAATATCGAGGTCATTGAATCCATGATACGTAAAAACAGGGAAATGGTCCGGTCCCGGTTTTCCTTGTTACAGGTTGGACAATCCTGGGAGACTTTGTTGAAGAATGGAGGAAACAGCCTTGATCAGGTTATTTTGACAGGCGTATCAACATAATTTTCGAGCAGATCATCATATCAAAGCCGTTGGTTGATTGGCCTCTTGGAATGATTCGTTGTAGTACAGGCAAGTTCGAAACGGCTTTTTTCTATTGTGCCCATGTCCGTTATTTTTACTGATACGAGAACCGTTTCATCTTGATGAACTGGGATGCATGAAATGCGCAGGGTTTGATCCGGAAGAACGGGATTTTTGAAACGCGCTTTGGAAACAGCTCTTACACAAAGTGTTGCTCTGGTGACTTTTTCCATCATCATTTTAATGCTCATTACTTGCACGACAGCAGGAAGGATTTTTTCATCAGGAAAATGCCCTGAAAAAGCCGGGAAATCAGCAGGAAAGCATAAGTCGAAAACGATTCCTCCCGGTCCATTTTGTTGCGGCTCAGGCAGGATCATTTGAAGGGCTTTTTCTATGGTCATCCGGGGATTCATTTTATCCATACGGCAACCTCGCCACGGGCCAATTTTTCTTTGACGGAATATACGGTTCCTTCAACCCAGGAAAGATTTTCTAATTTTGAGATATATTTGATTCCGACAATGAGAAGTTCTCCACTTGTTGCACAACGATTGATTATAATATTTCTGAAAGCGGTGAGATAGGCTTGTGCTTTATGATTTGGATGCTGCCATGCTTCATGGATCAGGGCTGTCTGGGCAATCAATTCTGGAAAAATCATTTCATCAACGGTTTTATCTTCTTTAAGGAAAAGGTTGTCATCCCTGATGAAGACTTCGGCTGTGGAGCGGGTCTTTTCTGTTTTGATCAGTCTATCAATGAGAAGCATCGGCGGTTTGTGTGGAACGAGATCAGAAATCATCTTTTTGTCAGCTATATGATCCAATAAGTTTTTAGCGGATATGGGATGTTGTAAGCATTTAGGCATAGATAGTTTCTTGGTTGTTTTAGGGAGATTATAATCAAAATATTATAAAGATATGAATAATATAAAATATTCCTACTGAGATAGAGAATAGGTTTTCATTTTACTAATATTGTACCGGCTTTGATAATTTTTCATAACCAGCTTATTTACAATTATTTAAGAATATAATCCTGTTAAGATTATATGAAGTGAAGCCTATTCATGCTTCTCAACCATTTTTCAAATTCTTATTTCCTTTTTTAGGGGATTCTGCTAAAATTTCGATAGCAACTAACAATCTTCTAAGGAGGTGTCATTTGAAAATTCAGCTTACCGGACGGCATGTGGAAGTGACTGAGGCAATGAAATCTTTTACAGAAGAAAAGCTCTATACTTTAAACAAGTATTTTCATGCGCTTCTCAAGGCCCATGTCTTAATGGAAGTACAGAATTACAACCATAAATGCGAAATCAATCTCCACGGACGGCATTTGAATTTAAACGCCAGCGAAACGACAAAAAATATGTATGAGTCTATATCGAAATGCGTTGACAAGCTTGAAAATCAGTTGAGGGCTTACAACCATCCCGAAAAGAAAAAGAGGAAAAAAATATCTTTGAAGGACATGGAACAAGAGATTGTAGGAATGCAGAATGACCTGCTTCTTCAGGAAACAGTCTGATTTGTTTTCAGAGATGCGTGTCCCGGCTCACCGGGAGTCATGCCTTTTAATAGATAGAAATCAATGTCTTCAAACGTGGTCAGCATTTGATAATGTTCATCAAGAATATTTTTGAAAAACAAGGTGGACTCTGAGCTAAGCACGTTTTTTTTCCCTTTGAGAAATAAGGAAGGAAGATTTTTTACAAAGATTTTTCTTCGTTCTTTTTCGAGAACGGAATCGTTGGTGTG
>JAFGBW010000141.1 GCA_016932965.1 Candidatus Auribacterota bacterium
AAAGGTTTTCCCCGCGGCTCCCATCGCCCTTTGCTCTTTGATGGAGAAAGGGAAAGTTTTTTAGACAGGATCAACAGGATTTTTTTGAACCATCAACCAGCAACCATTGACAATGGGTCTTCACGGCTAAAATGATACAGAGGCTCCCGCATAGATGGTGCGGCCTTTAAGCACCGGAATGGACAACGGCGCCCGTCCCCAGTTTACCAGCCACAGTTGTTTATCCAGCAGATTGTCCACTTTAAAAACGACCGACACGCCCTGCCAGTTGAGAATTTTCCCCAGGTCAAACGAGCTGTAAAAATTCAGCAGATTATACGATCCGGGCCTGGGATTGTCGCCGGATGAAGTGTACTTGTCATCGAGTTCCCCCTGGTAAATATCGTACAGGCTCAGAAGTATCCCGCTGTCAGAGTGATAACTCGCGCCGAACTTGGCACCGGTATTGGCAATCGGAACCACGTCCTCCTCGCCCGTGTCTTCATTCTTAGTCGTGTTGTATATCGCGGAAGCCTGAAGAAAAAATTCATCGCTGATGAAATATTTTCCTTCGATTCCCACACCCTTTGAAGAAACCGAGTCCATATTGTAGTAATTCAGGTCAAAAGTAAGACGAATCAGATTTTGCAGCTTGCTGTAGAAAAAATTCATGCCAAGCTGAACCTTGTCATTATTGAAGTTAAAATCAACGTCGTACGTGTCAGCCGTTTCAGCATCCAGATCCTTGGTCCCATACAGAAGTCCCGGACCATAAGCGTAAACCTCATTCAGGCCGGGAGCGCGAAAGGCCTTGCTGTAAAGAGCCTTGACGTTGAATTCAGAAGTGAAATAATAAATCAGGCCGCCCCTGGGAACCATGACCAGCTTGACATCCTCAACCTTGTTGATCTGAGCGCCGGCAATCAGTTTTAAAACATCCCTCTTTGCCCAGTAATCAAACTGGGTGTAGAATCCATAGCTGTTCCGGGATGAATCATCCAGATAATAAGGGGGGAGACCGCCGGGAACAAATTTCACTTCGTTCCCCCGCCAGTACTCCGTGCCTTCGGTGTAGGTGTAAGTGCCGCCGAATACAATTCCAAACATATCCGTTGGCTTGATGATATTCGTCCATTCGGCTGTGGTGATATCAGAATCCCTGGTTACGTAAGGAAATTTACCCGGCCTCAACTGGGAACGCACGTAAGTCAGATTGAAATCCATGTCCCATATATCAGAAACAGGCAGTTTGTACCCGATGTCTCCAAAAGTCTTCTTCCACGTTACATCACCGAAAAGTTCATCGAATCCGAAAATGAGGAATTTTTCGGTCTTCGGATCAAACATGAGCGTCTGCCATTGATCATAACTGGCCATGACACGAAGATTTTTGTAATTCATTTCCGCGTATAATCCCGATCCCCTGTCTTCCATGGTGAAATCGCCTTCGTGGTGTCCTACGTCATCGTTGCGTGCATAGGTCAAATCCCAATCGGGTCTCTGACGCGCCTGGCCTGACAGGAGCAGGCTGAAGTCACCCTTTAAAACCGATGCTTTGAATCGCGCATCGTACTTTTCACCGAAGAGCGCCGTCACCGTGCCGCCGGTCTTTCCGATTTTTTCCGTGATCACGTTGATGATTCCCGCAAAAGCGCCTGATCCGTACAGCACCGATCCGGGTCCCTTGATCACTTCAATTTTTTCAATAATATTGACCGGAAAGGTCTCAAGCACTTCGCACACGATCCCGCCCTCGAGATCCTCCCGGATAGGACGGCCGTTAATCAGAAGCAGCATTAAAACCCCGTTTTCCTTGAATTGCTGTCCGCGTATCGACATGATGCTTCTGTCAGAAAAATAAACGGAGGCGCGCGCAAGGCCGGGAACTCTTTCCAGAATGTCCTTCAGGGTCGTTCCGCCAAATCTATTCAGCTCGTCTTTCGTGACCACTGAAATCACGCCGGGAGCATCCGAGGACTTTTCCTCGGATTTCGAGGGTGTGTAAACCAGCGGTATTTCCGAATATAAACTGTATAATCCGGATTCCTCAACCTGGGCCTCCAGGGAAAACGGATACACCCCCAGAATAAATACCATCCCCCTAATGATTAGATGCTTCATTTTCATTGCGTCAGTGCCTTTCAATAAGGATTATGAGCTTCTGTCCTAACTAATTGTGTTCGAAGGTACTCGAACTTTAAATTTTATCAAACCTCCCATTCTGATACAAGATATTTCGGGCGGTGAATAGGGACTGGCAAACGGGGATGGAAGCTGCAGGGAAAACCTTTTTTATAAAAAAGTTTTCCCCCGCACCCCTATCCAAAAAAATTTTAAATGATGCGCGAAAAAATTTTTCTCTGAAAAATCTCTCAGCGCATAAAATTTTTTATGAAAAACTTGTGGGTAAAACATTATTTCCAAACTCATAACTCTCCTTCCCTCTTTACTCCGGCAACCAGCAACCTTCAACCATTCACTATATTTACCAGTCATGGTTCTGCCGGCTTGCTTTTTCCTAATAATAGGGTATATTCTCATGACGGAGAATACCGTGAAAAATACATTCAGGTCAGCTTCCATACTCGCTTTTATCGGGTTCTTTTTTTATATGACATCCCCCGGTCTCTTCTCCTCCCCGGTTATGGCCGGAAAATGTCTTTCACCGAAAACCGGTTTTGATAAACCGGCCAACCCCTCTCCGGACCCTTCACCGGAAGCGGTCAGCGCCTATCAGGCCGATATCTCGGTTGAGGGAAATCTGGAAGAGCATGCTTCATCAACGCCTTTCCAGCTTAGAATCAATGATCCTATCCGGCATATCCTGGAATTAAGCCGGCAGTTATCCGCGACAGTGGATGGAAAAAAAGTCGGACTGCAAATCGGTTTTGCAGGATCGGTCGCCCGCAGGATGCTGACCGGGAAACCGCCGCTTATGCCTTTTTCTGACCTCGACATGACGGTTCATTTCACCGGAATCGAATTAAATAGGGCCCATAAGGCGGCAGACTATGTTCCGGCGGAACTTCAAAACCTGGTCACGCAATTTGCGGAGCAAACAACCGCTTATCTTAAAAAAACCGGCTTTTCCCCCTCCATTGATTTTCTTAATTACACCCTGGGTTCAGACACCATTTCAAGGGGAATTTTTGGAGGCACCTTATACATACGAAGCTGTGTCCTTGACAGATTCGTTGTTCTGAACAAAGACGGGAGATGGATGGTGGTTGCCCCTGAAACCGGACAGGCTGATATCAAAAATAAAATATTAAGGCCCGAGCCGAAAGAACCCCACCTTCGTCATCACGCCCTGAATCACGACTCCGTCATCCGTTTTATCCGCCTGGTCATGGAATACCCGGATTGGGAAATCGACCCCGAATACCTTGATCTCATAAGCGAGTTCCTCGCAGACAACAATAACATTCTCTCCATGAATTTGGAACAGCTGACGAAAGAATTCCCCCCCTCTTTTTCTTTTAAGATTATCGTCAAATTATTTCTCAATGCCCAGGACCCCAAAACAGTCATTTTACTGTTGATGAGGTATGGTGAAATAAAACCCCAAGGCGGAACAAGAACCACGGTCTATTCTTTTTTTGAACAGTTTGTCGATTTTCAGCGATTACAGGAAATCCTGGACCAGGGCGTTGACGCTGGGGTCGAATGGTCCCGGTTCGATTCTGTTTTTAGATGGAAAATCGATCCGGGCAGCCTGGAGGAATGGATTTTACAAAACGCAAATGACGATCAAGCTTACAATGAAAAAATACGGGAGGAGCTGCGCAAGATCATTCCTGAGGAAGGCGCCGACATCCTGCTCCGGTTCATCGACAACGAAGTGGATTTATCCAAATTATCAGAACATGTTTCCGGCCTGTTTGTTCTGGACCGGTTCAAGGTGGTTTCTTTGTGCCTGGAGGTTTGTAAAAATTTATTCGAGCAGCCTTCCACGGTTATTTTCCGTCCCAACGACATGTTTTCCAGAGAGTTTCAGGACTTCCTTTCAAGAAATGAAGAAAGAATAAGAAAGGACTTCCGCGAAGGAAGAATGATTTCCTTTGCCGATCTTTACGCTTCGTACCTGGAACAACAGGGCCTCGAAGGCGCCAGACCTGAAAAGCCCGGAGAATCCGGATCCAGCGCCTGAACGAATGATTGTGCTCAAAAAGGAATGGGAAGGATTTTTTAGACAAGATTGACAGGATCTATTAAGGCTCAAAGGGGCAAAGGCACAGAGGCACAAAGAGGAAAAAAGAGAAAGAATCAGTTTCGCGCGAGGGAAGAATAGA
>JAFGBW010000017.1 GCA_016932965.1 Candidatus Auribacterota bacterium
CTTATGTGGTAACTCTTTAATTGTGAAAAAACCTCCTTTTACTTCAACATTATTTTTTGTCTGTTATTTTCTTTTCTCATCACCGTTATGTTTTGCCCTTGCTCCGGGCACTCTGACGGATTCAGTTGAAGACTTGATATCCAAAATAGAATATTCCCCTTTAAAAGCCTATCAAACCATGAAAATGCTCCTGAGTTTACCGGTAACAGAAACCCATGATCTGGTTATCGCAGGATATTATGGAAAGAATCTGAAAGATAATCCGGTTACGGCAGCGGCATGGGATGAAATATACACAAGGCCGGATCTGGTCACGGAGGCAGGGGAAGACGTATTACAAATTGAAGACCGTGTTCAGGAGCGGCTTGCTTCTTCTCCATATAAAGAGGCCAGATTATTATTTGCTGAAAAATGGTTTTCCAAATTGGGTGCTCTGGAGAGACAGTTCCGCAATTATCAGCTGGTCATAGCCAATCTGACAGGCATTCTTGAAAGGTTGAATCAGGATATGACCAGGTTAAGACAGCATCCGGATCAAATTCAGGATGAGCTCAATGCAGTAAAAAAAATGGTCTATGCCTGCATCGAACACTGCGCCTCCGGTCATTTGTCACGAACAGATGAAGAAGGACTCAAAAAGTCGATCAATTTAATCAGAAAATTGTATTTTGCCGTGGGAGGCATCCGTATTTCCAATGAGACTATTCTTCAGATCACCGAAGAATTACACTCCCATTTGCAGATAACTTCCTCGCAGGATTGGGATCCTTCCCTGACTCCATGGGGGAGAACATTTCGTAACAGTTTTTCAACCGGACGAAGCATTCAATATTACCAAATGCGGATAACAAAATACGGTGACGGTTTTGTTCCTTTAATGCAGGAGTATTATGAACATGCTTCATCAAAAGAAAAAGCCCGGATCCTGGAATGGCAGTATTTTTCCGGACGCCATGATCCAAACCCGCGTTTTTCAGACAGAGAGATTCTTGACGCCACCGAACTTCTTCTCAGTCAAATTTCCGGCTTGTTGACAGATTTCAATGTTGAAGCCTTTGTCACTTTAACCCGGATACTGGACGATATGTATAAAAAGGCTCAAACGTCAAACAACACCGTTATCCAGACAAGAATCAGCGGTATAAGCGACCGGTTTCTTAAGAATCCGGATTTCTGGCCCTCCTATTTATTCTCCATTTTGATATTCAACAGAGAAAATCCCGGAGTATCTGAATGGTCAATGAAGAACAGACCAGATAACTACGCAAAAAAGGTGTTGAATCTAAGAACCCGCATGCTCAGAAAGCGGTTGAAGCATCCCCAGTTAAAAGGCATCCATATATTGAATTTTCTTAATACCGGATGTTTCCTTCCAGTCCCCTTCACGCTTCCTGTCGGAGGGAATGCACAGCCCTTAACTGATCCTCTGCTCCAAAACATGCCCTCTAGCGGGATGTTTACTTCTTATGACTGCTATGAATGTTTAAAAAATTTCAGAGACACCCGGCGCTTCCTTCCGGTTTTAAGAACACCCCCCGCCAGATCAGCCTGAAAGATAGAGATAAAAAAAGATAAGAATAAAATGCGGGGAAAACTTTTGCTGCGGCCATCGTGGCCTTGCCCTTTCGGGTTTCCTTCGGTCACCAAGCTCCGACATCCTGTCTTCGCTTATTATAAAAAAGTTTTCCCCGCACCCCTTTCAAAAAACTTTATACCTCTGCCGAGTAGATAATAGATTTTCAGACGGGATCAACAGGATTAACGAAAGATAAATTAATTTAAGCCGCGGTTATGGTTGTATCTGTTCCTGTTTGCAAGCCTGATCGGGCTGCAGGAGCCCCGTCTATTATGGATAGTGTTCTGTCTAATGCTTGTTGTGCCGGTGAAGTAGTCGCAGTATAAATTTTAGACATCCCGACATACCCGAAGGCAATACCTTTTCTTATTGCTTTCCCCGGTTTGACCACATCAACAGGTACAGACGGAATAGTACCATGCAAATTGATCGCGTTTGCAGGACCATTTGCCGGTTCCATACAGGCAAAGAAAAAATTCGGGGTTTTCAGGTCGGAATAAAATACAAAGTCAGATAATTGTTCCTGTGTGACCCAAAAATGAATCCCCAGTTTTGGATTGAATAATCCAATCATGACACTGCCGTCGAGGCTTTTATTTGCATCCGTGAAAAAATGATCAAATTCGTTTTTACCAAGCTGAATAACCGCATAGTCTCTGCCGTGTATATTTGTCTTTTGCATGAAACCGTTAACCGTATCTGCGTTGATTGGAAGGCGCTCTCCTGTCGGATATTTATTCCCATCAACTGCCCACACAGAGTTAAATGGCAACCATAATTCCCAATCCTCGCGATTCCCCGGTAAATTCAGCCATGGATGCCAGGTAATCTGAACCGGCGCTTCCTCTTTTCCCGCATTTTCACATTCAAAAACTGAGCACAGTAATCCGTTTGCATCAAGGTAGTAGGTGAGCCTGAAAATCAGATCGCTGAAAAGTTCTTTTCTGACATCAGCATATTTTTCCAATCTTGAATCCAGTTCATAGGTTATGCCCTGTGCACCGTATTCTTCCAAATATC
This sequence comes from Candidatus Auribacterota bacterium, assembly GCA_016932965.1. Lineage (GTDB taxonomy): Bacteria > Auribacterota > JAFGBW01 > JAFGBW01 > JAFGBW01 > JAFGBW01. The sequence goes on from JAFGBW010000017.1 coordinate 2,597, forward strand.
CGGTTTTTATGACATCCCAGGTTTCAAACCACGTAGAACCATGTATAGCAAAAGGCGCACCCGGGCCCCACGGATGCCGTACCTGTACTTCTACATCTCTAACTTTTTGTCCGTCATTCCAGCTGATAACGGCTTTGCCATCAGCATTCTTTGGCACTCTGTTTGAAAAACCCGCGGCAACAGGCATTCCACCTGCAAAAATATTTTTCGTAATTTCTGAAACTTTTGGCGGCTCATGCAATAATGCTTTTCCATTATGGGTCCAGCTGAATGCCTGACCTCCAAAGGGGGTGGTTTTTACCTCCACAGGATTCCCCAGATTATCTGTACCGCGAATGATATAGACCTTTACTCCGTCTATTACAGTTTCAATTATCCCTTCTGCCAGGGTTCCGGATAAAACAATCCCTTCTTTTGTCGTATTTGATTGTGGAGATAAACATTGAGTATTATCGGCATAGGTTTGTTCAGGTATAATGATAATATTTAGAAGCATCATCATTACAAAAAATGTAATGCCATTTTTTATCTTCATATTATTCCCCTTAAGCATGGTAATGAGTTTGAAAATCATACAAATACTTACACGCTGTAATCGAATCTGTCAATCGCCGGAGCAGTATTTTCCCCAGGGTAGAAGAGGGGACGACTTGTTTATTAATTAACTGATCAGACGAAGACGATATGAATTCTCATAGTGGAATTTTCCCCATTAAAATTCGTGCTAATTGCTGCGGGCTTCAGCCTCCCTTCGTTCCCAGTCTCCACTTCGTTTTGGCACGTAATTAAATTTTTCCCCTTCTCCGCGCCCCTGCGCGAGTGAATGATTTTTTAGACAGGATTAGTAATCGCGGTTAACTTATATGGTCTGCAAACATCTTCAGGCAAAGCCTCAAGATGTTTGCAGAGATACAAAATTTTTTGAAAGGGGCGCGGGGAAAACTTTTGTCCACAAAAGTTTTCCCCGCATTTTCCTCACCTTTTAAAAAACTATTCGATTTCTTTCCTCAGGCGGGAAGCCAGATCTGAGCAGCGGGACTGGGGGTGGTTATTTTTGATGGCGATATGGAGCGCCTTATCGGTGCCGACGAGGACCACGAGTTTTTTTCCTCTAGTGATGGCGGTATAAAGGAGGTTTCTCTGGAGCATGGTGTAATGCTGAGTGGTGACGGGGATGACCACGGCGCTGTATTCGGAGCCCTGGGATTTATGGACCGTGATAGCGTACGCCAGGACGACTTCGTCCATTTCCTTGAAGGAAAATTCCACGGGTTTCCCGTCAAAACTGATGAAGACCCGCTGATTTTCCGGATCGATCCTTTCGACAAAGCCCAGGTCTCCGTTGAAAATCTCCTTGTCGTACTGGTTCACGGTCTGCATGACCTTATCACCCGCAGCGAGGGTGAAATTCCGGCGCACCTGGATTTTTTCATTGGGATTCAGTCTGGCCTGGAGGCGGAGATTCAGCTCATGGACCCCGACGAGGGATTTATACATGGGTGTGATGACCTGGACATCTCTGAACGGATCAAAATGGAACCGGTTCGGGATGCGTTCGCAGACCAGCTCTTCTATGGCAGAGGCGATATCCTCAGGTTCGGATTTCCGGATAAAGAAAAAATCCTCGTAGGAGACGGAAAGATCCGGGGTGAACCATTCGCCCTGGTTGATCCTATGGGCGCTCAAAATGATCCCTGACCCTTCGGCCTGTCTGAAGATGGTGTTCAGTTTGACGGTGGGGATCATTCTGGATTCAATGATATCGTTGAGGACGGTTCCGGGGCCCACGGAGGGAAGCTGGTCCGCGTCCCCGACAAAGATAAGGAGGCAATGGTCCGGAATGGCCGAGATCAGGTGGTACATGAGAAGGATATCCACCATGGAAAACTCATCGATGATCACGGCATCGGCTTCCAGGGGGGAATCTTCGTTTTTCGCAAACTGATTGAAGACCGGGTTATATTCCAGCAGGCGGTGAATGGTTTTGGCTCCCCATCCGGTGGCTTCCGTCAATCTTTTGGAAGCACGGCCGGTCGGGGCTGCCAGCATGAATTGCAGTCCCTGGCTTTTGAAAATCTCGACAAAAGTCTTGATGATGGTGGTTTTACCGGTTCCCGGGCCGCCGGTGATGACGAGCATTTTTTCTTTCATTCCTGTCTGGAGTGCCTGTCTCTGACAGAGAGAAAAGGTGATATGGGACTCCTCCTCTAATTTTTTAAGGAGCGTGTCCTTGTCAGAAATCATCAGCTTTGAAGGCACGGACAGAATACGTTTGATATGGCTGACAATGGAATTTTCCGCCTTTAAAAGGGGCAGGAGGTAGATGCCTGATTCGCCCTGGGAAGTGGTCTGTACTGAGATGCGGTTCTGATCGATGAGGCGTTTGATCCCTGATTCCACGGCTTCGGGACCGATCTGGAGAATTTTTTCCGCATCTTTTTTCAGGGAGGACAAAGGGGCATAGACATGGCCTGAGTCCATCCACTGTGTCAGGACATAGATGAGTCCTGCCTCGATGCGGAAAGGGGACTGGGGTTCAATTCCCATGGAACGGGCGATTTTATCGGCATAGATAAAACCGATGCCCTGGACTTCAGATGCCAGGCGGTACGGATTGGCTTTAACAACCTCCACGGCATCGGCGCCGTACATCTTATAAATGCGGAAGGCGTACGCTGCGCTGATGTCATAGCCTTGCAGAAACATCATGATGTCCCGGACGGCAAAATGTTCTTTCCAGCTGGATATGAGACGCGCAATGCGTTTATCCCCGAGGCCTGAGACCTCGGACAGACGCTCAGGATGGCCGGAGATGATCTGAATGGTTTCAATTCCGAAAGTCTTGACGATCCGTTCAGCATATTTTTTCCCTATACCCTGAATGAAACCGGATGAAAGAAACCGGATGATGCCTTTTTCCGTCGTGGGATAGATAATGTGGTAACTAAAGACCTTGAACTGGCGTCCGAACCTGGGGTCCATGATCCATTCGCCTCTCCACTCAATGTTTTCGCCCTCACTGACAGTGGAAAAATGTCCCACAGCGGTAAAAGGATCACCGTTCTCAACCGGATTGATTCTGGCCACGGTATAATCCGTTTCCTCATTCAGATAAACGATGCGCTCCACGACCCCTTTTAGAACGGTCTCTTCCGCGGTTTTCCCCTTCTCTCTGGAGCGGGAATAAAACGGGAAATTCATGGATGAGCTGGGGATATTATTCATGTCTTTATCCATAACCTGTTGTTTTTAAAAAAATAAATAACAAAAAAAATTCACCACGGAGGACACGACTCGAAGCCAGGAGGGCGAAGAGGGACAGCTTGCCTGCCTGAAAGGCAAGGGCGGGATGCCCACAGTCAAACCGCACGGAGAAAGTCATCATGCCCATAAGGCATGATGAATCTCAAATTCCAGGCATCTGCCTGTTCCCCTTCCCATTCTCAATTCTTCATTCTCAATTCCACCCTATCAATCCAGATTGATACTTCTTCTCAATATCCAGCCGAACGCCATGACCCCGATAAAGATTACAAAGACCCATGAAGAGTTCCAAAAAGGTTTGAGCATGACTTTTTCCTGTGAAACCGGCTCTCTTTCAAACACAAACGGTTTTTTAAGGTACGCACTCAAAGGAAGGTATTCTCCGCCTGTTTCGTCGCTGATTCTTTTCAGGCTGGATTCATTCAAGGTCAAGTCCTCGTATTCCCGCATGTCTTTACGGACTGACACGACGATCTGATCTTTTAAGGGGGCTTTCTCCCTTTCCAGAATTCCCTCCACACGGTAATCTCCGCTCATTTCAGGAACAAATGAAGCGTGTCCGAAACCCGGCTCTCCGTACGGCACTTCAAACGGCAGGGTGAACATTTTTTTATCGGGGTCCGTCACCTGGACGGACAATTTTTTTTCCGCGTCTGTCCGGCACCCTTCACCGAGGAAAAAATTGATCCTGACCTCTTTGCCTTCCATGGCGGTTTCATCCTCCATCTGCAGATAAAATAAAGCCTCATCCGGGGCTTGGTGTTTTTTCTGTCCCATGGCAAAGGAGAACACGCTTTTCCAAAACCAGCTATAAAAAGCTTTCCAGTCCTGTCTTGTTGAATTGAAAAACCATTTCCAGGAAGTATCGAAACCCACATAAACGACCCGGCCGGAACCGAACCTCTGGTATGCTGCCGGCACCACCGAAAGTCCGCCCTGTGTATTTTTGTCCTGAAGCAGCAAAAAGGCGCTGGATTTCAGCTGGCATCCGTAGAAACATCCGGAAATGCCGGGATTGGTTTCACCGAGTTTAGGTGTATCGGGGTTGAACCAGGACCCTTCAGCCCTAGTATCCAAAAAAATTTCACGAGGAGTCTTGTCGTAAAAAAAAGACCCTTGTCTGTCCATGACGACCGGCAGCAATTTGACGAGAGACGGATTCAATTCCTTATCCCTGCCCAGGAGCGCTTCTCCGGCCAGTATCACAAGGCCGCCCCCTTTTTCACTGACAAACTTTTCAAGGCTCACCCAATTCTCCCCGGTGAGCCAGTCTGAAGGGCAGTCTGCCAGGACACAGGATCCGTAATGAAATAAATTTTCCCGGGAAGGGAATCCTTTCTCAAGGCCCGGATGATCAGAGAGGATCTTGTTTTTCCCGGCAAAAACCATCGAATGAACTTCCAGGCTTTTGAGATTTTTCAGACTCTTCCTCAACCAGGCATATTCCCAGGACCATTTTCCCTGGAGGAACAGGATACGATTGCTGGAAGCGAGCACTTCTGTCTTTTTAACGAGAACATTGTTCCGCGTTTCCTTTTCTCCGTCGAGGGTTCCAGCCTCGACAGACATCTCGGCTTTTCCTTCCGAGGAAGGCAGCCATTCAAATTCAACTTCATAATCACGCTGACCTTTTCGTAAAGCCAGATCCTTTTTGGAGACCATTTCACCATTCATTTTCAAGGTGACGGGAACATGGTCACTGCCTCCCCCCAGGGCCCTGATACGGGCGCTGACACGGACGGGATTCATCAAAAGCACCACGTCACTCAAAATTATTTTGTTAACGGATATGTCCTTGTAAGAAAGGGCGTCATCATCGGCATACTCGCCCAGGCCTACGGTGAACACCGGGACCTGCCATAATTTAAGGGCGTCCAATTCGGCGATGTCGAGTTCATCCTGGCCGTCGGAGAAAAGAAGAACCCGGACTTCATCGAAGGGGTCTGTTTGTTCCAGCAATTGGTTGATGGAAGAAAATATTTCTGTGCCTTCAGGCATTTCAGGCATCTGGATATCATTTGGATCCATCCGTTTGACCTTTTCTGAAAACAGATAATA
>JAFGBW010000142.1 GCA_016932965.1 Candidatus Auribacterota bacterium
GGATTGGGACTCAGCATCAGCTTTGAGATAATAAAAAACCATAACGGCCGGTTACTCATAGACAGTGAACCGGGAAAAGGCACAAAAGTGAGCATCATTTTTCCGGTCTGATCCGGATAACAAGGGGAATGCCCGTGAAAACCATTCTGATATTGGATGATGACAAAAATTTCAACCGGATCACATCCTCGAATCTTCGTAAAAGCGGCTGGGATGTTGTGACGACGGAAAATTCCCAGGATTTTCTCTCCAGACTGAAGGAAAAGGAAGACGAGTACACCGCTTTTCTGCTTGATTTGCATATCAACGATGAATACGGCCTGGATGTTCTGAAAAAAGCGCTGAAAATACATCCGGATGCCCCCATCATGATCTGCACCGCTTTTGCTTCCATTGAGACTGCAGTGGAGGCCATGAAACTGGGCGCGCTTGATTATATCACCAAACCGGTTAATTATGAGGAAATGATTCTCAAGCTGGAAAAAATCTACAGACAGCGCATTCAGACAGAGGAAAAAATTTCGCTTGAGAAAAACTACCGTTTAAGGATGGGATTCAATGATCTGATCGGCAGCGGATTAGAAATGCGGAAAGTGATCGAGTTGTGCAAAACTGGGATGAATTCAGATTCAACCATACTCATTTACGGCGAGACGGGAACCGGAAAGGAATTGATTTCAAGAGCCATCCACTACGAAAGCAACAGGGCCAGTCATCCTTTTGTCCTTGTCAACTGCGCCGGGTTGCAGGAAAACCTCATGGAAAGCGAGCTTTTCGGCCATGTCAAAGGTTCGTTTACCGGGGCCATTGCCAACAAAACGGGTAAATTTGAGCTTGCCGGAAACGGATCCATTTTTCTGGATGAAATCGGAGAGCTTTCATTTGATATGCAGAAAAAATTTTTACGCGTCCTGCAGGAAAATGAATTCGAGCCGGTTGGATCAAGTAAAGTGATAAAAAACAACTGCCGGGTTATCGCCGCCACAAATCGGGACTTGAAGCAAATGGTTGAGAAAGGCAAATTCCGGGAGGATTTATATTACCGGCTGAACGTGTTTCCTGTCCATATCCCTTCTTTAAGGGAACGGAAGGGGGATATCCCTCTTCTGGTTCAATATTTTGCAGGGAAATCCTGTGAAAAATATTCTAAAACCGGATTAAAAATTTCCAAATCTTTTTATAACAAGATCAGCACTCTGGAATTCAAGGGGAATGTGCGGGAGCTGGAGCATCTTGTTGAAAGGTGCGTCATACTGAGCAACGGACAGGAGCTGGAATTCTACCCTTCCAACATGTATCTTGATCCCAATGATTCCGTGAACGCGGAGGATTATAACCTGAAATATTATGATTATATCGGGAAATGCGAAAAAAACTATATCATCCGGCTTTTAGAGAAATTCAACGGCAATAAAATCCGGGCCGCTGAATTTGCCGGTATAACACGTAAAACCATCTATCAGAAACTGCACGATTTCCATATCCAGTTTTAATGATTTCAGCCTTATGAATTTTTCAGCTATTCCTATCACAATCGTCTTCATCTGGCTGTGTTACGTCCCCTTGTCCTGGTGCGCCGACGAGCATGTCTACGGGGCCAAATGGGAACCCCTCGATGGAAAAATATTGCATGGCGCAGGTCAGGACCCTGCAAGCTTTTTTGAGTATGGAAAGGCCCTCTCCCCCAATCGTCCTCTTCTTTATATGGAATATCTGAATCTGGCGGCCGATGATGAAAACACGCTCTCTGAAAAATTAAAATCCTATTCATCAGGAGATCCGTTTCTCATCCCCCAGATCGGCATTTCCTTCTCATCCATTGAGACTCAAGTCATCGAGGGGTTGAAGGATCCTTTGATCAGGAAAATCGCTCTCTGTCTCAAAGGAACCCAATCTCCGGTTTTCATCAGACCGGGGTATGAATTCAACGGCTCATGGAACAACTACGAGCCCAGGGCTTTCATCAGGGCTTATCAGAAAATCGTGGATATCTTCAGACAGGAAAAAGCGGACAACGCGGCTTTTGTCTGGTGTTTCGCCGCAGACGGAGAAGAGGATTTCATGTCGTATTATCCCGGCGATGCTTATGCCGACTGGTGGGGCATCGATCTTTTTTCCGCGGATCATTTATTTGAAGACAAAACCGTCTCTTTTCTTGATGCAGCCCATCAGCATAGAAAACCTGTCATGATCGGCGAATCCACCCCAAGGGAGACAGGGACATTAAACGGAAGCGGTTCCTGGGACCAATGGTTCAAACCCTATTTTCAGTTCATCCGCAGTCATCCTCAAATCAAGGCCTTCTGTTACATCAACTGGAACTGGCCCTACTGGGCGGATCTCTATCAGACTGACTGGCATCATTGGGGGGATGCCAGGATCCAAATGAACCAGGATGTTCTTTCCGCATACAGGGAGGAAATGAACCGCCCGTGTTATCTCCATGCTTCCAAGAGAGAGGTTATTTTAGACCAACTGAACAGATGATCCGGAATCAGTTGCGAAGGAAGAAGGGGAGTCATTAGACAGGATTAACAGGATCGGATTTTGATTTTGTGCTTTACAATTTCTCTAAAATGGTGGTAAAAATATCCACTTGTATCTTTACATATCCATATGTCGTTTTTTTGACATTTTTTTATTGATAGGTTAGAAGGAAAAATCGTTTTTTAAAGAGAAAATCACTATGAAGGCAAGGAAAGATAAAAAGACTAAGGGGACAACTGTTACGCGCTCCATAAAGGGGAAGAGCGCTCAAAAAAAACAAAATACAGCCGTAAAAAAAGCAGGCAAGGTGTCTGAAAATACCCGGAAGAAGCGCCTTTCTGTATCCGGCGAGAGAGTTAAGATCCAATCTGTGAAGAAGAAGCCGTCTTCTGTTTTGTCAGGTAATAAAAAGATGGAGCCGGTCTCGTTCGAACAAATAGAAGCCATGGGAATATCCGGGGCCTCTTCCGGAAAACAAAACGATATTATTTTGCAGAATCTGAGTGACCGTTTTGATTATCCTCTTCATTACGGTCAGAATTATATCACGTTGATGATCCGGGATCCCAACTGGATTTTTGCCTATTGGGGCATCACGGATCAGACGGTGGAGAATCTGAAGCTTTCTCACGCTGTCACGGATTACAGTAAAATCAAGCTGATCCTCAAAGTATTTGACGTCACGAAAGGCGATTACCAGCATCCCAATTCCGTTCAGGATTTTTTTCCCGCTTACGGCAGCACCTCCTATTATATCAATGCAAAAAATGAGACGGCCTATCTCTGTGAAATCGGCTTTTTGACTGATAAAGGCGAATATATACTGGTGGCCAGATCCAATACCGTTGAGACACCGTCCAACCAGTTTTCCTCGAATATCGACGATACCTGGATCACGCTGGAAAATTTTCATAAAATATTTGCGGTTCCCAGGCCGACGCTGACCGTTCATCCGCCTTCGCCACGCCCGGGGAGTCCCGTAACAGGGCCTCATCCCATGATGCCTTCTTCCGGAGCCGTTTCGTCCGGTGTTTTCTCAGGAGAGGTTTCCTCTTTTGGTATGTCCTCAGGACTGGTTTCCTCAGCCGTGCTGTCTTCCGAAACCCTTTCATCGTGGTCCATGTCCTCTGCGGCGCTTTCATCCGGCGCTTTGTCTTCCTGGACCCTGGAGACCATTTTATCCTCATTCGGCCTTTCCTCGGCGGTGATTTCCTCTTATGCGGTTTCCTCCGAAGTGTTGTCCCTTTTCGGCTTTTTCTCCGGAGCGATTTCCTCCGGGATGCTTTCCTCTTTCGGACTGTCTTCAGCCGCCCTTTCTTCAGGGATTCTTTCATCATGGGGGCTTTCCTCCTTTGCATGGACTTTGTCAATACCTTTATCGTCCTGGAGCGGACTTCTGAGCTCCGGCGCCCTTTCCTCAGCCGCTCTTTCGTCGTATTTTCTTTCTTCAGGAGCGCTCGCTCTTTCCTCGATGAGTCTGTCTTCATGGACACTCTCATCCTTTCTGTCTTCTTTCGGTCTCTCATCCGCCATGCTCTCTTCCTATGCTCTCTCATCCGCCGGATTCTCGTCGCAAATGAACGCTCTTTTTTCAGGCGTTTTGTCCTCCTTTAATCTCCCGTCTTCAGGGATATTTTCTTCTTCTGAATTGCAAAAAAGACAGGATCCGCCGTTATTTTTGGATCTCAATACCGAGGTAGTGGTATACGGAAAGACTGTTTCTGATGCGCAGCTCACCATTCATGGCATGTCTAAAAAGGTCAATCATGACGGCACTTTCACGGCCAGGTTTGTTCTTCCTGAAGGTTCGCATCCGATTCAGGTGGAAACAGCCACTTCTCACGGAAAAATCAGTAAAAAATCCACTCTCAATAAAGCTTCAGATTAATTGGAAATCGGATATTTCAGCCTTGTTTTACACACCCATTTGCCTTACGTCCGGCATCCTGAACATGCTTTTCATTTAGAGGAAGACTGGCTTTTCGAGGCGATCACGGAAACATACCTCCCTCTATTAAAAGTTTTTCATGCCCTGGAAAAAGACCAGATTCCTTTCAGGATAACGATGTCGCTTACTCCTCCTCTCCTTGCGATGCTGAAAGATCCGCTTCTTCAGGAAAGATACATAGCCCATCTCAAAAGACTGATCGCCCTTGCTGAAAAAGAATTGGAACGGACCCTTTTAGATTCTTTGCTGAACAAAGTCGCGCAATTCTACCACACCCGGCTGCTGGAATGTGAACACTTGTATATCGAAGAATATCAATGCGATCTCGTTTCAGCGTTCAGACATTTTCAGGATATCGGCTGTCTGGAAATCATTTCCAGCGCGGCCACTCACGGTTTTCTGCCGTTATTGAACGTTTCTCCCGAGGCTGTCAGGGCACAGGTGCAGACCGCCGTGGAGGATTATGAACGTTACTTTAACAGAAGTCCGGGGGGTTTCTGGCTTCCTGAATGCGGGTATTATCCCGGCCTCGATGAAGTATTAAAAAACAGCGGTATCCGGTTCTTTTTTCTGGATGCCCACGCGCTTTTATACGGCAATCCCAGGCCAAGATTCGGCATGTTTTCAGCTGTCCGATGTCCTTCAGGCATCTTCGCCTTTGGCAGGGACATTGAAACGTCTAAGATCGTGTGGAGCAAGGAAGACGGTTATCCCGGAGACGGTTATTACCGTGAATTTTACCGGGACATTGGTTATGACCTGGACTGGGAATATATCAGCCCTTTTTTTCCGGACGGGAACAGGAAAAACACGGGATTAAAATATTACCGCATCACGGACCGGGGCAGTCACAACAAAATGATTTATGAGCCGTCAGTGGCCTTAGAGCGTGCCGAATCCCACGCCCTGCATTTTTTATCCAGCCGTGTTGCCCAGGTGAGGGAACTGTTCAAGGAATTGAAGAAAAGACCGATCATCGTATCCATGTATGACACGGAGCTTTTTGGCCACTGGTGGTTTGAAGGCATTGCCTGGCTGGATTTATTGATCCGGAAAATGGCCGCACAGGATGAGATAAAGATGATCCTCCCCCATGAATATTTGGAGGAAAATCCGGTCCATCAGACCATCACTCCTTCTCAGTCAAGCTGGGGAGACAGGGGCTACCATGAATTCTGGCTGAACGAAAAAAACGACTGGATGTACCGGCATCTCCATCAGGCTTCATTCAGGATGGTTGAGCTGGCACGGGCATTTGCAGAGCCCTCGCCTTTGGAAAAAAGAGCGTTGAATCAGGCAGCCAGGGAATTATTGCTGGCCCAGGCATCAGACTGGGCATTCATCATGAGAACAGGTACCATGGTCTCCTACGCGGACAAAAGGGTCCATGATCACCTGGCCAGATTTCACCGTCTTTATCGTGATCTGATGAATAAAACGCTGGATGTTTCCTGGATAGAACAGGTGGAATTACGTGACGATATTTTTCCTGGAGTAAACTATCGGGTGTATGCGTGAATCCGGCTTCCCGGTCCGGGTCAGTTTAATTTTTAAAAAGTGAAACCGCACCGGGCCGTTAGAAATTTTTTCCCAATAGGTCATTCTCCCACGCTTTCTTTTTGCGGGGGTTTTTACCCGATAAACATGGAGACATCCGACTGATTTGCTTCATTGATAAAATGAGCCGCGCCGCCGAACTCCACCCCGTCCGGGAGTTCTTCTTTCCGCAGTCTCATGACCTCCATGGTCATGGTACAGGCGACAAGATGAACCTCAAATGATTGAGCCGTTTCAACGAGTTCCGCGGGGGAATGGATGTTTTTACCTGCCATGACTCTCCTTTTTCAAAAACAACGATCCGGGCCTGTTCTCTGAGTCTTCTCAGCCTTGTCGCCGCTGATGCTCCTGCTGCTACTCCTCCTACAATGCATATTTTCATGGGTGTCTCCAATGATGATTGGACGAATAAGAAATGGAATTTATTCGTCTTTTTTTATCCGCAAGAAGACTCTTAATATAATTCGGTATTCCACCACTTCTGCCGGAAGTATATTCACTGAGAAGTCGTCCGGACAAGAGTGTGCGTCACCCGGTTGGTATTGCATCGGCAGAGCCGGGGATTTCCAGATGCCTGCTTCAGGGAGATTTCATTTCGATCCGGTAACGTCCTTTTGATTTTTTCAGGGAAATCTTCTGGCCAAAAGCTTTGCTTAAATTCGCGGAGGTCAGAATTTGTTCTTTTTTTCCGGAAGCCAGTATGGTTCCCTTTTTCATGAATAGGACGTGTGAGAAGCAGGGCATGATCTCCTCTACATGATGGGTGACTAAAACCAATGCCGGACCTTTTTTCAAGGCCATTCGATTGACAGAATGTAAGAATTTGTCCCTGGCCACAGGGTCCAGACCCGCGCAGGGCTCATCCAAAAACAATATGGCGGAATCCGCCATGATCGCCCGGCCAATCCAGACCCTTTGCTGCTCTCCCTGGGACAGGGAAAACCAGGGTCTGTTTTGTAGAGACCTGCACTCGACCAGGTCGAGAATACCGAGGGCCTTTGCTTTCTCCTTTTCGGATGGGGCGTCCCAGTTCATGAGCTTGGCGTGCTGACCGCTCATGACCACTTCCAGAGCCGTCATCGAGGTCTGCATTTTTGAGATGAGACTTGAGCTGGCAAAGCCGATCTTTTTTCTCAAGACCGTCCAGTCAGATGAACCGTATTCGTGACCGAGGAAGCGGATGATCCCGCTGCTCAACGACCTGTATGCGGAAATGGCCGACAAGAGGCTTGTCTTGCCTGATCCGTTGGCGCCCAGGATCACCCAGTGCTCTCCTTCATGCACAGACCAGCTGATATCCTGAAGAATCGTTTTTTCCCGTTTAAGGGATAAATGAATGATTTCGATCAAGGGGATCATGTTTCCTTCAACACGGTTGATTCATCCGGTAACCCGCTACCACAGGATTTGGACTAGTCAACTTTGACAATTCTGAAAATATATTAAAAAAGAAATAATTTCACCACGGAGGAAATTGGGAAAGGTTTTGAGTTGGGAGTGTTGAGTTATGAGTTAACAAATGAAATTTCATTTAACCTAAAACTCAACTTTCATAACTCTTTTTTCCTCCGTGGTCCCGGTTTTTACAGATCAATATCACCTGGGGATATTTGCCATCACGCAGCATGAAGCGTTCATAATTGCTTCCGGCTTTGATTTTTTTTACGTTAAACCCTTTTTCCTTTAGAAGAATATCCCATGTTTTGGAATCAAAAAGTCCGATCGTATGAATATCCGTGTATATTTTGAGTTTTTTTTTGTGCCGTATCAGATAGACGACGGCCGCTTCGTATTGGGTCCGATTGACGATGAAATTATTTTCAAAGACAACTATTTTAAATTCCCTGTTACCGCCTGTATAAACGAAATTGTTCTCCTTAAAATTGTCGCGCATATGAGCGACAATCAATAGAATTCCCCCTGGATTCAGGTGAAGCCGCGCTGTATGGACGGCTTTGCGTAAATCTTTGAGAGTGGTCATGTAACCGATTGAATCCGGAATCGCCACGAAATCAAACTTCCGGTTCAATCTGATCAGACGCATGTCTCCGTGAATGTATGTGACTTGAGGATTCAGCCTGGCTGCAACGTTCAGCATGGGTTTGCTCAAGTCTACACCGGTTACCTCAAAATGTTTTTTGAAGCAGTGATCATAAACGCCTGCTCCGCATCCAAGATGAAGCAATGTTTTCGGTTTAAGCCCGCCATGTTTGAAAATCGCCCTGCAGAGAGGCCAGACCTCGTCATGATAGTCTTCCGGACGGCAGAGTATGGCTTCAGTCCATGCCAGATCATTGTAGGAAAGCCATGGCGTGTTTTTTTTCATGAACCCCTGTTCTGTCTTGGCTGCATGAAGAATTTCATGAATGAACAGAGCCTGATCATGCGGTTTTTCACTCCGGCTCGTATTTTCCGTTTCCTTCCTTGTCTCTGAGATTTTCCTCGTAGGTCCCGTCGCCGTCTTTGTCCGTCATCTTGATTTCATATTTGCCGTCGCTGTCCTCATCCTTCAGCAGTACATCGAAATTTTCGTTCGTCAGGCGGGTGTTGAAACCGTGCACGTCCCATTTTCCGTCTCCGTTTGTGTCGAAAAAGACTTCCTTCCAGAAACCGGTTTGATCATCCTTGCCGCTGTATTTGGCCTCCCAGTCCGAATCGTCTGGTTCCAGATTCATCCATCTGACGTCGAAAACCCCGTCATAATCGGAATCTACCTCCATCTCTTCGTACCCTTCGCTTTCCGTGTCCGTGTCCTTCATGGTCAGATCTGGATTTCCGTCATTATTGGTGTCCTTCATGACCAGAGTCCACCGGTATGTCTTTTTATCGAAACCCGAGTACACTTCCTCCCAGTCATCATCCGTTAAATCCGCATTCACCCATTTTGTGTCGAACATTCCGTCCCCGTTTGAATCTTCCAGTTTGGCCCTGCTTTTTCCTGTTTTGGGATTGAAATCATCGAGTCTGATCTCATACCTGTTGTTATTGAGTTTCTGGTCCAGAAAGGCCGCATCCATCATCCCGTCTCCGTTTGTGTCGCAGAGCTTGGTCTTCCATTTTCTGCTTGCCGGATCATAGTGAAAATAAACCTCGTCCGGTTTGCCGTCGCGGTTGTTATCTTTTTCCATTTTATCGGCTTTTCCGTTCAGGTCCGTGTCATACCAGGTCGTGTCGGATTTTCCGTCTGAATCCGTGTCCGCGGCATAGGTTCCCTTGTCGGAGAACAGCGCCGGCCCCGGATAATGCAAGTCAGACTCAGAGAGGAGACCTTTGCCTTTAACGGATGCATAGGGGGCTGTTGCGGTTTTGAATTTTTCAATCACGTCGTCCTGGTCAGCGTCAGCCAGAAAACGGATTTTCTGGTTGTTTTCATCATGATGACGGAGCCACATATCCAGTTTATCCAGGGGAACAAGCATTCCCTGGATGGAAAAGTCATCCCCTTTTTTGCTGACAATCACGAATTCTTCGTTTTCATTCAGCACCATCGTGGGGATTTTGACTGCTTCGGAACCGCCGGATTCCCCCCAGTGTGCCATGAGCGTCTGGTCAAGGTCCTTTTCCACTCCTTCGCCTGTATCCAGGGACGAGACCACTCTTTTGAGCTGATTGATGGTTTTGTCCTTTTTCTCCAGCTTGATTTTCTGCTTCTGAATGTCTTCTTTGGCCTTTTTCAGTTCTTTTTCAGATACCTGGATGTCTTTTTTGATTTCTTCCAGGGCGGCCTGGCTTTTCTCGGATTCCTTTTTGATGGTTTCAACCTCTTTTTTGGATTCCTTGATCTTTTCCAGCTGCTGGTTCAGTTCAACCCTGGCGGTGTTTCTTTCTTCAACCAGATCGTTCGTCATGACCGCATAAATCAGAAAAATAAAAACAATCGCGCCAATGGTGTTGAATAACACGTCCAGAAAGGAAAAATGAACAATATTGATCTCTCTTGACCGACGTCCCATGTTTACCCCATCAGGTGTGTAAAAAAAGACAACGAAATGCGGGAAAAACTTTTGTTCATAAAAGTTTTCACGCGTCCGTTGTTAACCGCGAATATAATTTTTCTGGATTGCCCGAACAAGCCGGGCAATAAACTGTAACGCTTTCCGGGAAAAGTTTATTTTGCGTCCCGGCGCCTCTGCGCGGGAATTGTGTTATCAGTTCCAACAAAAGGCAGAGCCTTAATCAGGGTTCTTTTATTTCTTCCAGCTTGATCTGCAGGGACCGTTTTTTCTGGAGGTCATGGAGAACCGGGGTCAGTCTTTCCAGCATATTTTTTATTTCGATGAGGGTGCCTTCGAAAGAATCCAGTTTGCCCAGCTCCGTCAGCTTGTCAGCGGAAGACGAGAAGCGGGAGAAGACATCGAGGGCCTGTTGGTCCAGCGGCATGGCGCCTTTTTCCGCGGGCTCAATGTGTTCGATCCGGACCAGGATCTCGTCGGTGAAAACTTCTTCCACCCGTTCTAAAAGATCATCACCCTGTTTTTGAACCATGGACAGCAAAACCATCAGCAAGGAGTCCGCGTAGAGGGCGACCAGGGTGGTTTCAAAAGCATAGGCCAGGGAATTCGTGATTCCTCCCAGAGAGGTTTTCATGGCGGTGAAATCTTTGGATCCTGTCAGGACGGCGTTAAAACCGCCGATGGCGAGACCGATCCCGAGGACGGTTCCGATGAATCCGATAATGGGGATAAGCCAGATAAAAAATTTCGTCCAGGTATGGGAGGATTCGATGGCGTCAAGGTCATAGGCGCCCATTCCTTTCATGAGAGAATCGGTTTCCCCCCAGCTGCTTCCGGTCTGGACATGGCGCATGAGCCTGGAAAACCTGGCGCAGATCATCTCCCCGCTGCAGAATATTTCGTTCTTTTTTATGGCATCGAGGATTTTTCCTGCAGAATCCCTTGTGATTTTTCCGATCGTGCTCAGAAAGGATTCCAGCTCGACGAGGGAAGAATAATCCCTTTTTTGATCCCGCCAGCGATGATAAATCAAGAGAAGGGTAGCGAACATGCAATAGGTCGTGATGACCACATTCAGCCCGTTGGTGTACCATAACTTATAGAATACATTGAACCATGTTCCTTTCGTGATCAGAACAAGGGCATAGAAAAAAATGGTTAAAAAAGGGGAAAAAAGCAGAGACCTAAAAAGATAGATTCTCACCCTGCTATGTGGTACAACCGATTTCAGGTTCATGTTTTGATATAGTCATATTTTACAAAAGAAGACAATTAAAATATGTGTGGATTTCAACGGAAAGTCATCATCGGCCTGGATCCCGGCAGTCTGCATTTCGGATACGCGGTGATCGAAGGAAGCTGCCTGAAAATTAAAAACCGTCAACCGTCGAGCAGCAACCGGCCGAGCGTCCAGGCACTGGACTATGGAGTGATTCATGCAGGACAGCAGGGAAAAGCCCTTTCGTTCCGGCTGTGCCGGATATATGAAAAACTGGACGTTCTTTTTGCAAAATGGAAACCGGACATGGTTTCCGTTGAAGAGATTTTTTATCATAAAAATGTCAAATCAGCCGTGGTTCTGGCGCATGCCAGGGCATTGGGGCTTTTGCTCTGTGAAAAATATGAAGGGGAATTGAGGGAGTATTCTCCGAGAAAGATCAAGCTTTCAGTGGCCGGAAAAGGTTCGGCATCAAAAGAACAGGTTCAACAAATGGTGTGTGCGCAACTGGGGATTCGGGGACTCGATCTGGATTTAAATATTTCGGATGCCCTGGCGGTAGGTCTTTGCGCGTATTATGATTTACAAAACCCGTTCCCGAGCCGGCAGCATGGCGGCATGGCCGGCAGTAAAGCATCGGGGGCGAGATGGACCCTCGGAGCTATCCTGGCCAGGGGATTGAGCGTGAGAAAACAGTGAAAAATATTTTAGACAGAATTGACAGGATCAACAGGATTATTTTTGGTTCTGACGAATTTTTTAAATCCATTCTGTCAAAAAAACATTCCCTTGCCTCTGCGCCTCAGCGCCACTGCGGGAGTTGTTATTTTTTTGCAAGCGTCAGCGAAGCAACCGGTTCCTCGCCGTGAACTCCGGACTTATAAAACGATTTTCTCAGCGAGCCCTAACTATTCTGATAAGTCCTGATAAAGGTTTCCTCGTCATCAGTCAACTTGATGATGAAAACACCCCGGATGGTTTTGACCAGAACCGGATTGGAAAATAATTTATTATTGATGAAGATGGCGGTCCTCTTTTTCTGCCATTCTTTTGTCGTTTTGTAACAGATGGCGGAACCTTTTTCTGTCATCCGGAACAGCAGGTACTGGCGGTTTTTATTGAATTCCACGGAAGAGACATCCTTTTCAGTCAGAAAGGGTTCTTCGATAAGGTATGATTGCAGTTCCTGAATGGTTTTTTTGACGTATCCGGGAGGGATTTCATTGGCTTTATAAACCCGCAGCTCGGAGATCAGCCAGGTCTTGTAATTTTTGCCTCGTTTGACCGCTTGGGTGCTTTTTTTGACCGCAGGTGCTTTTTGCTCAGCTTTACGTTTGATTTCAGTATTGACGTGAAATTTTTCCTCAAAGATTCCTCTCAATTTATCAGACTGAAAAGAAATAACCGGATTGGAGATGCCGTCAATATGGAGTGTGATTTTTAAAGATGCGCCTGTTTCAATGATCTTCTCATATCTCACGATGATTTTATTGTCCTTATCGCGCAGGCAAAAAACAGCATTCGGTTGTGCCCCATCAGGCTCCGAAGGCACGGCGTTTTCTGAGTAAAGCCGGACTGTATCGTCTTGTCCGCCGCGTAGTTTTGCTAAAGGGGTCCCGTTGATGGTCATCGTCACGATATAGGATTCAGCAGAAACAGTAAGAGTCCCCTGCAACGGCTGTTCACCATAAAGGGAATGATGGAAAAGAATCAGTAACAGAAAAAAAACAAAAGACAACAACCGTTTACGCATCATATAACTGTCTGTTCCTGAGTTAGTTAAGCTGCCGGTTTTTCAAGATTTTTTAAGGGTCTTGCCGTTCATCTATAGCATCGGCATTCATAATATTCAATTGTTATTTTTTCAGTTCCAACTTCCGGTCTGAATTAAGAGTGACATTTGTGTTTTATATAAGTTATGCTTTCGCAGGAAGATTCCCAACAGCCTGCTGGAGGAAATGTTAGATAAGGATTGCCGGATAAAAACCATGAAAAAAAAACCATCCATTCAGCAACTGATGGCCATTCCGGGGGTAGGAAGATCCATCGCACAGGATTTGATAAATCTGGGCATATCATCCGTCAAAGATTTAAAAGGAAAAAATCCAGAAGAGCTTTTTTTCAGATCAAACCGGCTTGCAGGCCGTGTTCAGGACAGATGCCTCTTATATGTTTTCAGGTGCGCTGTGTATTATGCCAAGACTCGGAAAGATAAATTAGACCCTGAAAAATTAAAATGGTGGCATTGGAAGGACCGGAAATAACCGGGTCTTATGGAATGAAGCGCCGGATCAACTCAGGGTCTTGATTCCTTTTTTCACGGCTTCAGATACTCTGTCCACATCCTTTAAAGATAATTTCAAGTGCAGGGGAAGGCTCACGAGATTCTGATAGACGGAGAATGATCTGGGAAAATCCCTGATATCGAATCCCAGATTTTTATAAGCGGTATGCATAGGCAGGGGGATAAAATGGACATTGGCTGATATACCCTGGTCTGCCAGATACCGGATCAGACGATCGCGTTGGCCCTCGGAAAAATTTTTGATCCTGACGGGAAACAGGTGATAGGAGCTCCGTATTTTTGAAGAATCAAACTCAGGAAGAATGATCCGCTGATCCAGGGACAATCTCTTCACGTATCTTTCGTGAAGGACTTTTCTCCGGTCCAGGATTTTTGCATAGCGTTTCAGCTGGCTGAGTCCCAATGCCGCCTGGATGTCCGTCATGTTGTATTTGTATCCCAAAACAACGATATCGTATTTCCAGCTGCCCTTTAATTTGGTGAGGGCATCCTTGTTTTGTCCCTGAAACGCGTTTAAATAAAACCAGTTTTTCAATTGGTCCGGATCCATCCCCTGAACAGGGCGGAATATAATGGCGCCGCCTTCAGCCGTGGTCAGGTTTTTCACTGCGTGAAAAGAAAAAGAGGAAAAATCCGCTATGTTTCCGCAAGGGACCCCTTTATACGAGGCGCCCAGTGAATGAGCCGCATCCGCGATCAGAATCACCCGGCTGAATTTTTTCTGAAGGGAATTTTTCCTCGGATGATAGAGAGGGGCTTTTTCATTGATGACTTCCCTGATTTTTGAATAGGGGGCGGGAATTCCGGCGTAATCAACTGCAATCACGGCCTTTGTCCGTTCCGTGATTTTTTTCCGGATTTCATCCGGGTCCAGATGAAAACCGTCCCTGATGGTATCAGCCAGAACGATTTGGGCCCCCACGTGCTGTATCACGCTGGCTGAAGCGCTGTAGGTAAAAACGCTGGTGATGACTTCGTCACCAGGCCCGATAGAGAGCGAACGCAGAATGGTTTCCAGGGCGGCTGTGGCGGAATTCGTGCAGATCACGTCCCAGGCTCCCGTATAATCTTTCAGCGCCTTTTCGAATTCTTTTACTATGGGACCGGTGGTGATCCAGCCGGATTTCAATACCTTGGTGACAGCACGAATATCTTCCGGCTTGATTTCAGGAGGAGAAAAATCGATTTTTTTCACGGCATTCACTTCCTCATTTTAGGTGTTACTATTTTTGGCATTAGCTTCACCCGCAGGGGGGGTAACGTTGCATCAAATTTCGCCGCGTGTACTCTGTCGAATGCAAGCATTTGTTATCTTTTTTCCACGAAATGCACTAAAAGCACGAAAATATTCTACATGATCAATAATTCTTAAATATAATTTATAAATTTTTTTCGTGTCTTTCGTGCTTTTCATGGTTTCTAATATTTATATTCTTAGGATAACATCGAAACAGAAATAATACAGGAAAAAAGGACCTCTTCAGTTCTCGGCAACTCATCCTCACGTCGGTATCACGATCTCAAAGCAGCTACCCTTGCCCGGCGTGCTTCTGACTTTGATGGTTCCGCCGTGATGATGGATGACATTATAACAGACAAAGAGACCCAGCCCGGTTCCTTTTTCCTTCTTGGTTGTAAAAAAGGCTTCGAATATTTTTTCCTGGTCAAAAGACTGAATGCCCACCCCCGTATCGGTGATGGTGATCCGGATCAAAGGGGACACATAGAAGCTGGCTACGATGAGATGCCCTCCTTTCGGCATGGCCTCAACGGCATTTAAAAATAAATTCAAAAGCACCTGCTTGAACTGATCTTTGATCCCCATGATGGCAGGCAACAGCGGATCCAGCTCCATGACCACCTCGATACCGGCGTCTTTCAATTTCCTCTCCAGAAAAGCATGCGTAAAGGAAATGATCTGGTTGAGATTCAATTCCTCGGTCTTCTCCACAGAAGGTTTGAAATATCCCCCCATCCTTTCCGTCAGCTGAATGACCCTTTGGATTTCTGACTTCATGATTTTTTTTGTTTCAGATCTGGATTCCTCGCTCTCATTGGGATCATCTATGACTTCAAAACAGTTCAACAGGTTGTGCAGCGGATTTTTCAATTCATGGGCATAATAACTGGAGAGCTGTCCCATGGCGGATAGGCGCTGCGCCATCGAATATTCACGGATGGAACGCGTCAGTTGTTTTCTCATCTGGTTCAGGTCTTTTTTGTCTTCGCTGATCTGCAATGACACAAAATCCAGGTCATTATCAGTAAAATCCGGTTCCGTTTCGTGTGTCAAACTGCTGACCACCAGAGAGGGCTGGTAGTCTTCAAAGGATCCCCCTGTCTGCTGGACATTCTGTTTCAGCATGGATTTTAAAATTTGAACCATCTGGACTGAAGAAGACACGTGAGCGGATTCCATGTCCACTCCCGCAAACCGAAGTTCTACCGGGAGTTCGAAGGAGGAAATTTTTTTCAGCAAAGTCTCCCTCAAACCCAATAAGCGGCGTGACAGATCTTCATCTTTTTTTCTCTGAAATGCGATGAAACAAATGTTTTCATTGGCGCTGAAACAGGCAAAGATGTTTGAATCCGTTTTCTGGACAACATCCCCCATTTCCTTGAAAAACAGGGGACTCATTTCATTCACGTCAATTCCGGTTTTGATGCTCCGTAATTCAAAGGCGAATAAATACAGGCCGCGTTTTTTTTTATTCTGACGGATATAGGACCGGTGAAGAAGAGAATAGAAGTATCGGAAAGTATAAAGGCGGGTTAAAGGTTCGATGGAAGACAATCGGATGAGCATCCGCGAGTGATACAGCAGTTCAAAATAGCGAATCAGGGCGGCATAGACGGCCGGCAGAACCGTAATAAAATAGAAAGAGCCGTGCGGAAGAAGGAAACGCTGGGAATGCCCCCATCTGAGAAAGAAAAACACCATCAGGATGCCGAATCCCGTTCCGATAAAGGAAGAAATGCGTGAAGTATGGACAGAAAAAATCCAGAGACAAAACAGCCAGACCAGCATCAGAAAGACCAGTCCTTTGGAAGAAGGACGCGCGTACGACCATTCCGGATGCAGCGCGGTTTCGATGGCATTGGCAAGAAGCACAGAGA
>JAFGBW010000003.1 GCA_016932965.1 Candidatus Auribacterota bacterium
CTTTCATGGTTTTCTGTTTTGCGGATGATCCTGTTCCTGAAAGCTGTGCTGTCTAAACAGGGGATCCTTACCAAAGGAACCGGCTGGGAATTCTGAATCAGGCATTGTTCGAAAGCTGTCATGGTTTAACCTGCTCTCAGCTGCTGGGTTATTTCTGTGATTGTATTTCTAAGGAAGTCCGGAAGATAAAATCCCAATAAAAGAATCCAGCTTAAAAGCAGTAATGGAGGTAACACAGCGCAGATGAATTCCGAGAGAGAGGTGGTTTTGACTTCCAGGTGGCATCGCTCTCCCTGTGACATGAATAGAATGGTTTTGGACATGCTGATGAAAATGACAGAAAGGAAAAAAAGAAAAAGGATCGTTTGCCACAGCAGTTGTTGCCTGAGTGCTTCTTGTAAAATCATGAATTTGCTGAAAAAAGTTCCAAAAGGCGGCATGCCTGATATGGCAAAAAGTCCTGCCAGCCATAAAATTCCGGTGAGCGGTGAATGGTGAAGGATTCCCTGTATTTTATTGATGGATTTTGTTTTATAGGCTGTGAGGATATTGCCGGAAATCAAAAAAAGTGCGGCTTTGACGAAGGAGTGGTTCAGCACATGGAAAATAGAGCCCCAGGCTCCCAGTCCGCCGAGCCCTATTCCGAAAATCAAAATTCCCATATGTTCTACGCTGGAATAGGCCAGCATTCTTTTGTAGTTGTTCTGGCCGAGAATGAATATCGAGGAAAAGATCAGCGACAAGATTCCAAAAAGTCTGAAAAGATCCTGCGCAAATGAGGCAAGTCCTGCTGCTGAGGCAATGGAATAAATGCGGAGGAGCGATAGGAAGGCGCAGTTGAGCAGGGCTCCTGACAAAAGGGCGGACACCGGGGACGGCGCTTCGCTGTGTGCGTCAGGAAGCCAGGTGTGAAAAGGGGCCAGCCCCATTTTAGTTCCGTATCCCACCAGGAAAAAAATAAACGCTGTTTTCAGCCAGATTGTCTTGAAATGAATGGCACGGCTGATCATACCAGGGAAAAGCAGGGAGGAGGCCGTCTGGCCAGTCTGACAGGCTGAAACGGATATAAAGATGTTTCCCAGAAGACCCAGCGCAATACCGACTGAACAGATGACCAGGTATTTCCATGTGGCTTCTAAAGAACGGCTGTTTTTATTGAAATAGATGAGAGGAGCAGTGGAAAGGGTGGTGGCTTCCATGGCCACCCAGAGAATACCAATATGCTGGCTCATGGTGACCAGGGACATGGATGAAAGAAAAAAATGCATGCATCCCAGAAACAGCTTTTCATTTTTTTTTGATGAATCACCTTCCCTGTGATCCGGAAATGATGAATAGACCGATTCCTGCTGCAGGTATTTCAAAGAATATACCGAGGAGGCGAGAAATAAAAGGGAGGCGATGGAGAGGAAGAAAAGGCCGGTCTGATCGAGATGAATCCAGTTTCCGGTATTGGGCGGTTCAGGAATTATCCAGAGACTGAGAAGCACTCCGGCATGTCCCAGAGACAGGCAGACAAGCAGAATACGGTTGATGATTTTATTGGGGATGAAGCACGTCAGGGTGCCTGCAATCAGAGGGGATAGAATAAGGACTAAGGGGCGCATCTGGTTATTCTTTCAATGAGGATAGTTTGTCAATGTCGATATGGTCGAATGCTCTGCTGATATGGAAAATCATGATGCCCATGATGAATACCCCGGCAAATATATCCAGCAGGATTCCCAGTTCTATGATAAAAGGCTGTTCGTGGACCAAGGTGATGCCCAAGGTATAAATACCGTTTTCCATGACCAGATATCCGATCACCTGGCTGAGCGCTTTCCGGCGGCTGATGAGGATGAACAACCCAGTCATGATTGTGAAAAGGGAGGATGGAACCAAAAGCCGTGAGGTAAGCAGATACGGTATTTGAAGCCGGAAACCCAGCCATGCGGAAATGAATAAGAGCCCCATACCGAAAAGAATGGAAAAGGAATATCCGATAAAAGGCTCCACTTCATGTCTGACATCAGCTTTCCGCATGGCTTTTTCCAGATAATAAGGAAAAATCAGCCCCCTTAAAAGAATGCTGCCTACTGCAAGCAGAACAGAATCATAAGAAAAGGCCGGAATATGTATCAAAAACGGAAGGATTCCAAGGCTGAGTCCCTGGAGTGCCAGAATCCTGATGCATGTTTTCAGGCGGCTGATTCCTAAAAAGGCGAGGTTGGACAGGATGAGGAACATGAGCACAATATCAGCAATGGTTTTCACAGTTCCTCTAATAGGATTAAAATGCCCAGGACCGAGAAAGAAAACGCCGCTATGAGCAGCTGCGGAATATGGATGAGCTTGAGTCTTGCCATGACGGATTCAGTGATGCCTGTAAGGACGCCTATGAGAATCAGCCATCCGATACAAAAAGCAAAATGGGTCAGGGGAGAAAGGGGGATTGCCGCGGCTAAAATCCCGGATAGGACAGAGCCGAAAATCCATAATTTAAGGGAGCCTGAATAAAGAAGAAACGCCAGGTCAGGCCCGCTATGGTCCAATATCATGACTTCATGAATCATGGTGAGTTCCAGGTGGGTGTTGGGGTCATCCACAGGGATGCGGGCGTTTTCCGCGAGGTAAATGATATAGATCGCGGTCAGGATAAGGAGGATCACAGGGATATGGTTGCCGAAAATCCAGGAATCAATGCCGGAAAAAACTCCTGTCAGGGAAGTTTGTCCGGTCATCTTGCATAACGCTGCCAGACTCACAAATAAGACAGGCTCGCAAAGCGTGGAAAATGCCGCTTCGCGGCTTGCGCCCATTCCTTCGAAGCTGGAACCGGTATCCAATGCAGCAAGAATCATGAAGAACCTCACTAATCCCAGAAAATAAATCAAAACAACATAATCCCCGGGAAAAAAGAGGATGCTAGGCTGACCTCCCAAAGGGAGTAAAAATAAAACGATGATCATAGCAGCCAGAGAAATTACGGGTCCTGTTTTAAATAAGAAAGTCGTTGTCGTGCTGTAGACGGCACCTTTCCGGATCAATTTCAGGATATCATAATAGAGCTGGAATATAGAGGGGCCTTTTTTTCCGGAAAAAAAAGCTTTGGTTTTGTTGATCACGCCGGGTAGTAACGGCGCAAAAATCAGGGCAGATAATATGGCAAGAATCCCGTTCATATCATTTCACTTTCCATATCAGGAGGAGGCAAAGAACCAGGGCAATATAAAGAACATACATTTGCAGCATCCCGTGCTGGAATCCCTTGAACACCCGGGTTATTTTAACGAATTTAGAAAATACCGGCTGGTAAAAGAAACGGTTGAAAATATCGTTATAGTGGGTTGAGAAAGAGGCTTCCTTAGGGAAATAACTTTCAGGTATCGCATGAGTTTTTTGTATCCGCAGGATGAATTGAAATAATTTTTTTAAAGGGTCTGAGAAGGAAGAGGCCGTGTACTGCATACGGGAAGAGGGGAATAAGAACCCGCATCCCCATGTTTCCTTATATGGAGCGGGCTGTCTGGAAAGAAGGAAACGGCGGAGAAGAATGACCAGGAATAGGACAACTAAAAATACAGTACAACTGAGACTGAGCATGTTCAG
The DNA here is from genome assembly GCA_016932965.1 of Candidatus Auribacterota bacterium. Classification (GTDB taxonomy): domain Bacteria; phylum Auribacterota; class JAFGBW01; order JAFGBW01; family JAFGBW01; genus JAFGBW01. Next base: position 3,592 of record JAFGBW010000003.1, read on the forward strand.
ACTTTCATAAATAAAATGCCAGTCAGATATGGAAGATAAAGAGGAACCGGTTATATAGAGGATAGGCCTGCTGAGTGTTTTAAAAACTGCGGGTGCAAACAGGCCGATAAGAACGCAAAAAAGCGAAAGGAGAATCATAGGAGAAGTCATCCATGATGGGGATTCTTTGACCGGTTCAGCAAAATGTGTGCGTGATTCACCTAAGAACATGATGCCAAAGACTTTGGTGAAACAGGTGAGAGCCAGACCTCCTATGAGGGCAAGGGATAATATCGTGGCGAGAAAAATCATGATAAAAGCAGGGCTCAAAGATGCCATGCCAGTAAAGGAAGCCAGATAAATCAGGAATTCGCTGACAAATCCATTCAAAGGCGGCAGGCCTGAAATGGCTATGGAACCGATAAGAAAGGTCCATCCGGTAACAGGCATTTTTTTCATGAGTCCTCCGGAATGGTCTATATCCAAAGAATGGGTTTGGCAATATACCGAACCTGCTCCAAGGAAAAGCAGGCTTTTAAAGACCGCATGATTGAAAATATGTAAAAGTGAGCCGCCTATTCCAAGGCTGGCGATCAGGATGTTTTTTTCGGATAAGCCGATAAGTCCTGTACCCAATCCTAATGTAATGATGCCGATATTTTCAACGCTGTGATAGGCTAGAAGTTTTTTTAAATCATGTTCTGCCAGGGCAAAGAGAACTCCCAATATTCCTGAAACAGAGCCTATGATGATCAAGAACCATCCCCACCAAACAGGAGGATTCCCTAAAATCACGAGCGTTTTCATGATGCCGTATATTCCTGTTTTGATCATGATGCCTGATAAAACGGCAGAGACCGGACTGGGTGCTGCCGGATGAGCTTCAGGAAGCCATATATGGAAAGGGATCATGCCTGCTTTGATGCCAAAGCCGATCCAGGAAAAAATAAAAAGACAATTTAAAATTATTTTTGAAACGTTTGAATCGGTTAGAGGAGATAAGTTGAAGTCCGGATTGATCTGATTGAGTAAAATAAAAAATACAAGGAGAAAACAGGTGCCGAAATGCGTCGCTATCAGATAAATCCAGCCTGCTTTTTTTGTTTGTTCTTTTTCATGCTGGAAACTGATCAGGAAATACGAGGCTATTGTCATGATTTCCCATGCAAAGAGAAAGACAATGCCATTCGCCGCAAGAAAGACCAGGATCATGCTCGCGATCAGAATTTGATAAAAAAACCAGTATGCACCGACGGATTTGTCTTCTTTGAATCCATGAAGATAGGAGTAGCTGTATAAAGCGGAGCAGAAGGCAAGAATATAAGTCGGTAAAATAAAAAATGCTGAAAGAGGATTCAATTCGATCATGAGCCTACCTAAAGGAATCGGATACGGCAGGGAGTACATATCAGCTGTGCCTGAGAAGATACAACGGATAACCGGAATGATGCCGAATCCTGCGGCTAAAAGAATTCCTGACACAGCAAAGGCGGTTGAGAGAGAACGATTTCTTGCAGCAAACAGAGAAGCAAGACCGCTGACAAAAAGAAGAACCAGGCTGAAGAGAAGATATTCCATCAAGAAATTCTGGTATTGGTTGCAGGAGAGCCAGGAACGTCGGGTAACGAAGACTCGATATAGTCCAGCTCCCTCAAGATATGTTCCCGGGAATCCTGTTTGGAAAGAAGACGGGAGAATTTATCATTTTTAATGCAGAAAGCCAATTTTGAGAGAAGCGTCAGATGGGATTGGATGGTTGGCGTGATCAGAGTGAAGACCGTATGAACGGGTTTGCCGTCCAGGGCGCCGAAATCAACCGGATTTTCCAAAAAACAGAGTGAAATCATAGGCTTGGGAACAAACAGGACAATTGGATTTCTGGCGTGAGGGATGGCAATTCCGTCTCCAATGGCCGTGGGTGCCATTTTTTCTCTGGCCAGTAATAGGGTCAATAAAAGGTCTTTGTCCGTATCATCGGGAAGCCGCATGATTTTGATGATGGATTTAAGGACTTCTTCTGTTGTTTTTCCGTTGATCCGGTAAAAGATGCCCCCGTTTTCCAGGGCTTCTTTCAGACTGGGAACCGGTATGGACGCATTCTCCTTATCGTTGAGCACTTCGCTTGAAATATTGACCCTGCGGGAGGTGGCCCATTCGAATATTTCCGATCTGTTGAATCTGAACTGATCATGAAGTTTGTAAGCGGGCATTTGCCTGTTCTGAATCCAGCGGTAAATGGTTTTTTCAGATACATTGAACAGCTCCGCAACATCTCTAACATTTAATTGCATGAAAAGCCCTATATTTTCTTAAATTTATACTAATTTTGACAATAATGGACATACTTTAGACAAATAAGGACATTTAATAAAGAAAAATTTTTAAAAAAATGATTAAATAAGACCTCTGCATAATCCGTATAATCATTACTTTTGTCATTCCCGCGAAAGCGGGAATCCAGGATTTTCAACGATTCTGGATCCCCACTTTCGCGGGGATGACAGTCATGCAGAGGTCTTTAAATTAATAAATAATGAAATCAGGAATGAGAATAATGATCTGCACCTGTTGTTTAATTTTTCGATCTGAAGGGATTCAAGCTCCATTATTGTTATTAAGACAAGAATCAAGAATTGATTAGGAAGAGGTTGAGAATCCTCCGGGACAGTGACAGTATAAATATATTTTTTTGAGATCGTATCGTAATAGCAACAGTGTCATTCGAACGAATGGAAGACATTTTGGTTGGTTGATTTGCAATAAGGCGGGATTTTTCACTTATACCCGAAAAGAATATTAGAGTATTTTTCATGATTATTTGGCAGTCTCCAGTTTCGATGATGATATTTAGTTTATATCGACTTGAGTGGAATTCATTGTTATCATAAGACTGAAAGTAGTTATATTTGATCCACAATTTTAGTTCACTTTCATTGAAAATAATATTATCAGATTTCAGGTTCTATTGACAAATTAAGATGCATCAGGTAATGAGACAAAAAAATAAAACCCACTATCAAGAGGATTATTGTTATGGTTAAATCGAAAATAAAACAAATTTTTTTATCCGTATTCCTTGTCAATATCGTTTTAATTAATATTTCAGCTTTGGATAACGACACTCTGGCTCCGCTAACCCAGGCGGAACAGGAGGTTTTATCAGTTTTCCTCACATCTGACCCTTCCATCACCTATGATGATCTGGAGTATGCCATTCATCAGTTTGCAGGGCCCAAATGCAGTGTGAAAATCACGTCCGCCAACGGCAGAAGTGAAGCCATAGAAATTCCCCACCCATCAGCAGTCCCTGAGACGCAAAAAATAGCTATTTATAAGCAATATATCGCCAAATTATTTGCCAGAGACATGGCTTTGAGCAATCCTTTCTCTCCCCTTCTGATTGAAATGGATATCGAGGGGGATCAAAAGACAGCGGAAGAAAAAATCATCCGGGACATTATTTTGGAATATTTTAATAGTGATCAGGAAGGCATGGGGACAATGAGATTTTTAAGAAAAGCCAACAATGGAAATCCCGTGGGGGTATTCATCACCGGGGACCAATTTCCAGTCATGTCCTTGTCTGAAACAGTTGGAAATTATAAAACCCCGGAGGAATTAAGGTCTGAGGGGAAAAATATCGTTACCTTGGGGGTGGATATCGGCGGAACAGGGATAAAAATATGCATTAAGAATAACGGGCAGACCATCACCAGTGACATTTATAAAGATGATGAGGCTTTTGGAGCGTTTCAACATGCCCTGATTGAAGCATTCCGGGCAAAGGGAATCCATCTGACGGAAGCAGATATTAAAATTGACCGAAAAGACGGTGTCATTTCCTGCCCGTCTTTCGGGACAAAAGATATGAATCCCTACACAGGGGAAACCATAAAAAACGTCCTTGTCACCTTTGTCTCCCAAATGGTTGACACGGTGAACGCACATTACATTAACGTCACACCTCATGCGGGCATCAAAGTGAGAGGACTCTTTATTGACATGCCCGGAATCAAGAACAGTGAAAAGAATTGCATGAACTCCTGCGGGGAACTTGCCAGCAGGGTTTCTGAGGGTGATTTCCAGGTGCACATGGATAAATTCAATGAGTTTATTCCTGAACTGAAAGGCATTTGCGAAGAAAGAGCGATTCAGAGTTTTGATTTTGGAAATGACATGGAAGGACATGCGCTTTACATGGCAACACAGGCTGGATTCAATGACGCTGTCGGATTTTTCTTCGGCGGGGGCTTGGGGACTTTTTTACTCAAGGGAGGCAAAATGTCTATTGGCTTTAACGAGGGTGGACACCATTGTATCGCCCCAAACATGATTGTCAATGAAAGTGCCAATTGTGTTGCAGGATCCCATGAGCAGATGGGCGGAAGTAGACTCGGAATCCAGGATTTTTGCTCGGATCCTATAATCGGGGATGGACTCGCAGAGGACATGCGAATTGAATTTGGCATCAATCTCAGAGGAATCGATAATATTGATATTGGGAGACTGGCCGCGGGTCTCAATCCCTTCTCTGGAAAAGAATTGACCACTGTGCAGAAAAGAAAATTGCAACCCAAGGCTTTGAATGTTTACAGAGTTTCTGAGAAATACACCGCCGATCACATGTTCCGGGCGTTCAAAATGATCGGGGATACAGGGGTAAAAGATGTGACTAATTTTATTCTCGGTGGGGGACCATTCAAAGGGGAAACAGGTAAGATCCGGCTTGGTTTTGTAAAAGAGCACCTCCTGACATTTCTGGATAAGCGGGGAATGAATCCTGAACTCAAAATTCAGACCGATAAGCAGGTGGTCATCGCCTTTACTATCATGGAAGGCGGGAAATCCATCACCAAAACGTTTGATATCCGCATAGTGGATGAAAACGCCGCCGCTGGGTCCGCCGAAAGAGCCCTGAGAGACTACCAGGACATGGAAGCATCAAAAGCGGCTGAAGCACAAGTCGGAACGGCTGCATAAAAGATAGATTGGATACTCCCGCCTATTCAGAAGCAGATTGGTATATTGTCCTCCATTTTATTCCATGATTCTGTATAAATGCGCCATGTCGGCATCAGTCCACGGCAGGCTTTGGTAAGAGCCTATGACGGGAGACTGTCAGGTAGGGTACTGTGAGAAGAAAGGGGGGGCGTTGGCCTGCCCGATTCAAATTGAAATAAATAATTGACTTTTCATTTGAATGGCTGAAAATAAGACTTTAGACGGACTCAAACGAGGAGACAATTCATGACTGAACAAGCCATACCTGTATTGAGATTAAATAAGCCGGATTTGAACGGAAAAAAGACTTTTATTCTGGATAAGGAAATCACCATTGGAAGGGACAAAAAAAATACCATTGTTATCTTGAGCCCCAATGTGTCCAGACACCATGCCAAGATTTATAAAACAGATAAAGGTTATTATATGGAGGATCTCCAGAGTCATAACGGGACGCTTTTAAACGGCAGGCTCGCCAGAAAGGAATTGCTTCAGGAGGGGGATCTGATCAACATTGCCGATGTGGAGATGAATTTTTTACTTTCTTCTGATACGGTTCCCGATGAGAGTAAAGTGCAGATGACGGATTCTCAGGTGGGCCCCATTGTGTCCGGAAAGACGGAATTCGTTGATCTTTCTGAATTAAATAAAGAGCAGATGGAAGAATTGAGGAAACAGAAGCCGGTCCGGACCAACCCCTGGAAGGAATCATGATCCGTTTTTTACTCATCATTCTGTTTTTTTTATGCGTTTTGGTCTTGATCATAATCAGCAGGAAAAAAAATAAAAAATCTTTTACTGCTCCTGCAACACAGCCCAAGAAAGAGCCTCCACAACCGTCAGCCAGGCTGAAAGAGGACCTGGAGAACAAGCTGAATCAGGTCCTGAAGAAAAAATTTACCGACATCCTGATCACTTCCTTTTCCGGATTTGCGATCACGGCTTCGGCCATAGACGCAACGACAAAGCAGAAAGTCCAGATCAAAACGCTCAATCCTGAATTTCAGAATGATGAAAAGGCCAAAAAGATTTTTACTGCTGAACTGGAGGCCATCAAACGCATTGATCATCCCAATATCATCCGGATTCTGGATGTGGTCAGCAACGACGATATTTCTTTCTATGTCTCTGAATCTCTTGAAGGGGAAACATTGGAGGATCTCCTCAAAAGAGAGGGAAAGCTTCCCTTAAAGAGGGCCCTTCATATCACCAACGAAGTGCTGAAAGCCCTCGTCCATTGTCATAACAACAGGATCATTCACCGGGACATCCGGCCGTCCAATATTTTTATCAATAGGAAAAATACGGTCAAACTCATCAATTTTGACATTGTGAAGATCATCACCGGCCAGTACGGGGAGGACATATCCTCCACGAGAATCGGGGGGCCTGATTTCGGTTCCCCTGAACAGATCCAGGGATTGGCTATTACCGGTAAAAGCGATGTTTTTTCATTGGGAGTATGCTTTTATTATATGCTCACCAATCATTTTCCTTTTTTGAATCCGCTGGCTACATTGGATGCCACAACGAGACCTGAAAATATTAAAAGATACTGTCCCAATCTTCCGGATGAAATCGTCGAAATCATTTCTGTCTGTCTTGAAAAAAATCCGGAAGAGCGCCTGAAAAGCATGGATGTCTGGAAAAAGATTCATTTTTTAAAACTGCCTGAAGACACTACTTCGACCAAAAAGATCAGCGGCAGCTGACATTTTTATACCGCAATTTCGCCTGCGAAATGCAGGATGTTTTCCCGATGCGGCCTGAGGGGGCTATTTTTCATCAGATGCTTCAGTTTCAGGAATAAAATTCCTTACTTGAAAATGAGATACGCCTGATTGTTTCAATACGTTATTGATTTCGGTATTCAGAAAATGAAAAGAAAAGATTCACCACGAAGAGCACGAAGGACACGAAGTGAAATTTGATGAGTTATTCAATGAAGTCGTAGAATGCACGATAGAAGTTCACCATAACCTGGGACCTGGATTATTGCAATCAACATATGAACAATGCCTGATATGAATAAAAAACGGGACTGTTAATCAATATCTCAAGAAGCTCAAGAGTCGTTCAGGAACCTTTTTTTGATGACATTTGTTATGGCGGAAAGGGGGATGTCCTCCACGATTTTTATTTTTCCGATATCCGTTGCGACGATGAACCGGTTTTTTCCGTTGATGAATTTTTTATCGCGCCAGAAAAAATCCATGATTTCATCCAGATTCCGGTTTTTGATTTTTACCGGCAACCCGGACCGGATCAATAGATTCTCGATTCTGGCCGCTGTATTTTTTTTCAGCATGCCCAGATGCACTGCCAGATCATTGACGCAAGCCATGCCGATGGAAACTGCTTCTCCGTGCCTGTATGCGTATTTGGAGGCGGACTCGATCGCATGGCCGATGGTATGGCCGTAATTCAGCTCCGCCCGGATGCCCTTGGTGTCGAATTCGTCTTTTTGTACATAATCCGCTTTGATGCGGTACGATTCCACGGCGATCCGTTCCATCACTTTTTTATCCAGGGAAAAGATCCGGTCGAGATGGTCTTCAATAAAATCAAATAAAGAAGGCGATTTGATGACACCGTATTTGATCACTTCAGCAAGACCGGAACGCATTTCCCTTTTATTCAGTGTTTTTAACAGACTCAAATCAGCATAGACCAGTCTCGGCTGATGAAAAGCGCCGACGCAGTTTTTAATGCTTTTGTAATTGATGCCGGTTTTTCCCCCGATTCCGCAGTCCACGAAGGCCAGGAGCGTGGTCGGTACCTGGACATAGCTGATTCCGCGCTTATAAACGGATGCGACAAACCCGCCCAGATCACCGATGACGCCTCCGCCCATGTTCACGATGAACACCTTTTTTTCACCTTCTCTGCTGAAGCGGATGATTTCACTCAGCGCTTTTTGAAGGGAAGCGTTGCTTTTATGCCTTTCTCCGTCCGGCACCAGATGGGTATGGATGTCCTTGAAGCCTCCGTTGTTGAGGCCTGCCATGAGGGGCTTCAAATAATAGCCGCCGATCGTGGGGCTGGTGATCAGAAAAATGCTGCCTTTCAATCCCGATGCGCGGATGTATTCACCGGTCCGGGACAACACGTCGTATCCGACATAGATGTTATAATCCCTTCCTCCCGGAATCCTGACGTTGATTTTGGTTAAATGATCTTGAGCCATTGGTACATTCCCGTGAATATAAGGTTCTTATTTTTTTATGCCTTTTATAGAAGGTAATGAATTTTCAATACCTATGTCCGGACTTTATCAGAGCCCGCCGCACCGTCAAGCATTAATCCGTGTAGGTCCTGTCCATGGCTCGGAAATGGATGGCTTCCGCTATGTGCTCCGCGTTGATGGTTTCACTGTGCGAGAGGTCCGCAATGGTTCTGGCTACCTTCAGTATCCGGTCGTGCGCCCTGGCAGAAATATTCAGGTCAATGAAAGCGGTTTTTAAGAGCTCTTCGGATTCTTCATCGGTGGTACAGTATTTTCTGACGTGTTTGTGACTCATGTCTGCATTCGTGAAAATGGACAGCCCCTCGAAACGTTTTCTCTGCACGGCCCTGGCTTCCTCAACGCGGGAGCGGATGGAAGAGGAACTTTCCCCCATCTCTTTGGATTTAAACTCCTCATAACTCACGGACGGCACATCCACATGCAGGTCAATGCGGTCTAATAAAGGTCCGGATATTTTCGTTCTGTACCTCAATACCATGAGCGGAGAACAGCGGCAGTCCTTTTTGGGGTCGGTCAGATAGCCGCAGGGGCAGGGATTCATGGCTGCTACCAGCATGAAATTGGCAGGCAAGGTGATGCTTCCGGATGCCCGGGAGATGGTGACCTTGCCTTCTTCCAGAGGCTCCCTCAAGACCTCCAGGACATCCCGGCGGTATTCCGGAAATTCATCGAGAAATAAAACGCCGTTATGAGCCAGACTCACCTCCCCGGGTTTGGGATCGGATCCGCCTCCGATCAATCCGGCGTTGGATATCGTGTGATGAGGGGAACGGAAAGGCCTCGTCAGGATGAGGCCGGTTTTTTCCTGGGATAAACCGTAGACAATGGAATGGATTTTGGAAACAGACAGACTTTCCTGAAAGGTCATTTTCGGGATGATGGAAGGGATCCGTTTGGAAAGCATGGTTTTGCCGCTGCCCGGCGGGCCGATCATTAAAAGATTATGGCCGCCGGCCACCGCGATTTCTATAGCTCGCTTGGCGTTTAGCTGCCCGCGGACATCTGAAAAGTCAGGCAAATCGCTGCTTGCGGATTCTTCGAATAATTTTTCAATATCGATTCGATAGGGTTCGATCGGGTGTTCTTTTCTGAAAAAAGCAACACTCTCGGCCAGGGAAGAAACAGGATACACGTCGATGCCTTCCACCACGCCGGCTTCATTGGAGTTTTCTTTCGGCACCATGATTTTTTTGCAGCCCCGGTGCAGAAGATCCGCCGCTATTGGTAAAACCCCTTTCACGGGCCGGACGGATCCATCCAGAGAGAGTTCCCCGACTGCCGTGTAATCGTTTAACGCTTCCGGCGGGATGTGATTGGTCGCGGCCAGGATTCCCAGTGCAATGGGTAGATCAAAGACCGAGCCCTCTTTTTTTGTATCTGCAGGAGCCAGATTGATCGTGATCCTTTTTTCAGGAAATTTAAAACCCGAATTATTGATGGCGGATCGGACCCGGTCTTTGGCTTCTTTGACAGCCGTGTCCGGAAGACCCACAATCACGATGGCAGGAAGTCCGCCGCTGATATCGAACTCGATGTTCACGTCATAAGCATCGATTCCGTTTAATGCTGCGGAACGGCAATAAGAAAGCATGAGAAACCCCCGTTTATCAGGTTTGGCTTATATGAAGCCGGAATAAAATCTGCTTATAAATAAAATCCCCTGGAAGTTCCATAAAAAACAATATAAAATTTTTAACAGTTATCATTTATAATATTTCCTTATCTAAGGAGGAATCATGAAAATACTGGTTGCTGGCGGAGCAGGATACATCGGGAGCGCTCTGATACCGAAGTTATTGGATCGCGGGTATAAAGTGGATGTGATTGATTTGTTCTGGTTCGGGAACCACCTGCCCAAGGAAGCCGGAGTGGTGAACAAGGATTTGTTCAGGGTGGATGAACAGGATTTACATGGCTATGAGCAGGTCATTTTTCTGGCGGGTCTTTCCAATGACCCCATGGCGGAATTTTCGCCCAGCAAAAATTTTATTTATAACGCCGCGACGCCTGCATATCTCGCTTACATGGCCAAACGGGCCGGGATCAAGAGGTTTATTTATGCCGGATCCTGTTCGGTTTACGGTTATCGTGGAAATGAGCTTTCCACAGAAGAAGATCCGCCTGTATCGAATTATCCTTATGGAATATCCAAACTACAGGGGGAGAGGGCTGTTCTTCAGATGGTGGAGAAAAATTTTTCAACGATCTGTTTAAGACAGGGAACGGTTTGCGGATACAGCCCCAGGATGAGGCTGGATTTGGTTGTGAATGCCATGTTCAAGTCCGCGATGACGGACCAGATCATTACAGTGAATAATCCTTCCATTTGGAGGCCGGTTTTGAGCATGCATGACGCCGCCGATGCTTACATCCGTGCGATTGAATGCCATGAGGATATTTCCGGTATATTCAACATCGCCTCGGGGAATTACACGGTCGGAGAAATAGCGGATTTGGTCAGGAACGTGATGGAACAAAGATTGAAAATGAATATCCGTCTGGATATCAGGCAACAGCAGGATTTCAGGAATTACAAGGTATCGATTGAAAAGGCCAGAAACATTCTGAGCTTCAAACCCCGCCATGACATCGAATCGATAGTGAACGATCTCCTGGACAATAAGGAACAGTTCAAGGAGTTAAACAATCCGGAGTATTATAATATCTTGGTTTTTAAAGAATTGGAAAAGAAACAGAAATAATCAATCATCTCTCATGAATGTTTTTGTCTCTACGCATCCTTTTGGCCATGACTGTCCCCAGGCTGTTTCAGTTCTAAAAGAAAACGGATTGAAAGTGAAACTGAACCCTTTTGAAAGGAAGCTCACTCATGATGAATTGGCCCCTTTTTTAAAAGATGTGCATTATCTCATTGCCGGAACAGAAGGAATCAATGAGGCGGTTTTGTCCCGGGCTTCTCATTTGAGGTTCATTTCAAGAGTGGGAGCGGGGTTGGATAAGATCGATTTTACCGCATTGAAAAAAAGGGGGATCCGGCTGGCGTACACGCCTTCTGGTCCCACACGGGCCGTGGCTGAACTGACTTTGGGGTTGTTGCTTGACTGCGCCAGGAGTTTCTCCAGGGCTGATCGGAATCTGAGACAGGGACATTGGCACAGGATCGTGGGTAGTTCGCTTGAAAATAAAACCGTTGGAATCATCGGATTAGGCCGCATCGGCAAAGCCCTGTCCAAGCTGTTACAGCCGCTTGGCATGAGGATTCTGGCCAATGATATCATGCCGGATGTTGGATTCGCTTCTGAGTTGGGTATCCGGTTTGTGGAAAAAGAAACCATCTATCAGGAATCAGATTTTCTTTCCCTCCATGTTCCCTTGACTGAACTGACCCAACATCTGATCCGTTGGGAGGTTTTAAAAAAAATGAAAAAACAGGCCTGGTTGATCAACACTTCCCGGGGAGAAGTGGTGTATGAGGATGATTTAGCCAGAGCCTTGAAACAGAAAGTCATTTCCGGAGCTGCGTTGGATGTTTATCACAAAGAACCCTATCACGGGGATCTGATTAAACTGGAAAATGTGATCCTGACTTGTCATATGGGTTCCTGCACGACTGAATCCAGGATATTAATGGAAAAAGGCGCTTCCGATGAAGTGGTGAGGTTTCATCAGGGCCGGTCTTTATTAAACGAGGTGGTGTTATGAAATCATGTGATACCGTTGCAGTTATTCTGGCAGGAGGCAGGGGATCCAGGATGAAAAAAACTGGAGTACCGAAGCAATTTTTAAAACTCGGTGATAAGACCATTGTGGAATGGACGCTAGGCCGTTTCGCTGCTTGTCCGGGTGTTAAAAGGATTGTTCTGGTTTGTCCAAAAATGTATTTAAGCAAGGTTTTGAAGATCGTTTCAAGATCCGGATATAGGATTCCTGTGGAAATCATCGAAGGCGGCCCCACCCGTCAGGAGTCTTCTTATCTTGCTTTGGAATATTTGTCAAAACATCAGCCTCCCGGAATCGTAGTCATTCATGATGCAGCAAGGCCTTTTGTTGGACAATCCGTGATTCGCGCTTCGATCAAAGCCGCACAAATATACGGAGCGGCTGAAACAGCTGTTTCAGCTATTGACACGATTGTAGAATCTGATAAACACTATGTGAAAAAGGTGCTGGACCGATCCAGTCTTTTTTATGTTCAGACACCCCAGAGTTTTCAATTTGAACTCATTTGGAGTGCTCATCAGGAAGCAAAAAAATTGGGAATAGTTGATGCAACAGATGATGTGCAGCTGGTTTTTCAACTTGGACACAAGGTTCGGCTTATTGAGGGGAGTTCGGCCAATTTTAAGATCACCACTTTTTTTGATTATCGTATGGCAAACTACGTTGGATTAAATAAGTAACGCATCCGGAACATACAGCCATGAAAATACTTATTGTGGAAGATGAAAAAAATTTTTGTGATTTATTGGAATTGACTTTAGTCCAACGTTTGAATGCCCATGTGAAGATCGTGGACGATATGAGAAATATTCAGGCCAGCGCCGAGAAATATCTGCCTGACGTCATCCTCCTGGATCTGGGATTGGGAGGGGAGCCGAATAATAGCGGGTTTCCCGTACTGAGGAATTTCAAACGGAGCGCCCGTACAAAAGATATTCCGGTGATCATCATGACCGGCAACAGAAACAAGGAATATCTGGTCCAGGCTTTCAAGGCAGGAATAAACAGCTATGTCTTAAAACCTCCTGAAATGGACGATCTCATCGAGCGGATTAAAAAGATCGTTCAGCCGAAATAATACGACCCCAGATATGAACAGCCATATATGGTTGCATGATCCCTTATCTTCTTTCACTTTTTTATGTCTGATTCTTTCCATAGTCAGTTTCTGGATTAAATATGACATAAGAATATGGGGATTTCTGTCTGCGTTATCTTTGCTGTTTGGCCTCTTGGCAGGAAGAATTGAGTTCTCCGGTGTGATTCCAATTATGATGCTGGGGTTTTTGTATTTCATTGTTTCCCAAGACAGGTATAGCAGGTTTCTTCGTGCCTGCGCTAGTGTTTCAGCCATTATTCTTTCTATAGCCATTTCTGCTCATCTTGTTCCCGGATTCAACCGCTGGCAGCTGCTAGATCAGGCGGTTTGCAGTGAAAGAGGCCAGCCATATTCCCTGTATGCCCATATGGATAAACCTTTCGTCGGACTGTTTATCCTGGGTTTTGGGTTTCCGCTGGTTACAGATAAAAAAGAGTGGGGTTCTTTATTTCGTTCATTACTTCCTGTTTTTATTTCAGGATTGCTGATTTTGATCAGTCTAGCTTGTCTGTCGAATTATGCCTGCTGGGATGTCAAACTCCCTGCGTGGTTTTTCATATGGATGTTAAAGAACCTTTTTTTTACCTGTGTGAGTGAAGAAGCCTTCTTCCGGGGTTTTCTGCAAAAACGTCTCACTCGTATGCTGGAAAGAAATCCATACGGTCCGATGCTGAGTTTGATCGCCGTATCCATCCTGTTTGGACTGGCTCATGTAAACGGGGGATTTAAATACGTTATTCTTGCTGCGGCTGCAGGCATTTTTTATGGTTATGCTTATCAAAAAACTCAACGCATTGAAGCCGCGATTTTGTGCCATTTCGGAGTGAACCTGGTTCATTTCATTTTTTTGACTTATCCTGCTCTTGCAGGAGGATGACTTCGTCGGACGCGACCTTTTTTATTCTAGTGGCGTAAGGGTCGAAAATAGGGATCTGAAAGGGAAGAATTCAATCCCGCTGGAGGGCATGTGACTGTGCCGTTGGACGTCAAGCGTCCTGAAAGAAAGCAGGATGTTACTCCATGCCGGATACAATTTTTTTTATTTTTTTTAACAATTCCTCAAAATCAAACGGTTTGGTGATGAAATCAGCGGCTCCGAATTCTTCTGTCCATTTTTGTTTTATCGTATCTGTGGAATAGGCCATTCCGGTTATGACAATGATCCTGGGTAAACGGGCATCTTTGGATCTCAAGGTATCAGCGATTTCTGTTCCTAATATATCCGGAAGATTCACATCCAAAAGCATCACGTGAGGTTTGATTTCATGGCACAGAGATAGAGCGGATGTCCCATCCAAGGCATGGTATACATCATAATAGAAGTCCTGTAGCCGGAAGGAAATTAAATCCGCCAGAGGTTTATCATCTTCCACGATCAGGATTTTTTTTCCCTGGCCTTCCAATTCCTGTTTTTTTTCTATTTTCAGATTCATATATTGAGTAAAGACTTTTTCAAGATAGTGGCTCTGATCCCTGAAAAGGGGGGAGAACTCTATTCCGAAGATGAAGATGTCTTTTTGGTTTTTTCTCCATTTCACCTTTCCGTTCAAGGTGAAGGGAATGTCTTCCAATTTGGGAGATTGCAGTTTCATCTCAAGTTCTTGTCCGATTTCATAAGATTTTGCCGAGATAAAAACAATGCCGCCCAGGGAGACATTGTCCGTGTATGCATGAAACCATTGGTCAGTGCCTTTGAGGCGGTGCTGGATGTGATAATAGAAATGAAAACGGATGGTTTTTCGTTTTTCACTGAAATCCACTTGGGCATTCCTCCTTTATTGGTTTTAAGGTTATGGGGAGGGTCAGTAAAAGTTTCATGCAGATTGCAATCATCATACATGATTTTACAAAAAAGATCATGTTCTTTTCTATTTTTTTATAAGTAAGAAAAGAAATCTTGAAAAGTCAGATCATATTTTGTTAAATGAATGCATATTTTAGCTATATTTATCATAAAGAGGATAGGTGAAACTGGAGAGAAGGGGAGAATTCACTGCCACAAGGTCGATTACAAATAAGGGAAAGAAAGTATGATTCTGAATGAAAAAACAGGAACCAATCTCAGTGAGGACGCTGATTTCAAGGGTGCAATCAATTTCACCAATCTGCTTAAAGTAGAAGGGAAATTCGAAGGAGAAGTCAACTCGACCGGTTCTTTGTATATCAGCAAATCCGGAAAAGTCAAAGCGGAAATCAAGGTCAAGGAACTGGAATCCGCAGGTTTGATCAACGGAAATATTCAGGCTGCAGGGACGGTCAAGCTGGATTCTTCTGCCAAGATGTTCGGCAATATCAAGGCTGAGAAATTAAAGATCGATGAGGGCGTTGTTTTCGTTGGAAAATGCGAGGTCAAGCCAGGGGGCCAGGAGCCGAATAAATAAATCCTTTCAAGGGATGGAAGGATTTTATCCGGTTAAGAGCTTCTCATAAAAAAGTGGGGGTTTAATTTCGTTCCCTAAGAGGAATATCCGGCAGTTTCGCCTTCCACACGAAGAATGGATCCATTGGGCCGTGTCGTGTATTGCACTGCGAAAATTTTGTGTCAGGTCCATGCGGTAACTTGAAAGGGGATGTCTTGGCAATTTTTCTTTTTGTAAACCAGGTATTCTGGATGTGATCGGAATTGATCTAGCCCGCCTATTCCACGGATCTTCTACTGCGGACGAAAACGGTCTTTCATGTTTTACGTCGAAGCACCAAGGCGATCTTGACATATTGCAGTATGCCGGCACCCGTTTTGACGATTCTAGCCTCAAATGTGAGGGCATTTATGCATTCTCGTGACGAAACCCAGTGAGATAGGCGGGCTAGGCGGCTGTCTTTTCAGGTTTGCTATTCACGGTCGGGGCCCCTTCCTTTGTATAACCATAGACAAAATAAACGGTATCTGTAAAAGAAGGGAACATTTCATTCAATGGAAATGCTTCTTTTTCAACCGTCATTGCCGGAAAAAGTCCGGTTTCCAAAAGAGCAGTTTTCGTGAATTCCAAGCGTTCAGAAGGTGATCGCATCTTCCAGCTGATGACCTCTTCCTCCTCTTTTGCTGCAGAGGTATAGGCGATAAAACATAATCCACCCGGTTTCAATTTTTTCAATACATTGGCAAATAATTTCCGTGGATCTTGGAGATAGGCCATGCCAGAGGTCATCATGACAACATCAAATGATTCATCGTCCAATTCGTCGAGATGACTGTGCTGGTTTAAATCTCTTACGATCCGTCCTGTGAGGACTTGATTTCTATGCAGTTCGTTGCTGTTTAATCCTATTCCTATAACACTATCCGGGGTGTACGTATCGGGTAATAGGGTATGAGTGCCGCTTAACAGGTCAATGATTTTGGCGTTTCGGGGTAGAACAGCTTGTAATTTCGCTTTTATGGCTGGCACTGCTGTTGGATCCCAAAATCCTAAATTGGCATAGGTTGTAAAAAAATTTTCTGAAATACCGGTATCAACAATGGCCAATCTTGTCTTTGGGGCCAAGACCCTATCACCTGTTGCATGGTTCAGCAGAAAGATAATCGTTGTTAAAGCTAATGATATTTTCATAAACATTTTTATCAATAAAAAACCATCATAAGCATACCACATCTCCTAGGAGAATAAAAGGGGGGGGGTGTTATTTTTCGCTTTTTCGGTTTCAGAAAAGGATCAGTTGAAGTCTTCCTGCTGGATTTCTTCTGAATCAACTGATTTTAAGACAGGTTGGGAGGATTTTTTCTTTGGGTTTGGTTTGGCGCTCAAGAGTTTTTCAAGAAATGAATCCTCTTCAACCGGGATACGGCTTCTCTGGGTTGTTTTGGGCTCATTCTGGGATTTGGCATCTTTTCCTAAATTCAGTTCCAGCTGCGGGCCTTCGGAAGAGACATCTTCCTGGTCAGAATCTTCCCGATGGTTGATTTCAATGGGACTTTTGAGTTCAAGCCTGCCGATTTTTCTTGTGCC
>JAFGBW010000143.1 GCA_016932965.1 Candidatus Auribacterota bacterium
GACTGGCACCTGAATGAATATTATTTTCATCAGGGCCTGCAAAGGCTGGTGAGGGATCTGAATTTACTCTATAAAAAAGAACCGGCTCTTTACGAAGTGGATTTCCGGCCGTCAGGATTCGAATGGATCGACTGTTCTGACTGGGAAAGCAGCATGGTTTCGTTTATCCGCTGGTCAAAAAATTACAAAACTTTCATCATGGTCGTATGCAATTTCACGCCCGTCTTGCGTGACAATTACCGGGTGGGAGCTCCTTTTAAAGGATGGTACAAAGAAATCTTAAATTCAGATGCGGAAATGTATGGCGGGGGCAATAAGGGAAATTACGGCCGCATCCATACTGATGATATTCCCTGGATGAACCGGCCATGTTCCTTAAACCTGACCATTCCTCCATTGGGGGTCTTGTATCTGAAAATGGATAAAAATCCACAATAGGTCTGTCCATCATGAATGTGGATCTGATGCGAGGAATTGATTACTGGCTGGGAATCCCCATGTGTTTCATCATGACTTTATTCTGCCGCCTCAGGGATGTGTTCATCCCGGATTCGGGCGACATCAAAAATGTTTTATTCATCGAATTGTCTGAAATGGGAAGCGCTGTGCTGGCCGACCCTGCCATGCAAAAAGTCAAAAAAGAAACCTCCGCAAACCTCTTTTTCCTGATTTTCAAACGAAATAAAGACAGTCTGAAACTCCTTGCCACCGTGCCGGACAACCAGATATTTTCCATTCGTGAAAACTCTATTATACTCCTGGTGTGGGACTCATTCCGTTATTTCTTCTGGTGCCGAAAAAACCGGATCGACACCGTGGTCGATTTGGAGCTTTTTTCCAGATACACCGCTTTACTGAATGCCTTTTCAGGGGCCGGAAAGCGGGTGGGTTTTCATGTTTTTTTTCAGGAAGGACTCTACCGGGGGAATTTATTGACACACAAGGTCCTGTATAATCCCCACATCCATATAACAAAAAATTATCTGTCTCTGGTTCATGCCCTTCTTTCCGAGAAAAAGGATACCCCTTTTTCAAAAACAGCCATTCCGGAAACTGAAATACAAAAACTCATGGTTTCCCCTGAACAAAAAAACCGTATGGAGGAGCTCATTCTTAAGCATGCCCCTCTTTTTCAAACAGGGAAAAACAGGCTCGTCCTGGTCAATGCCAATGCCAGTGAACTCTTGCCGCAGCGAAAATGGCCGATGGAATATTACGAAGATCTGATCAAATGCATCCTGGATCATTTTAAAGATATCTATGTTTTTCTGACCGGATCTGGGGCAGAATGGAATGAACTTGAAGAATTAAAAAGAAACGTGAATCATTCCAACTGCATCAATTTTGCGGGAGCGGTGCCCTTGACAGATATTCCTGTTTTATACGAACTTTCCCACTGCATGATCACGAACGATTCAGGTCCGGCGCATTTTGCCTCAGTGACCAACATGAAAACTTTTGTCCTATACGGACCGGAAACTCCCAGACTATACGGAGCTCTGGGAAACACAACAGCCATTTATGCAGAACTGGCCTGTTCTCCATGTGTGAATGCCTTCAATCACAGAAAAACGCCGTGCCTTGATCCTGTTTGTCTGAAAACCATCCGGCCTGAAAAAGTCTTTAACTTGATCAAACCATCTTTGGAATAGAAAGGCCGCTTTCTAAAATAGACATGGCCTCGTATTTTTTTGAATCAAAGAATAAATTTTAGTAATATTCTTAAATAGCATGCTCAGGGAGAACACAAACAAATCATAACGATCCTCCAATCAGGACTTGAACTAGATCATCCATGAATGTTCCCATTAACATATTCGAAAAATCCTTGTCTTGGATAAAACAGGCCAAAAAAGGCGTTGTATCCCAGATCCACGTACGAAAATTAAAAAAAGCTTTATCTCCCCTGCAGGAAAAATGGAACGCCTCTCTGACTGAGTTAGGACGGGCTTATGTTCAAGCGAACCGTCATCAAATAGACGATTTCAAAAAATGGCATATTCCTTCCCTCCTCAGCCAGAACGATTTTATTGAAGACCAAATCATCAAGCAGGAACAAATCCTGGACCAGCAAAAAGAACAATTGAAAGTCAAGGCCGAAACGCTGCGTAAAACCATCAAGAAAAAGAGTCAGGATTTGAAAGCCAAAAAAATACGTTGCGAAGTGGCGAACCGTGACCAGTTTTACGAGAATAAAATTAAAAAAGTAGAAAAATCCATTACGGAAACAGAAAAAAGAAAAAAACGTGCGCAGGAATACAGGACGTTTGCGCCTATTCCTTTATTAGAAAATGAAAAAAGCAAGCTGAAACGTCAATTTGAGCATTTGAGGGAGATTCTTTTCCGCAAGGAACAAAATGTTTCCATGATGACCAGGGAATTAAAAGAAGCCAATGAAGAAGTCAACCGTCTTTCTGTAGAATTGAATGAATATCTGAAGGAGATGGAATCATTGAACTCAAATGACAACATAACCATTAAAAAAATAAAAGAGCTGAAAAAGAAAAAAAGCGCCTTTCAAGAGGCTTTGGATCAGGCTTTTTTTCAGCTGGGACAGTTTTTACAGGAAAAGGTTGAGTGTCCTGATTCATTACAGCCGCTGATTAAAAAGATCGACCTGATCAAAAATGAGATGAACACATTGACAACCCAGATGGGTTCTTTACTTGAATGAGGAAAATGAGTTAAGGAGCACATCCATTGAAAAACAACCGAAAAATTGAACGAATCCACCTCGTGGATTATCTTCATGTGTTGGACAGCAGCAATGACCGTCTTGTCGGCTATCTTCTTGATATTCATTTACATGGATTGATGCTTGCTGGATTGGAGCCCATCAAAGCAGACTCCCTGTTTCACTTGAAAGTGATGCTGCCGGAAGACATCCAGGGGAAAAGTCATTTTCCAATTGAGGCGTCCTGCCGATGGTGTAAAAAAAACTCTAAAGAGGACTGGTATGACATCGGATTTAAAATCATCCAGATAGCAAGGGAGGATATAGAAATTGTCCGTACCTTCCTGCCCGACTCTTATTTTTAACCTGACTTCAAGATAATTCCTTGTTTCCCTGTTGCCGATTTCTTCATAAAAAGGTATGATCGACCTCAATTCTTAATCTTAATAAGCATTATATCCAGGAGTTTGAAACTATGAAAAAAATATTGCCGTTGATTGTAGCCGTAGTATTAGGCCTGGTGGCTGTGTTAGGCGTTCAAAATTATTTAAAGAAAAAAGATGAAGAATACAGGGAAAAAGTCCGGCCTAAACAGGTGATCGTGGCTCAGCGCAATATCAAATCCGGTGAACAGCTGACTCTGGATATTCTCGCCATACGGGAATTTCCTGAAGCCATGCTGCCGGAAAACGTCGTGACATCCCAGGACAAGGATTCCGTGCTGTATCAGCCTGTTTCCCGTGATTTTTCACAAGGCGAACCTTTGCTCTGGACGTACCTTGGCACTCCCAAAGCGGCCAAAGCCATGTCGCAAGTCATTCGGGCTGATGAGCGCGCCATCACTATTTCCGTTGATAATGTGGCAGGAGTGGATGGATATATCCAGCCTAACGACCGGGTAGACATCTATGTCTCGATCAAAATTCCCGATACCAAAAAACAGCAGGTTCCCACCAAGGATAGCGAACAAGTCACAATGATTGATGTGGATACCCTCAAACCCGTGACCTTTATTCTGCTTCAAAATGTCACGGTTCTGGCAACAGGATCCTCTTTTTTCCAGGAACAGGTTGCGACCGATCATGAATATCATTCCGTGACTCTCGCAGTGACGCCCATGGAAGCGGCATTAGTCAAATTCGCAAGTGAAAACGGCTCGCTCTGTCTTGCGTTGCGCAACAGTCAGGATTTCGGGGAAGCATCCAAAGTCGAAATCATCGAAATGAATACCATTTTGGACTTGGCCAAACTTCGCGAACTACAGGAAGACCGTAAAAAAAGAGTCGAAGTCTATCGTCAGGGAAAAATGCAGGTCGTGGAACGTTAAGGAGAAGAGGAGAAAATGAAAAAATTTTTTCTATTGCTTCTGGCCGGATGGATATCAGCATCTTTTCCGGTTTTTGGCGGTAATGTAAAAAAAGAAAATGTCTCATTGGGTTCAAACGAAGAAAAAATCATCACCATAACGAATCTAAAAGGGATCTCCAATGCCGGAGACATCGTTGAAACCGTACTGTTAAAAGACGGGGATTCGGTCATGTTTCGAGGCATACACTGGGGAGATACCCAGGTGACGGCGTGGGATGAATCAGGAAATCAGTGGATTTATTATATTCACGTTGAGGTCCCGAAATTCATCAAGGAACTTCAGGGCTTTTTGGAGGACATCGAAGGGGTGAACGTCAATTTCCTTGGAAAGGATGCCGTTGTCGAAGGGCAATTGTTGCGAAAAAGCGACATCAACCGTTTGAATCAGATATTAGCGAATTATCCCCAGGTCAAAAATATGGTGAGCCTGAACGTTGTCAAGTCAGATGAACTGCTCCTGGATGCTGTCAAAGCCGAGATTTACGATCCCAATGTGAGATGCAATTTTTTAGGCAGCGGCCTGATGATGGAGGGGACGGTTTTGTCTCCCCAGCTCAAATCAGCGAATGAATCAGCAGCTAAATTCTATTTTCCTTCCATTTATCCGGCTCTCAATATAGCGCTACCGGACTTTTCTTTTAGCCTGGAATGGATAGGAATGAAAATTCCGGATAGCCAAACAACAGACTCCTCCTTTTCCGCCTTTATTCAGGGCGTGAAAAAACAAAACATGAAAAAATTGATCCCCTATACTTTTTTTACGGTAAAAAATCATGAACAGATGCTCACTCTGATTTCCGAATCCGGGCAATCCCGCATTCTATCTCAGTCAAAGTTGAATGTCCAAAGCGGGAATAAAAATGCCTGGGAAGAAAAAAATCCGAACGGCTTCAATTTTACGGCAGAACTTCAGCCTACTATCATGGATGACAATCGTGTGGATTGCCGGATAACTCTGACGCTTACCAGCGCCGGAACCAATCTGGTCTGGCAGACATGCCGTCTGGTGTTCAACAAGGGACAAAGCATTGCTATTACCGGATTGCGGCAAATGCTGGAATCCTCCCTTGGGGATAAAAAAGAAATACTGAAAAATTCCGCTGTCCTTTCCGCCATTTCATCCTCAAATGAGGAAATCATCCTGATTTTAACCCCTGAATGGAGCGCGAGACAATAACGATGCCTGGTCCTTTTTATCTCATTCCCTTAAATGATCCTGAAGGCAGAGGCATGGCACCTATCCTGGTGGAAAAGGAAATCATAGCAGGAAGAGACGAAAAAAATTTTCTGGTTCTTCATGATTCCAATGTTTCCAGAAAACATGTGCGTTTTGAAGCCACAAATGACGGACTGTTGATTGAAGATTTGAAAAGCGCGAACGGAACTTTCATCAATAACAACCGCATTCAAAAAAAATTAGCCAATCCGGGTGACGTCATCGAGATCGGGCCATACCGGTTCAGAATGCAGCAGGACATTTCTCCCGTAGAAAACGCCAAACCGTCGAAGCCGGAAATGGTGGCGACCCGCGCATTGGAGCTCTCGGACAGAGTTGTTCTATTTAAAACACGGATTCATGAAGAACTGCTCGGCCGGATGGATTTAAAACGCCTTGAATTCGGCGATGATTCAAGCGAACTCCGGAAAAAAACCGAGGAAGCTGTCCGGCTTTTGCTGGCGGAAAAATCCGATGAACTCCGCGGCGAAGTAAACCCGGATCAGCTCTTACAGGAAATCATAGACGAGGCATTGGGATTGGGTCCGTTGGAAGATCTGCTGGCTGACCCGTCAGTCTCGGAAATCATGGTCAATCATAAGGATCAGATATACGTCGAGCAAAACGGAAAGCTGACCTTGAGTCCTAAACGGTTTATCAGCGAGGTACAAGTCCGCTCCGTCATTGAAAGAATCGTGGCCCCTTTGGGAAGAAGGATAGATGAAAGCTCTCCTTTAGTGGACGCACGGTTGAAAGACGGAAGCCGTGTGAATGCCATCATTCCTCCGCTGGCCCTGAAAGGATCATCCATTACCATTCGTAAATTTTCAAAAAAACCCTTTGTGATTGATGATCTGATTCGTTTTGGAAGCATGAACCGTCACATTGCCGAATTTTTAAAACTGGCTGTGGAATACAGGAAAAACATCGTGATTTCAGGCGGAACCGGTTCCGGAAAAACAACGCTTTTAAATGTGGTGTCAGGTTTCATCCCGTCTGATGAAAGAATCGTCACCGTTGAAGATGCGGCGGAATTAAAACTGCCGCAGGATCATGTGGTTTCCTTGGAAAGCAGGCCGCCCAATATCGAGGGCAAAGGAGCGATCACCATTCGCGACCTCGTGAAAAATTGTCTCCGCATGCGTCCTGACCGTATTGTGGTCGGAGAATGCCGTGGCGCAGAAGCCCTGGACATGCTCCAGGCCATGAACACTGGTCATGACGGATCCCTGACCACCGGTCACGCCAACACGCCGCGGGACATGCTGGCAAGATTGGAAACTATGGTGCTCATGGCAGGAATGGATTTACCCTCCCGAGCCATCCGTGAACAAATCGCGTCTGCTATCGCTATTATCGTTCAACAGTCCAGACTTGCTGACGGCAGCCGCAAAATTACTCATGTGACTGAAATCACGGGCATGGAAAACAATACTCTCACCATGCAGGATATTTATCTATATAAACAAACCGGATTTAACGCACAGGGTAAAGTTGAAGGGTATTTCACGGCCACCGGCTGTGTTCCAAAATTCGTTGAAGAATTAAAATCCAGAGGGATTCCCGTTAATATGGATTTATTTGAAGAAAGCATTAATCCAAAACATTCATGAACCAGATTAAAGCATTAAGGGTTTAAATATGGCTCATTCTCAATACTTCATCATGTATCTGGTACTTTTTGCCACCCTGATTTCGGTGATCATCTTTATATACGGAGCATGGAAAATCATCCAGATGCCCTATGGGAAATATGAAGAGAGATATCTCCAGGTCGCCTCAGGAAAATTAAACCAAATGTTCGTATTTCTTCCTCCGGAAGCTGTCCTTTACCTGAAATTTTCCGCTCTGTTTTTCGGTTTCCTGATATTTTATTATATTTTTTCAGGGGTTCAGTTCAAAATCGTACAATATGTTGTGGCAATTACGGCCAGCATTTGCGGATTCTTTCTTCCGGAATGGATCATGAACATGATGCAGAATAAAAGGCTGAATAAATTCGAATTACAGCTAGTAGAGGGTTTAACCACTCTCTCAAACTCTTTGAAAGCGGGTTTCAGTTTTCCCCAAGCTCTGGATCTTCTGGTTAAAGAAGGTACTCCACCTATTTCCCAGGAATTCGGCCTGGTCCTGAAAGAAAATAAACTGGGAGTATCTCTGGAAGATGCCCTTGTGAATCTCACACGCCGTGTTGCCAGTGAAGATCTGGACCTGGTTGTCACTTCCGTTGTTCTCACACGGGAATTGGGAGGCAATCTTTCGACTATTTTCGAAAGACTGGCACATACTATCCGTGAGCGGCTGAAATTAAAAGGGAAAATCCAGGCTTTGACTTCCCAGGGTATCATGCAGGGCTGGGTCGTGGGACTCATGCCGGTAGGCCTAGGGGTCATGATTTCCGTCATCAGCCCTGACATGATGGACGCCTTTCTGGCTTCTATAGTCGGATGGATTCTAATCGGTCTCATCATCATCCTGGAAGTAATAGGGGCTTTCGTTATAAAAAAAATCGTAACCATTGATATATAATAGTGAATGTTAAACAGTGAAATGAATAGCAGATAGACAAAATATAAATGAAGAGTTTAATTTATCTTGAATCTTTTATCATTGGAATAGCCGTCGCCTGGATGTTCGTTCCTAAGGACATTGAAAAACTCCAGACCTTGTGGAAAGCACAAAGTGAAAAGAAAAAAGGCGTGCTGCTCTGGATCGCCCCTTTTTTATCAGAATGGGGAAAAGTAGTTGAAGGAATACGGTTTCCAGCCTTGCAGCGATTCATGCAAAAAATCGCCCGATCCCTTGTCATGGCAGGCGTGGAAGAAGCAATGACCCCGGCTGAATTTGTGGCGCTGCAGGCCATGGTTCCGGCACTCATACTGGCGGTCATGCTGATCGGTTCTTTTCGCATAGAATTCCTGCATTTCATGCAAACTCCCGGAGGATTTATTCTAGGGTTGTTCTCCACCTGCCTCATTGGAAGTTATCTGCCGGTTGCTATCCTTCAGGATCAGGTCAGTAAACGTCAGAAATCCATCAGCAGGGAACTGCCGTTTGCTCTCGATATGCTTACATCCGCTGTGCAGGCCGGTCTCGATTTTGCCGGAGCCATCAGGCGTCTCATAAAAAAAACAAACAAAACCAGTCCCTTGATGGATGAATTTACCCTGATGCTGAAAGAAATCAATCTGGGAAAAACCAGAACTGAGGCCTTAAAAAGAATGGCTGAACGGGTAGGTTTGGCTGAACTCAATTCCGTCGTTTCCGCTTTGGTTCAGGCTGACCAGCTCGGAACAGGTTTGGGAACCACCCTCACCAATCTCTCAGATGATTTAAGGGTTAAACGCTTTCAAAAAGCCGAAAAAATGGCTTTAGAAGCGCCGGTAAAAATGCTTTTCCCGCTGATTTTTTTTATTTTCCCTTCCGTATTCATCATTTTAATCGGTCCCCTTATTTTACAAATGGGGCAGGAATTGGCGAAGAGATAATATGGGCGATATCAAATTACAGGTATACAAGTCCTCCAGCTTAAAAGCCGGCCAGCAATTCATTCTGAATCAGGGTGAGACCGTGATCGGACGGAAAGCGGAAGATGCTCAGATCGTGGTGCCGGAACCGTTGGTCTCAAGAAAACACTGCGTATTTCATGTTGAAGGCGACGCCGTTTCTATCGATGATTTAAAAAGCGGCAACGGAACTTTTTTTAACGGCAAAAAGATACAAAATAAGACCCAATTAAAAGGAGGCGATAAAATCCAGGTTGGAGACACCTATTTTGAAATTCTCCACCCCTCTCAGGCTGAAAAAAAAACGTCCCCTCCTCCTCGAATTGAAAAAAAACCCGAAGCGCCAAAAAAGCCCGTTTCCGAACCAATAAAACTTCCACCTCCTTCCAGCCGTCCTCAGGACAAAATCAAGGAAGACATAAATAAAATCAGACTTAAAAAAATAACGACTCTGGCCATGGCGCTCCTTTTTGTCCTTGGCATCGGAGCCTTGTTTTTTCTGGGCAAATCTGGGCTTTCTCAACGAAACGAGTTGAAGCTCCTTACAACAAAAGATGTGAATACGACTTACTCCTGGGTGGACGGAGGCTGTAAATTCCGTCATCCTGAAACCTGGCAGCGCCTGCAGATGTATACAGAACCCGTTTTTGCTTATTCGTATTTTGACCATTCTGTCTTATTTTTCGGATTCAGCTATAACGGAGAGGATGTGATTTTTGCCGTTGACCTGTTGAAAGGCATGCCGGCTACGCTTTCCGTGGAGGGAATAGCCAAATCCTCTTCTGACGTATTCCCCAGGGTCATGGCTTACGGACTGGATTTTTTGCATTGGAAAAAATCTACGCTTTCAGGAAGAGAGGCCATTTTTACCGAGACCCCGGTTTTTGAAAGAGGGGGGAAACCATTAAAAGCGCTTGAAGCCTATATATTGGACCAGGGACGCCGGTATCTGGTGATCGCCTTCACAAGCGAATCCCTTTTCCCGCAGTTTAGCCCTATTTTTCAGGAAATGATGGCCAGTTTTGAAATCGATCCTTATACGGAAGAATTTCCCCATCCCGCCTCCCCAAGGGATGATGTCCGGCTTTTGGTGAAATCTTCCAATGCATTGGTGGAAAAGCAGGACGTGAAATCCGAAAATCTTTATCTGGCTCTGAAAGACTACCGCAAAGCTGCCATCTTATGGAACCGCTATGCTTTTGATCCCAACGACCCCTTGCAGAAGGAATTGCTCACCAACTTTCAAAAAGCGCAGACACTTCTGGATAACCGTTATAAGAATCTGAAATTTAAAATCGAACGCGGATTGAGAATAGGAGATGATGAATCCATTTACCGGGCTGTAAAGGAAATCATGGCCATGATTCCTAATCCGGAAGATGAGCGCTATAAATACGCTATTTCCTATTGTACTCCTGAATTAAAAGAAAAATTTGAAAATATGCAGAACAAGGAAAACTATTCCTATTAAATAGTTTCCTTGCTATTTAAAATCAAACCGCATGTGAGGTGAACCATGGCTGAAGATATAAATGAGAAAAAAAATTCTGAAGATTTTGAGGAAAAAACCAATAAACTGCCTCCGTTGAATGCGGATGCCGATGACGGGAGCGCAACCGTCATCCGGGATGCGAATGAAACGGTTATGGGCAGCTCTCCGGACATGGAAATGCTGGTTTTAGGAGCCAGGTTTGTGGTGATTTCCGGCCAGGACACTGGAAAAGAATTTTTAATAACCAACAAAGACATGATCGCGGGAAGAGGGGACGATTGTGATTTCAGGTTGGATTATAAGGGAGTTTCCAGGCGCCATTTTAAAATCAGCTATGCCAATGGCAAAGTGATGCTTGAAGACCTGGAAAGTAAATTCGGAACCATACTCAAAGGAAATAAAATCGGGGGTCCTGTCGCCTTGTGTTCAGGTGATATGATCCAGCTGGGAGAATTGACGCTGAAATTCATTATAGGTGAGGAAAAGAAAGCAGGAAAACCAGGCGCTAAACTGATGCTGGTTGCCTTCATTGCCGTATTCATCATCGGTGGAGCAGGCATGTTGAAACTCATGCTGGGATCCAAACAACCTGCGGAACCCCAGCCACCCGCCGCGGTTTCCGATTCTTCTCAAGCCTCTTCAATAAGCGGCGTATCCTCTACTGCAAGCCCGTCTGAAATAGAAAATAAAATCCATGAAGCGCAAACTTTTGCCCAGAACAATGATTATGGAAGCGCTCTGGCCATCATTGATAAAGTGGTGGCCATGAATCCGACCCATTCAGAAGCTTTAGCCCTTCAAAAAATGTGGCGGGAAAACCTCTCTCTCACCGCTAAACTGGATCAGGCACGCCGCCTTTTTGAAGCAGGGTCCCTTGAACAGGCGCAAATCTTAACCAAACAAATTCTGGATGCTTCCCCTCAGGAGCAGGAAGCAATCGATCTGGCTGATAAAATCAAGAAAGCAAAGGAAAGTCAAAGTGTCAAGGGTGTGCTTGAAGACGCGAGAAAACTCTCCAATGAAGGAAGATTTGACGCAGCCAAAAATCTTTTACAGACCATAAAAGATGCGGCATGGAAACCTCAGGTAGATGATTTAATGAACGAAATAGATACTAAAATACAAATAGAAGTGATTTATAAAGATGCAAAAGCTCTTTTTAATTCAGGGGATCTAAAGGGCTCACTTGAAAAAGTGCGGGAAGGGCTTAGGCAGGCCAGTCAACACAACGAGTTAAAGCAGCTTGAAGTAAAAATCGAAATGGTTCAGAAACTTCAGGAAGAAGCAGAAAAAAATCTGAACAGTCCCATGCCCTTGTCGGCACGCGAACCGCTTCAAAAAATGATCCATGAATGCGGGGATGCCAATCCGTTATCAGCCAAAGCAAAAGACAGCCTGGCGCAATTGAATGCCAAATCCTCCATTTTGGCCCATATCGCCTATCAGGAAGCGTTAGCCCAGGCGGCGGACGGCAATTTCCCGGAGGCCATTGGACAACTGAATCAATTGGTCAAAGATTTTCCCCAGGAAACTTATTTCAGGGAGAGCCGTGACGATCTGGCGTTGCGGCTGGATAATCTGGGCAAATCCCTTTTCAGAGCCGGATACGTTTTGGAGGACCAAGAACCCCTGAAGGCAAAAGAGATCTGGCTGAGGCTCCTCAATTTTCTTCCCAAAGAACACATCTACGCCCAGAAAATCAAATCCAAAATGAGAAATCTGGGGCTGTCAAGGTAAGATTATTAAACGTTAAGAATTGAAAAAAACCCGGCATTTGGCTTGTACCAAACGCCGGGTTTTTTTATTGACGCAAGGTGGGTATTTTATGTTATGATCGTTTAGAATATATTAAACGTTCAAAATATTATAGGAACTTTAAAATGAACCCTAAGCTTTTGGAAATCAAAGACCGTTTTGTGGAAAAGCTGGGTTTTTTAGGGAGCCTTTTCGGATTCAACAAACTGCTGGGGCAAATATACGGCCTTTTATATTTAAGCCCCACCCCATTGAGCCTAGATGAGATCACCAAACAGCTCCAGGTGAGTAAAGGCAGTATCAGTCTGAATATCCGGGAACTGGAAAAGTGGGGCGGCTGTAAAAAGGTCTGGGTCAAAGGAGACCGAAAGGACTATTACGAAGCTGAGACCCAGTTTAAAAATATCCTCAACAAACGCCTCATGGATGCCCTTAAAAGAAGGGTATCCACGGTAGGGGAAATCGCTGCTGACACATCAGCCCTATACCCGGAATCCGAACAAACCCAATCCCTCTCCCCAGAAGAAAAAAAATTACTCTCTTTTTATAAAAACAGGATTGAATCTCTGGATAAAATCCAGTCCAAACTGGACTTTTTATTAAAAACCCTGATGAAATTTTTATAAGTGGTGAACGGTTAATGGGTTATGATCATTAGTTGTTGATTTATATAGTCAGCGGTTGAAGATTACAAATCTAATTAACCGCTACTAACCAAAAACTATCCATCATCAACCGCCAACTAATGACCAATAACCAGAAACCGAAAATCATAAACCTTCTCCCGGTCCCTGTGACCCACAGGGCGGAGCTGTATCCGGATATTCCCTTACATAAATGAATCCTGAGGATAGAGATGACTGATTATCATTTAGTTATCGAGGCAGGAAAAACCGAGCGCCAGTATGTGAAGGATTTATGGCGTTATCGGGAACTGTTCGCCTTTCTGGCCTGGAGGGAAATTTTAATACGGTATAAACAGACGGTTTTGGGGATATTATGGGCCATCATGCGGCCTTTATTAACCATGCTGGTTTTTACCTTTGTTTTTGGAAAACTGGCAAAATTCCCTTCAAACGGAATCCCTTATCCCTTATTGGTTTTTGCCGGAATGCTTCCCTGGCAGTTTTTTTCCAGTTCATTGCAGGAGAGCGGCGGCAGCCTGATCGCCAATGCCAACATGATTTCCAAAGTCTATTTTCCCAGACTCGTGATTCCTGTGAGCTCAGTGATCGTCAGTCTGGTTGATTTTCTCATTTCATTCGGAATCTTGCTGGTCATGATGATCTTCTATCCGGTCTCTTTCAGCTGGAACCTTCTTCTGCTCCCGTTTTTACTATTGATTGCCTTTGCCTGTTCACTTGGCGCGGGATTATGGCTGTCAGCCTTGAGCGTGAAATACCGGGATTTTCGCTACATCATACCGTTTCTTCTGCAGTTCGGACTGTATATCTCTCCGGTAGGATTTTTAAGCAGCGTGATTCCTGAAAAATGGAGGCTTTTATATTCCATGAATCCCATGGTCGGTGTCATTGACGGTTTCCGCTGGGCCTTACTCGGAGAAAAGCTTTCCTTTTACTGGCCAGGATTTCTAATTTCTCTTCTTCTGGTTCTTTTTCTTTTCAGCACCGGATTATGGTATTTCCGCAACACGGAAAAAACCTTTGCGGATGTGATTTAGCAATGATTTTAACTTTTTTAAATATCTATTTAAAAAAGTTTGACTAATTTAAATAATACTTTAATACGGTAAATATGATCAAACGGTCACTATATTCTATAGCCTTTTCAAATGAATGGGGGAGGCAAATGAGATTTATCAGCGGCCCAAGGCAATGTGGTAAAACCACCCTTGCCAGAGAAAAATTAAAGGCCGAAAAAACAGAACAGCTTTACTATTTATGGGATGAAAGAAGTGTCCGGAATCATTATAGAGACAATGAACTTTTCTTTACCCAAGACTCTCCCCCTATTCAAACAAAGCAGTGGGTCTGTTTTGATGAAATTCACAAAATGCCCAAATGGAAAAATATCCTGAAAGGAATTTTTGACTCGAGCGATAATCATTATCATTTCATTATAACGGGATCTGCAAAACTAAGTGTAATAAAAAAAGCCGGGGACAGCCTTGCAGGAAGATATTTTACCTTTCATCTGATGCCTTTAACTCTCATGGAAGTAACCAAAGAAAGCCCAGATGAACCAGCCGTTCCTGATTCTGCGGAAAATTTTATTGAGTTAAAATTGAGTTCAAAATCTTCGCATCATGAACAGATGAAAGATTTACTTGAATACAGCGGGTTTCCTGAACCTTTTATAAGCCAGTCAAAAATATTTCATTCAAAATGGGCAGAGAATTATATCGATACAGTGATAAAAGAAGACATTGGAGCTTTAACCAGAATTATAGACCGGGAATATCTGTCGGAATTATACAGGATTCTTCCTGAAATGACTGGAAGCCCTATATCAGAATCTTCCCTTGCATCGCATATTCAGGTCAGCCCTCCCACGATAAAAAATTATCTGAAAAAACTGGAAG
The DNA here is from genome assembly GCA_016932965.1 of Candidatus Auribacterota bacterium. GTDB lineage: Bacteria > Auribacterota > JAFGBW01 > JAFGBW01 > JAFGBW01 > JAFGBW01. The sequence goes on from JAFGBW010000143.1 coordinate 14,554, forward strand.
ATTTTTATCTGATATTTCTTCTAAAACCTTATTCAAAAAATATTAAAAGGTCACTTTTAAGGGCATCGAAATGTTATTTGTACGACTGGACAAGAAACAAGGAAGAGTCGTTTCAATTTGAAAATTACATTGCTATGGAGCTGAAAACAAGAATCAACCTATGGAATGACAGAATGGGTGAAAAATTTGATTTGTTTTATATACGGAACAAACAGAAGGAAGAAACTGACTTTCTTATATCCAAAAAGGATAAACCCTGGATGCTCATAGAAACAAAATTGAAAGATCAGACCATTGCGCATCATCATTTTAGCAACGCTTTTACCCTTGGAAATATTCCCTTTGTTCAGTTATGCAAAGAACCCGGCATTGCGTCCATTCAAAAAAAAGGATTTTTCCGCATTTCAGCCAACACATTTTTTACTTGAAACCGTGTGGGACTGTTTTAATTAATAAAATCGAACAAATCTTTCTTTTTTTAATCAATTTAAACTCTCTTTCAGTCATTTTATGACTTCCATTATTACAGTAGAAAACCTTGGTAAAAAATACCTGATCCGTCATCAGCAGGATAAATACGTGACTCTACGGGATGTAATTACTAAAAAAACCAAAAATATTTTTTCCTTTTTTCACCATCAACCAGCAACCAGCAGCCAGCAACCCACAGAGGAATTCTGGGCTTTAAAAAATGTTTCTTTTGAAGTGAATCAGGGGGACCGGATCGGCATCATCGGCCGGAACGGGGCCGGAAAAACCACCTTATTGAAAATTTTAAGCCGGATTACCGAGCCCACAAAAGGAAAAGTGACTCTGCGGGGACGCATCGCCAGCTTACTGGAAGTCGGGACGGGTTTTCACCCGGAATTGACAGGACGGGAAAACATTTATTTAAACGGTGCCATCTTGGGAATGACCCGGGCAGAAATCCAAAAAAAATTCGATGAGATCGTGGCCTTTGCCGAAGTGGAAAAATTCCTGGACACTCCGGTCAAACGTTACTCCTCCGGCATGTACGTGCGGCTCGCCTTTGCCGTGGCAGCGCACCTGGAATCCGAAATTTTGCTTGTGGACGAAGTACTGGCCGTGGGCGACGCCCAGTTCCAAAAAAAATGTCTGGGAAAAATGGAGGATGTAGCAAACAAACAAGGAA
>JAFGBW010000144.1 GCA_016932965.1 Candidatus Auribacterota bacterium
AAGGCAGTCAAAAACATAGCACCCTCCTGTTCCGACCCGCTCGATCACGTCAAAAATTTCAGAGATGAAGGTTTCAAAACCGGACTCCGGATGCAGGAGATGGATTTCAGCGGACGTTCCTTCCGGTAAGATGGCTGGGTGCTCGGCAAAACGGAAATAAATGAGAGGCCTTTGATCATTTTCAGATTTCCGGCAAAAAGGGTGAACAAACGGGATATAATCCTCAATGGAATCCACCTGCCAGACAATGTTGTCACCCGGCAGAATGCCGGTCAGAATCTCATCCAGCCCGTTGAGCCCGGAACCAGGGAGGGAATAAATGTTTTTCATGATGACACCGTAATAGAACGTGAAAGAAAAGTTTTCCTTTACGCTCCCTTTCCAAAGAAAATATTTGTGCCATTTATTTTTCTTGATGCAAGAAAAATAAATGGCAGATAAAGATATTAACAATAACTAATATAGTTACATCTGATCTTATATCTACAGACAAATCTTATACGCGATATTCCACGAGTAAAAGTTGATACTTGTGCAAAAGAGTTCTAACACGGTTGAAATCAAACCAGGATCATTCTCCCATTTGCGTAAAAGGGATATATGTGGTAAAATCATAGAATGAAATTCCTGTCTTTGCTGATTGTCATTTTATTATGGGAACTGCCTTTACAGGCAGATTCCCTGTCCGGTCCCAGGAAAGACCTGGCCTTTGTTCTTGCTCCGCAGCATTTACCTCTTTATGAGGAAATGACTCCGAACGCCCGGGAAATACAAATCGTGCAGGCTTTATTGCAGGCCGTGGGGATCCATGATTACAGCCGTATTTCCAGGGAAGAAAACGGTTTTAATAGAGCGCGATTCGACACGGCCTCACTGGATAAGGATGTGGTCCGGGAAATTTTTAATGTGCCTTATGATACGGCTTTGCCCGAATCACTGGATTTGGTCTGCATTGGAAATACACCTTGTTATATAGTCTGCGGCGATCAGTTAATCAAATTAACCGCCTATTATCTTTCCATCCCCGAACCTGTCTCGGAAAACCTCCTGGACGGCTTTCTTTCAACGAAAAAAACAATACTCAAGGAAAAAAAGTTTACTCCCTATATGTATGTCCTGAAATCAATGTATGGGATCAGAGAGTTCTATTATACTTATCCCCCTCAGAGTGTTTTGGATTCCTTTCCGGAGGGAACGGGGCTTTCTGTTCAACAATTTGTCGTTTTTCCAGGGACCTATGATGTGATTCATCCATCCAGCCTCATTTCTGCCAGGGCGGTGAACCGTGTTCTTCAAGGGGATTCCACTATAAAAAAAGTCAGCGTCATGGGATGCGGAATAGGCATCGAAGCGGTCCTCGCTGCCCAATCCCCTGGGGTCCATGTGACTGCTTCTGATATAAAAAAAATTGCAGTGGCCGTGACCAGGCTGAATCTCTCCCTGAACGGAATTCCCCCGGAATCTTTTGTGGTTAAACAAAGCAATCTTTTCTCCTCTTTTCCCGATGAGCGGTTCGACGCGATTTTTTTCAATATGCCCCATATTCAGAATTACGATATCTCATTTGACCCGAACTTTCCTGATTCAGCCAATGCATACGACTCAGGAATATTATGGAAGACAACCCTGAAAGAGATGGACGGTCATTTATATCCCGGCAGAAAGGCCTATCTTATCAATGAGGAGGATTTTCAGGAATCCATGTTCACAGGAACGTCTGTTCCTTTACATGGCCATGATTATTTCGATACACCTGGGATGTCCGTTGCCTATATTTTTCAAAAATCCGCATAACATTCAGCTTCACCCGCAAAGGGGTGGATGACATTGCATTAAACCCCGCCGCGTGTTCCCTGTCGGGGGCAAGCGTTGGTTATCCTTTTTTATTTTTAACCACGTATCGAAGTGCAGCTGAGATCGCGACCGACGGGAGTCCGAAGAACAAGGACGAAGTCCGCTGCAAATGCACTAAAAGCATGAATCGAGACAGGGGATCCAAAGAAGGACAGCTTGTCTACTTGAAAGGCGAGAACAGGATGTCCGAAGTCCGAAATATTCTACATGATCAATAATTCTAAAATATAATTTATAAAATTTTTTTGTGTCTTTCGTGCTTTTCGTGGTTTCTAATATTTATATTCTTGAGGATAACAAAATATCACTCCTCTGCCCGCATCGTCTTATATTTAGAGGATCTGAAATCCCTGCCTGAGTCAATTCCTGATACAGGAGAATGAAATCAAGAGAATCCCTTAAAAATCTCCGGGAAAATGATGGTTTGGCACTGCATCGTGAACGGGGCTAGTCCGCATCGAAAACTTGCTTCCTGTTCCTTTTTTTGCCAAGATGAACTATTAAGAATGATCCATCCATGATTAAAATCGGACCATATGAAATAGGAACCGGGCGCTGCTTCATCATTGCAGAAGCCGGCATCAATCATAACGGTGATGTCAAGACAGCAAAAAAAATGATCGACGCAGCCCGTGAATGCGGGGCGGACGCGGTCAAGTTCCAGTCCTTCAAGGCGGAATGGCT
>JAFGBW010000145.1 GCA_016932965.1 Candidatus Auribacterota bacterium
CCTACAACCACCACTTTCCTGTTTTTAAAAAACGGAGCGTCGCAAATCGAACAATAAGACACCCCCCTTCCCAGAAATTCCCTTTCGCCGGGAACATTCAACTGTTTTTTCCTTTTTCCCGTGGCATAGATGACTGTTTTTGCGCGGAACATTTTTCCGCTTTCCATACGGACTTCAAACAGGGCCCCATTTTTGTCCACATTCGTGATTTTATCGCCCAGAGAAACAGGAATATTGAAATGCCTGACATGCTCCGCAAACTTTTCAGCCAATTCGTGTCCTGTTACGGTTTGAAAACCGGTGTAATTTTCTATCTCAGACGTATCGTTGACCTGGCCGCCAAAATCTAAACTGATGAGAGCAACCCGGATCATCTTTCTGGCAGAATAGATCGCCGAGGTCAAAGCCGCAGGCCCGCCGCCTAAAATCAGCTGATCATAAATGGATTCCGCGTCAATCGCGTTGAGTTCGTCCAGGGACACCAAATTCATTTTACCGGTTCCATTTTCCATCAGACCCTCTTTTAAAACAGGAACTTTTTATATAAAATTTTGATTCCATCCGCAAGCCCTCATGGAGGAAGTTAATCTGAAAACAGAGAGAATGCATGTCTTCTTGACAGAAAATATAATATCAGGTATATCTTAATAGAGTCAATATAACCAGATAAAAAAATATAACATGTTCATTTTTCGTCAGCTTCATATTTGCCTCATTGGTTTCCTGCTGACCGGGACCTGTTCCGGATCAACCGGAAGCATGCTTCAGTCAGAAGGACACTGTTGTCTGGCCCCTTCCCATTCCGATGAAGACCTATCCCTGGTCATGGAATTGGCTGAAAAAATTTCATGGCCATACATACCGGTATGGAAGGTGACGGAATCTGAAGAAAATATCCAAGTGACCATTGTCCTCAAATGCCGGGAAAAAGTCTGTCTGCACTGGGGTAACAGCACAGACGGGGTATGGCAAGAGCCTGCGGAATCCATCTGGCCTGAAAAGACAACAAAAGCGGATCATGCTGCCCGGACCCCCTTCATGAGTGTTTCAGAGGATATCCGAGTTTGCAGTGTCACGATCCCCAAATCCATGGATTTTGATGTGCTGGAATTTGTCCTTTTTTATCCGGACAAACCCCCCGCTTACCAGTGGGGAAAAAACCTGCACCAAAATTATAAAATCCCTGTGAAAAGAGAGCCTGCATGGGCACTCTTGGATGAACCTACCCGGAATTTGATTGAAACCCTCATTAAACGTGAAGAAAATCCTCTCTTGAACTGGCCTCATAGTTTACCGAATGATTTTATAAGAAGCCTCCTGGAGAATCCAAGCCCCTTTTCTGAATACGAATCCCTATTAAGCACCCTGGCTGTGTACTTGAGATACCTGAGTCTCGGATTTTCCATCCAGGGAAATCGTTTCATGCCTCCGATCAGGGGGGCTCAATCATTGGACTCGCTCTGTTCTGCCATAGTGAAATGGATCCAGGATCAACCCCGGCATTACTCGCTCCTCAGACTGATGATGAGTTATCTGTCTGAAGGAGGAAACGGAAACCGAATCCGTGACGGGATCAATGCCATTTTTGAGAATCATGATCTCAATCCAGGATTATATACATGTTTATTCGACTGGCGGATAAAATTGCACAATGAATCCACGCCTGACGATATCGTAATTTGTGAGGCGTACCTGGCGTTTTTAAAAAGCAACGGAGACCTGGATGTTTACTACCGTGTCTTATGGGACCGGGGAATCGCCAAGGTTTCCCCCGGCGTTTTGGATGGACTTTATGGACAAGCCAGAGAAAATAAAAAAAGAGAAATCATCACGACCCGACTATTGAGTTACAGAAATCCGATCAGGAATGAGCCCCTGTTTTTCAGTGACAGGAAGGACGTCTTGATCCGGGATTTGGAAGCTTATCTGGAACTCCTTAAACAGATCCACTCGCGGGCTGATCTTTACCGGTCACGAACCAATATGGGGAAATACCCTCATATTCCAGGCGGGTTGAATGACGCATTAAATGATTTTTTTACTTTCAAAGACCAGGTGGAACATACCTTGGTTGAGCAAGGCTGGGTGAAATTATTGGAAAGGCTGACTACCTTACGGAGAATGATACGGGAAGAAATCCTCAATAATGGCAAATGGCCCTATACCCGTGACCTGGTATCCCTGGATTTGAGCCTGGAAGAATATTCCGGAACTATTTCACAAAACATATCCGAATACACGGACCCTCAGGAAATCACACCTGATGCGGCAGAAAATCTGAGCCTTCAGCTAGAAAACATCCTGCTCAGTTTCAATGAAGAAGATGCAGACATCCCGGAAATCCTCATGATCAGAAAAGAATGGGACAAGCTGCAGGAAGCCCGCCATAAAGACCCAAGCTGGCATCTGCATGCCAAATCCGTTTTAGACAGGCTGCAGCGGGTAATCGGAGACCGCATTCAAAGGGAAACGGATCTTTTTCAGCCTAAAGCTCAGGTGTTGGGAAATAATATCTTAAAACCTCCGGACAGATGGGCCGTTCCCATCTTCAGCGAAGAAATGATCCGGAGTTCCCCTCTTTTCACACTCGCTAATTTATTAACACCCCTGCGTAAGGCGGCCAGGGAAAAAGCACTCCTTCCCCCTTATGATGTGATTGTTCCGGGCAAAGTAACCGCGCAGGTCAGAAAAGCAGATACACTGAAGGAAATCCTCACCGGATTAAAAGAAGGGGACAGGATCATTGCCGTTGTCAAACAGTTGGATGGAACCGAAGACATCCCGCCGCAGATTGCAGGCATTATCAGTCAGAGGGAAGTAGACATCACTTCCCACCTCTCCCTCAGGGCAAGGAATCTGAAAGTCCCTTTCATGTGCGTTGATTCAGAAGAGGGATTTCATGCTCTTTTTCAAAATGACCGGCCTTTGATGCTTCATGTTGCTGAAGGCATGACCCGGCCCTGGCAGGTCTATACAGGAGATTTGAATAAAGTCAGCACACCGGCACAAATCCCGGCGATAGATTTACCTCCGGTTGATCAATCTGGCGAACCGGTTGTTCTTGCCATGGAAGAATTCACTCCGGAAAAGACGGGCCCAAAGGCATTTCACTTGAAACATCTGAGGAAGGAAACCGGCGACAAGATACGCATACCCGAATCCATCGATGTGCCTTACGGAGTGTTCAACAAAGTTCTCGAAGCCAATCAAGACATGGCATCCAAGATCAAATCCATCATTGGGAAAATAGATAAAGAGCAAAACAGAAATACCGTTCTGCCGCTTCTCAAAGAAGTGCAGGAACATATTCAGCATTTAAAAATCCCTCCAATGATCCTGGACCCCATAATCACGAAAATAACGGAAAAAATACAAACAGAGGGCGCCTTGATGTTCAGGTCTTCAGCCAGCGGAGAGGACCTGGAAAAATTCGCGGGCGCGGGATTATATGATTCTTTTTTCAATGTTTATCCTGATCAGGCCGAAGAATACATTAAAAAAGTGTGGGCCTCCAAATGGACGGAACGAGCCTACTGGACGAGGCGGGATCTGCATATTCCCCATGACGAAATCGATGTCTCGGTGCTGATCCAGGAAATGTTTAATTTTGATTATTCCTTTGTTGTCCATACTGAAAATCCTGTGAGCAATGATCCGGATGAAGTCTATATTGAGATCGCGCAAGGGTTGGGAGAGGCCATTGTGAGCGGCGCCTATCCCGGAACCGCCTATCGTTTCCTCTATAATAAAAACACCCGGGAAGTCAGGCGTATCTCTTTTGCCTCTAAAAGCAGGAAACTGATTGTACAGGACAAAAAATTGAAACGGGTTCTCACCGATTATACGGACGATTTTTTAGCCGGACCGCAGGAACAATGGACGAGCCTGATTCGCTCAATCGGTGAAGCAGGCTGTCTCATACAGGAAAAACAAAGGGACAGACCGCAGGACATTGAAGGCGGTTTCTTTCTGAATACTCATGGTGGTTTTGATAAACATACCGATCAGGTCTGCGTTGTTCAGAC
>JAFGBW010000146.1 GCA_016932965.1 Candidatus Auribacterota bacterium
AACGTCTCTTTGGCAATACCGGCTGATGGTTTCCTTCACTTTCTCTCCGGTCATAACCGGGACCGTACTCTTTTCCACGATCACCTTGTATTCCTTCATGTGCTGGGCGACTTCCCGGGCGACATTTTCAACATAGCTCAAATCCGCGCTTCCGTCGGGTCTGGACGGGGTTGAAACTGAAATGAATATGACGGATGCGCAGTCCACTCCCTCCTCGATGCTTCCGGAAAAACTCAATGTCCCGGCTTTCATGTTTTTACAGACAAGCTCCTCCAGTCCCGGCTCATAAATGGGCACCTTCCCGCTTTGAAGGATGCTCACCTTCTCCGGATCATTATCAACGCAGATCACTTCATTGCCGAAATCCGAAAGACAGGCGCCTGTCACCAAACCCACGTAACCCGTTCCGATCACACATACTTTCATATGTTCTCCTTCTTGATTATCCAAACCGTAATCCGCCGGTGGAATAATTTTTGGGTGAAACAGTGAAATAAATCATCCTCTCATCTCTGTTGTCGCGTACCATATACCTCATGGCGACATCCATGCAATGCATACTTTTGACCAGGATGATTTCCGACCGTTCCAGTTTATCAGTTCCATCATTATATAAAAAGTACGTTCGAATGAAAATGTCATCAGAAATATTCAGTGAAAATTCGGGTATCACCAGGTTGTCCTTTTCAAGGCGGTTCCAGTATCCCAGACTCAAACCGACTTTGTTCCCATACCGCCAGGACAAATCGGAACGGAAACTCTGGGTTTCTTTTTCCTCGGTATTATAATCGAAAAGAAAATCCATCTTAAAATCGCGGGTCAGACGGATCTGGGAATAGAGATTGAAATGGCCCCATCTGGATTCCTCATTTTCCAGATCATAGCTGATGGAATAAATGTTATTGATCAGCGGATCACTTTGCTCTTTGACCTGCCAGCGGGAGATCAATTCAACGGTCATGACATTCATGTTGCTCCTGTTATCCAATTCATCGAACTGGAGCACCTCCTCGTTTTCCTTGTCGGGCCGGGAACGGTATCCATAGGTGACGGACGGTGTCAGGACATGAAGAAAGCGTCCGGACCCGAAGCAGTAAAAGGGAGGCTCATAAACCTTATAGAGGCTGGTGGAAAAGGTGGCGGAAAACAATTCGGATATTCTCAAAAGTGATTCCTCCTTTTGGGCATTCGTGACGGGATCTTTGCTTTTTGAATACCCCGCCGCTTCAAGGGAAAGCGAGGGATTGAACGTCAACCAGCCGAAAAATTTCTTTGAATAATCGAACGTTTCCTTCGAATAGAGGCGAAAGGAGTCGTATCCTTCCGCGGCATCATCGGAAAATTGCTGTCTCAGGAAACCAGCCTGATTGGTGCTGGAAAAAAACAGATTAGATAAATTGCCTCCTATCTCCAAAGGAATAAGATCAAAGTAAAACTGGGGAAGCCGTTCCAGGACCTGTTCATAATCATTGACCCGGACTCTTAAAATGGCGCCCATGCTGGTTCTGTCCGTGGTCCGGCTGATCCGATATCTCGTGTCCGGCTGGATGGCCTGATCGAACTCATCGTAAAAAAAATCCTGCAAGAGGTCCGCGTCCGAAAAATAATTGAACTCCAGATTCGAATTCCAGATATTTCCAAGGCGGCGGGAATCCTCAAATTTCAGACGCGACCGGTCCTTTTCCCCGGGTGTTTCCAAAGATCGGGTCGGGACGAAATCCCTGTCATGAATGTAATACTGGGACAAACAACTGTTATTTCCGTCTTTGCGGAACCGGGCGTCCACTCCCAACCCGACCCCTCTTTTCTGATGCCAGTCCAGTTTTCCCTTCACGGAAAGATGATCCGACGGCGAAAAATTCAGGCTGGTTAAAATCTGAACGCCGGAATGGCTGGTGTGTCCGATTCTGATTCCGACAAAATTGCCGCTTCCATCCAGCTGCCGCTTATAGACGGGCCAGTAGAAAACCGGAACCGGACCCAGCCAGACAACCACATGTTTGGCTTTAAGCTCACTATTGTTCCTGATTTGAACCTCTCTGGCAGTCAGATAAAAATGGGGGCGTTCCTTTGGGCACAAACATATCCGGGTGCAGGAAAGCCGGATGACTCCATTTTCAGTCTGCTGGACGTGGTCAGCGGTTAAAATCCACGGCCCGTCGAGAGTGGAGGAGCTGGTCATCAATCCGGTTTTATTTTGAAAATCATATTGAATGGAATCGCAGAAAAACACCCTGGTTCCGTCGAGAATCATGACATCCCCTGTAGCCTCACCTTTTTTATCGGCAGGAGAAAGCCTGGCCTCATCGGCCCTGATCACGGTCCCTTTATACTGGAGGTTGACTGATCCGGTAAGGACACTCTGTCCGGTTTCATAATTATACTCCACTTTTTCCGCATGCATTTCGATATCGGATTCCTCCTCCGGAAAACCGGAAGGGAATTGCAGAACCATAAACAAAATGAAAAAATATTTTTTCACATCTATCTATTCTATATTGCTTTTTTAACCACGTATCAAAGTGCAGCGGAGATCGCGACCAACGGTAGTCCGAAGGACCAGGACGAAGTCCGCAGCAAATTCACGAAACAAAGAATCATTTTCAGACAGGATTTACAGGATTTATTGTATTCACTCAAGATTTTCTATTCTATTTTCGGATTTTTCCACGGGATCCGGAAAATGAGATTCAACGAACCTGATTCAATTCTCAATTATTGATCAATCCCATATATCAAACAGGCATTATGCATGGTCTGTTCAAACACGTCCTTGACAGGGAGGTTTTTTATTTCAGCCACTTTTTCTCCGACATACCTGACAAAAGCAGGTTCATTTCTCCTCCCGCGTAAAGGAGAAGGGGCCAGATAAGGGCAATCCGTCTCAATCAATAACCGGTCTAAAGGCACATACAAGAGTGCATCCAATAGCAGACGGGACCGGGTGAAGGTGATGATCCCTGAAAAGGAAATATAAAAACCCTTATCCAGACAGCTTTTCGCGAAGGAAGTATCCGAATCAAAGCAATGAATGATCCCGCTTAAAGGGGAATATCGGGACTCGCTCAGGATGGAAATCAAATCCGAATCGCTTTTTCTGTTATGGATCACCACGGGCTTATTCATTTCCAGCGCAATCTCCAGCATCTGTCTGAATATTTTTTTCTGAATCTCAGGCGGAGAAAAGGCATAATGATAATCCAGCCCGATCTCGCCGATGGCCCTGACTTTGGGTTCCTGTAATAATTGCCGGAGACGGTTCCCTGATTCATCGGAATAGGAGGCGGCGTTGTGCGGATGAAAGCCTGCCGTGCAATAAAGCGAATCCCAATCGCGGGACAAGGCCAGGGAGCGTTCCGAATTCTCTATATCATCACCGATGGTGACCACAAACTGAATGCCTTTTGCAGGCAGCGTTTTGATGATGTCGTTTCTGTCATCATCAAAACGTTCATCCAGAAGATGGGCGTGGCTGTCTGCGGTTTTAATAAGGGTGTCTGTTGTTTCCATCAAAAAAATAAACCGGGGTTATCATACATGCTCAATTCAAGAGCGGATAGAATACCATTTAAAATTGAGAATAACAAAAAAGGAAAAAAAGCATTTCCAATTCCCCATTCATAATTCTTCATTGCTAATGAACCATCATATGGTTGGATTCTTCTGCTGTCTCCTTTTCATCTCCGGGCTGGTCAGGAACATCCTTCCTCTCCCTCTGATAATTCTCATATTCATAACGAAGGCAGCAGCACAAACGGCCGCAAATCCCGGAAATCTTGTCGGGGCTTGAAGACATGTCCTGCAACCGGGCCATTTTCAGATTCACCACCATGAATTCATTCAGATGCGTGGCGCAGCACACGGTCCGGCCGCAGATCCCGATCCCCCCACGGATCTTACAGGCGTCCCTGACTCCGATCTGCCTGAGCTCAACGCCGATTTTGAATTCCTCAACCAGGTCTTTGACCAATTCACGAAAGTCCACTTTTTTTTCAGCGGTAAAGAAGAACTTGATCCGCTTCCGGTCAAATAAATATTCAACCGCGATCAGCTTCATCGGCAAGCCCCTTTTTTTGATGCATTTTTTGCAGAACTGAAATGATTTTTCCTCCATGACCTTGTTCTCATCGATTTTTTTCAGATCATAGCTGTTGGCGAGTCTTCTGACGCAGAGAATCGGCGGGTTGATTTCATCGGGATCGATTTCGAAATTGCTCTTTAAAACCAAGCCGTGATCACTGCCCTTTTCCACCTCAATGATCACGGTATCGCCGACGCAGAACTGTTTGCCGCACGGGTTATAAAAGGAGACCTTATTGTCTCCGCGATGCTTGACAATGACTATGTCCATAATACCATTTTCCTGATAGGCGTTAAAATTTAAAGTTACAACAGATTCTCAGACACATTCAACAAAAAAACAGAATAAGTTGAAAAACAAAAAGTTATCCCAGGAATATGAAGAGATTGAGAAACCGCGAAATGCACGAAAAAAACAAAAAATGATGATGATTAATCTTAAATTTTTTCCGAAGTGAAGCTGAAAAAAACTTTCGTGCTTTTCGAGTTTTTCGCGGTTAAATAAACAATACCAAAGGATACCCCATCACTTCAGTTGCCGGCAACTGACTTCAATGTTAGCAGCCCTTAAAAATAGAAATCCAGTATTTTACTGGAAGAAGATCCCAGTTCAAAGATTTCAGACTGCTGCTTACTTTCATCTTCATCCAATTTTCTTGACTGAAACCCCATCTTCCAGTCATCTGCCGGCAGGGATTCGATTTTTTTTGACTGATCCTCATTTTCTTTTATCCGGACAGGCTCACTGCCGGCAGAAATTTTATCCGGAAAAGGATTCCCGGGTATCTTGATTTTC
>JAFGBW010000018.1 GCA_016932965.1 Candidatus Auribacterota bacterium
AAATTGTGATGTCAGAAAAAATCGCTGAAGACGTGCTGAAGTTTGAAATCCAGGCTCCAAGGATTGCCGAAAAAAGAAAACCCGGGCAATTCGTTGTCATTCGGGTGGATGAAAAAGGAGAACGGATCCCCTTGACCATTGTGGATTCAAACTTAAACAAAGGTACCATTACGTTGATCTTTCAGGTCGTGGGTGTTTCCACCAGGAAACTGGCCTCTTTAAAAACAGGGGATTCATTGATGGATGTTTTAGGCCCCTTGGGGCATGCAACGCATTTAGAAAAATACGGGAAAGTGATCGCCATAGGAGGAGGGGTTGGCATAGCCCCTCTTTACCCCATCTCAAAAGGCATGAAGGATGCCGGAAACAGCGTCATTGCCATTTTGGGAGCCAGATCAAAAAATCTCATGATTTTGGAAAGAGAAATGAAAGCCATCTGCACTGAGATACACCTGGTCACGGATGACGGATCTTATGGAGAAAAAGGCCTGGTTACGAATGTATTGAAAAAAATGCTGGATACGGGAACTCATCCGGATATCGTCATCGCCATTGGACCATTGGTCATGATGAAAGCAGTCAGCGAGCTGACCCAGCCATATGGCATTAAAACCATGGTGAGCTTGAATCCCATCATGGTGGACGGGACAGGGATGTGCGGAGGCTGCAGGGTTGATGTCGCCGGAGAAATAAAATTCGCCTGTGTGGACGGCCCGGAATTCGACGGCCATGCGGTCAATTTTGACAAGCTGTCCATACGATTAAAAGCCTATAAGACATATGAAAAACATTCTATGGAACAATGCAAGCTGCAAGGAATGATAAAATGAATCCTGTTCTGAAACCCGATAAAAAAGAGAGAATGAAAATACCGCAGGTTCCGATGAGGGAACAGCCTCCCCATGAAAGGATATATAATTTTAATGAAGTCCCCTACGGCTATAATCCGGAAGAAGCCCAAAAAGAGGCTGTCCGGTGTCTGGAATGCCCTAATGCGCCTTGTATAAAGGGGTGTCCTGTCAACATTGATATTCCGGCTTTCATAGAATTGATCGTTCAGGGAAATTTCGAAGGGGCCTTGGGAAAAATAAGGGAAACCAATTCTCTCCCGGCCATCTGCGGCAGGGTTTGTCCCCAGGAAGTACAATGCCAGATTGTATGCACGTTGGGAAAAGTGAAGGGGCAAACCCCTGTGGCGATTGGCAGACTCGAGCGTTTCGTTTCTGATTATGCCAGGGAAAAAGAAATAAAACCACGAATCAATCAGAAGCCTTCAACCAATAAAAAAGTGGCCGTCATTGGATCGGGTCCTGCCGGACTGACAGCTGCAGGAGAACTGGCCTTAATGGGGCACCAGGTCAGGGTTTTTGAAGCTTTCTCAGCACCAGGCGGAGTTCTCCTTTACGGGATCCCTGAATTCAGACTTCCCAAAAAAATCATTGATATGGAAGTGGAGTATTTAAAAATGCTCGGCGTTCAATTCGAATACAACTGCCTTGTCGGGAAAACCGTGACTTTGCAGGAACTCATGGAAAAGGAGGGCTTTCAGGCTGCTTTCATCGGAACCGGAGCAGGACTGCCTTATTTCATGGGTATTCCTGGTGAAGATCTGGTCGGCGTGTTCAGCGCAAACGAATTTTTAACCAGGTCCAACATGATGAGAGCCTACCGATTTCCTGAATTTGATACTCCTATTTTAAAGGCAAAAAACGCCGTGGTGGTTGGAGGAGGAAACGTGGCTATGGATGCGGCACGGACTGCTCTCCGGCTTGGATGTGAAAAAGTGAGCCTCGTTTACCGCCGAAGCATGGAGGAAATGCCGGCCAGACATGAAGAAATCGAGCATGCACGGGAGGAAGGGATCCAGTTCGAAATACTGACCCTCCCTCTTCGTTACATTGGTGATGAAAACGGCATTGTCAAAGAAGCCGAATGCCTTCGCATGAAGCTGGGGGAGATGGATAAAAGCGGACGAAGAAAGCCTGTTCCAATTGAGGGAAGTCAATTTATTCTGAAAACCGATCTGGTGATCGTTGCCATTGGAAATGGTGCCAATCCGATACTAGTTAAATCCACGCCAGGTTTGGGAACAGACAAAAAAGGACATATTCAAATTGATCCGGAAACCCATGCCACAAATATTCCGGGTATTTACGCTGGCGGAGACATTGTCACCGGCGCGGCCACAGTCATAGAAGCCATGGGTGCAGCCAAAAAAGCAGCAGCGGCAATTCACCGGTACTTAAGTTTATGATTCTCACCTTTGCCGGCTTTTTCGTTCACATATTCAGGCTGATTCCTGCAATCAGAGAGAGATCGTTTTTCTTCACATTTTCAGCCGGTTTGCTGTCGTAACGATCTTGAAGCACAAGCCTCAGATTGATTTTCGAATTCAAGGCTGCTTCAGCTCCTGCTTCCGCATTGATCAGATGGTTTTCAAAATCATTTAGTTTGGGCAGGTATTCAAGACTCTGCCAGATTTTCGCCGTCTCACTGAATTGATGATCGAACCTCTGCGACAACCGCACGGTAAGATAGTCATCCTTTATTTCAGAGACTTCCTCCCATACATAAGAAAGACCGGTTTCAACAGACAGTTTCGAAGAATCCTTTTTAATGAGATACAACCCCGCTCCGGGACCTACACTCACCCGGTAATCGATACTGGCGATGTCATCATTCAAGGCTGAAAGATCCAGATAGGCAAACGTCTTTTCTGAAAGTGTTTTTTTACCGTTTCCGAAACCCTTGATGTTTTTTACGGTGGTCTCACTTTCATCGTTCATGGTATTTTCGCCGTAATTAGCCTCCGCGCCGAACCGTACGGAACCAAAGCCTTTGCTTTCTCCTTCTGAGACCAGGCTGGCATTCGCCTGAAGTGTTTCGCTGTTGCCGCTGGTGAGAGTCAGTCCTGCAGACAATGTGGTTTTGAGTTTTCCTTCTTCTGCCATGGCAGGAGAAGAAAATAGGCGTAACATAATCCATACCAACAGCCATTCACCTCTAAAATTCATGATTCCTCCTGATTCTTTATTGATCGAATTCAAATATTCATTATAATATAATATTCCAAATATAACATCAGTCTATTCAAAATGAAGGAAAATATCTTATGAATGAAATATATACTACATCCCAAGATTATTTCATGCGGTACGGAATGAATGTTATCGGAGCGATTTTGATTATTTTCTTGGGACGCTGGGTATCCCTTCTACTCACAAATTTGATTGGAAAAATCATGGGAAAATCTAAAGTGGACCAGATCCTGATTTCTTTCATCAAAAATCTGGTTTATTACGGTCTCATGACAGTGCTGGTGATTGCCGCGCTCAATAAACTCGGCATCCAGACAGCGTCATTCATCGCTGTTGTAGGAGCCGCCGGATTGGCTATCGGCATGGCGCTTCAGGGATCGCTGTCCAATTTTGCTTCAGGCGTGCTCATCGTCATATTCAGGCCGTTTAATATCGGCGATAAAATCGAAGTGGCAGGTGTCACCGGAATTGTTCAGGAAATCCAGATTTTTAACACCATCTTAAAGTCTGCGGAAAACAAAAGGATCATCCTTCCCAATTCCAAAATCACGGCTGATAAAATCATCGTCGGATGAATATCATGGGCTCCTGCTCTGCCGGAAGGAAATCAGTTTATTCCGGATATTCAGGATCATCGGCTTGCAGAGAATATATCCTGAATAGATCAGTCCGAAACCGGACCCATTGATGATCAGAGAGGAGAAGGAAGAAAATTCCGTTGTGCCGGAAAGAATTTTTTCTGCCTGAGAAAACATCATCATCCCCCCGGATTGAATCAGGAAGATGCCCGCGAAAAATTTCTTTAAAAAACGTCTGATATTCACCAGGATGAGGGATACAAACGCTAAAAAACCCCCGATCAGGGCATCCGTTACGGCTGATAGTGTCATTCCGGGTTCCAAAACAGCCTGTTCCGGATTCCCTCGGTCATAAAAGACCTGGATCAGTTTGCCGACAGGGTATTTTTTCAGGTATTTTTCTGCTTCAGACTGTTTTCCTGCTTCACTGGCAAATCGAATCCTGTCATGAACCCGTTTGCGGTTGGAAACAATATATTCGTATTTAATTTTTGGAATATAGCGGATGATTTTTTTATCCCCTTCTGAACCAGCTTCAACGGAGGAAGATATGATCTTTCCCTGAGTTTCCAGCCAGAAATAACTTTTATACGCATAATAAAGTTCTTCCTTTGCCTTGTTGAGAAAGGCAAGGGCTCCAAAAAAAATCAATAATTTGAATAATTTAACCATGTCCAAGCATAATCTGGTTTTAAGTCCGGCTTTATTTATAATAGGTTATTGTCAAAGCACAACTATTTTCCATGTAATTCTGCGAAGGATAAATATCCATGCCGGATAAAATGAGCGGGTCGTCATTTGGAGTTTACGTTCATATCCCTTTTTGCATCCAGAAATGCAGATACTGTGATTTCAATACGGTTTTGCGTTCTTCCTGCCATGGGGAAACGATCAATCGTTATCACCATGCCATGCTGCTCGAATGGGGTAGGCTTCAAAACAGAATCAAGGAACTCACTTCGGTTAAAACCATCTATTTTGGAGGAGGCACCCCCTCTCTTTATCCTGTGGATAAAGTGCAGGACCTGCTTGAAAAGATATTCTCCCATGCCTTGGTTCACCAGGGTTCGGAAATCACCATGGAAATCGATCCCAAAACCATCCGCAGACAATCCCTCGTGAAACTCCATGCGTTGGGAGTAAACCGGATCAGCATGGGCATTCAGAGCTTTTCAGATCCTGTTCTCGCCATCTTGGGCCGCTATCATCGCCAAAAGGATATCCTCGCCTGTTATGAAGACTGCCGTTCGGCCGGTTTCACCAACATCTCTTTTGATTTGATTTTCGGAGTCCCCGGACAAACGCTTTCTTCATGGGAAGAGGATTTAAAATGGGTCCGGTGTCTCAAGCCGGAACATGTTTCTTTATATAATCTCAACCTTTCGCGCGGCACTGATTTTTTCCGCAAAAGAAAAAAACTGGAATTTCCTGATGAAAGAAGCCAGATTCGCATGTATCATGCGGCCCATCATTCATTGAAAACAATCGGCATCCGGCCTTATGAAATATCCAATTTTTCCAAGCCAGGATATGAATCCCGTCATAATATGGATTGCTGGAACCGAAAACTCTATGTTGGAATTGGTGCGGGAGCGAGTTCCTTTCATGGCGGAAAACGCTGGCAGAATGTGAAAAATATCCACTCCTACATTCAAAAGATTGAAAAAGGAGGCTTGGCGTTCAGTCAAACGGAAACTCTGAATCTTCAAAAAGAAAAAATCGAGTATGTATTTCTCTCCCTTCGTCAGGTAAAGGGCTTCGACAGAGAAAGTTACAGAATCTATTTTCAAAGCAGCATCGAAAAGGATTTTCCGTCATTATTCACGCATCCGGAATTGAATTCCTTGATCAGGAAGAAGAAAAGAATTAGATTAACCCTGAAAGGAAGAATCCTGAGCAATGAAGTATTTCAGGAATTATTTTAACAAAGGACTGACACAGCCTGTGCATAGGAAAATTTTAACAAGGTTTTTTATTCTATTCATAGCTGGGCAAACCTTTCTTTTCGCTAATGAGGAAACAGCTGCAACAAAGTTGCCTGAAACCTCCCATCCTGTTGCTGTGCGGCTCCTCAACATTCTTCTGAAGCATGGCAAGGAAATGGGTACAATTGAACAGCTTTCAGAAAAATTATCCGCAATCCCTTCCCTTGACGGAACTCTTATGCCTATTCTTTGTGAGAAGGGCCGGATAATCGTTTTGTGGGATGCCGTCCAGTTCAAGATTATTTTGGTCTGGTCCCAAATCCCTTTTGCCTTGGAATCTGGCCTCTCCCGGCAGGACTTTCCGGAGAACACCAGGATTTTTTCACCTGAAGATTTTGATACATGGCTTTTATCGGATGTTGAACTTCTGGATCAAGTCGTAAAAAACGCTGATTTTCTGCAAAAATGGATTCCTCATCTGAATCCGGAAAGTCCCCTGGGCCCAAGACAATTATTATCCTATTTATTTTCCATAGGCAGGCCTCAAAGACATTATAATCTGGCTTCTGTTCTTGGAGAGGATAAATTCTTTTCCGGCATCACGGAAAATGACCAGGAATTTCGCTTCCTTCATCTGCCTTTGCTGCATTTTACGCTTTCCAAGAAGCATGTATTGTATTTCTGTAAAATTCGGGATGAAAAAATTCTGGAAAATCTTCCGAATCTTCTGGAAAAATACTGGGCCGATCCATCTGAACGGGCCCAATTCATCCAGACGTTTAAAACGACTCTTCAATCCATACAAAATACCTCCTTCAATGAAGAGACTTTTTTTAATGAACTAAAGAAGATTCTGGACAAGGCTTCCCAGAAATACGACTTTTCAAACATCAATCCCGAGATAAAACAGCCGTTGATCAGAAACATCATTATCTTTTTTCAATCTAACGGAATAGCGGGCTTCAACGATTTCCGAAACGCGGAAGACTGGTTCAAAAAGGAGGTATCCGAACAATTTTTAATGGCCAAGACCACCGCTTTTTTCAGGGACTGGCGGGAAATGAAATTTTTATATTCCTGGTTAATTCATCTGGATAAACAATGTTCTCAGGAAAAACGTCCCATTAAAATCAAGGTGTTCGGCTGTTCCACAGGCCAGGAAGCGCTGTCTTACGCTTTTGAACTACTGGATTTGGGCATCAATCATTTCACCATTCTCGCTTCCGATATTGATGCCAATGTGCTTGCCGAAGCGGAACAAATGGCTTATTCCGCAGACAAATTTCAAACCATGCCCTTGATGAAGAAAA
>JAFGBW010000147.1 GCA_016932965.1 Candidatus Auribacterota bacterium
ATAATTTACCCAAACCTTTATCAGGAAAACGGCCGGTGCCTTTATCCACATAAGCGGTCTGTTCTCTTCCTTTGACAGTGTCTATCTGGACGAAGGGAATTTTTCCATCAGACCTCCAGATCTGATAACCGTTAACCTTATCATCCTTTGAAGCTTCCCAGGCCAGCATCACCTGTCTGGACTGAGGCGGAGCCGCGCAAAAAGACTCGACCGACGGAGGAAGCGAACGCGTTGTGGCAGAAACAATATCCGCGTCCGTGCTCACTGCGCCCACATAATTTTCTGCATAAACACTATAATAATAAGTATGCTGATCTAAGAGATTACCGGGATTTTTCTTTCCATCGAGATAACTGGTATTTTCCCTTCCTTTAATAACGGCAATTTCCTTGAATGTTCCTTCCTGTGAATCCATGCGATAAAGAATGTACTTGACCACATTGGGATCGGAATGGACCTCCCAGGAAAGAGGAACGCAGCGAATCTCATCCTCCTTTGCAACTATCCCAGATACCTTGGCCGGAGGAGGCAGGGTTTTCACAATGACCGGATCTGAAGGAGTCCCGATGGATCCGACCTTGTTGACCGCGACAATCCGGTATATGTATTCCGTTGAATCCACCAAGATGGAGTCAGTTGTGCCACCATCCTGAAAATACGCCAATTCCTTTACCGTACCTATGTCCATAAAATTATCAGGTTTGTTCGCCTGCTTACGCTGGATGATATGGCTGACCACCCAATCTGACGGGGAGAAATCCCAAGTCAAAAAAACCCCCCTGGGTTTATTGGCTTTCACAGAAAGATTCGTTGGCGCCTCAGGCGGAGGAGCTGTTTTACTCTCCTTCACAGGGGTTGGCTCGCTCATGATCCCATCTTTTGAAATCGATATCATCCGGTAAAAATAGGAACGGTTATCCTCAAGAGGAAACTGTTTGGAGCCCTTGTCCGTGAATGTTTTCTTGGAAGGGCTGATCCGGTCCATCTCGATAAAAGGACCTTCAGGATTCATAGATTTTTCAATGATATAACGGTAAGGCCGATCATAGGGACGACTCCACGTGATGACCACTTCCCTCAACCCCCCTTCAGAAACCCTAAAATTCTGTGGAACAACCGGGGCAAATTCTGATACCGCCTTTGATTTAGAACCTGTCTCGGGAACAGACGGTTCTGCTGGGACCGGCAGCGTCTCCTCCTGGAGTGTTTCAGTCTGATCTGCCTGGGGGGTGACAGATGATTCCTCAGGCGGAGTTTGAGTTTGAAAAGGCATATCCTTAACTGCAGATTCATTTTCTTCCGAGCTAAGATAGAAAGACAGGTTCAATAAAAGGAAAAAGAATACAAAGCGCGATATGAAAGACTTAGGCATAGCTTTACCCCTTCAAGCATGAAAATTATTATATTTTAAATCAATATTTTATCTAAAAAAACAATGAATATCAAATGAGAATTGTCTGCTCTTCAATATAATGGGAAACAGTTATGCGTGTTGACTAGAAGCCAGGAGGGCAAGGGCACGATACCCGCAGTCAAATTATTAAATTTTGAATTTCAAAATCACATCCTGTATCAATTCCAATTTCATGCGGAGATAACAAATCCGACAGTATCGCACGTGATTATTGTTTACAGGTATTCTCTTTCAAAATATATATTCCATCAGGTATATCCGGCTTCACGAATGTCCGGCCTATAAATATAGAAATAACGTAAAACACAATAAAATGAAGTGATTAATTAAAAAAAGGAAGCCGGACATAGAATCGAGAATCGAGAATTCAAAAGAAACGCCTGTGGCGTTTTGAATTGGAAGATAAAATTGTTTGGATTCTTTGCAGGCATACTGAATTCTCGCTATTTGATTCTCAATTCTTTTATATCATAGAACCATGAAATCATCGTGCCGGACAATCATTTTACTTTTCTTCTGGGTCTTTCTTTTATGTCCAGGGCATTGTGCCCTACAGATGGAGGACTTCTCAGGAGAAATATTCACCTATTCCATCACGTGGTTTGGCATCAAGGCCGGAGACGCCGTATTGGAAGTCCATCCGGTCAGCCATCAGAACAAGCTCTCCATCAAGGTTTCCGCGGTAGTGAGTTCCGCCCGGTGGTTTTCCGGAATCTATTACGTGGAGGACTACCTTCATTGCATCATGGACATAAAAACCATGACCCCTTTTGAAGTCGTGGTGGACTATAAGGAAGGTAAAACATACCGGCGTTATTCAAAATACACTTTTGATTACAGGCAAAGAAAAATTTTTTCCAGCAATCCCAAAGAAGATACCCTCGACATGCCCGAAGAGTTCATGAGTTTTTTCGGCGCTTTTTACCTGCTGCGGATGACGGATTTCTCAACCATCCATGAAATAGTCAAATGCGTGGTGGACGGAAGAAAAGCCTATCAGGTCACCTCCGTTTATGCCGGGAAAGAGATGATTTCCTCCATACTGGGAAAAAAAGAATGCCTTCATATCAAGCCATCCCACGTGCAATGGGAACTGGGAGGAAAAGAACAGGACCCGGACCAGCTCTCGATCTATTTCACCAATGATTCAAAAAGAATCCCGGTCCTGGCCAAGGGAAAACTCCGCATCGGATCCTTGATTGCCCGGCTGGTGAAAATAGGATAAAATTGGAAAAAAAGAAATGGGCTACGGAAAAACCTTTATGAATAAAGGTTTTTCCGTACCTTTTCCAAACACTTTTATTGGGCGATTTGTTTTTTCTTGAAACAAGAAAGATCAAATCGCAGAATCATTTCTTCGGAAGGAAGTATGAAGGGAAAAAATTAAATATGACCAACCATTCAGAATTCGAACAACTTATAAAAATCATGGAACAGCTGAGGAAAAAATGCCCCTGGGACATGGAACAGACCCATGAGTCTTTGATTCCCTATTTGAGGGAAGAATCCTTTGAAGTGATTGAAGCCGTACTCTCGGGCAAGGATCATGCCCTTTGTGACGAACTGGGTGACCTCCTGCTGCAGGTTGTATTTCATGCCGTGGTTGCCAAAGACAGGGATAGTTTCACGATTACAGACGTGATCAAAGCAATCAATCATAAACTGATCCGGCGTCATCCCCATGTCTTTGATCCAAAACATGTTCAAAGGGAAACCCTGGACGACCAGTGGCAGAACCTGAAAAAATCCGAAAAATCTTCCTCTTCCTGTCCGGGCCATTTCCATTCCATCCCGGAAAATATGGATTCTTTTCTGGCTTCTGAACGGATCCAGCTTCTTTCAGCCAAAGATCATTTTCAGTGGAAATCCGTGAACGGGATCCTGGAAAAACTGGAAGAAGAAATCAAAGAATTCAGAAAAGCTCATGGTTCAGGAAAACGCAAACATCTGCAGGAAGAACTGGGCGATATGCTGTTTGTTCTCGTGAACCTGTGTTTTTTTCTCATGATGAATCCATCTGATCTGATCGCCAAAGCCAATGCCAAATTCAAAAAACGCTATGATAAAATGGTGGCTCTCGCCAAACAAGACCACCCCCACACCCCTTTCAGAAAACTCTCACTCGCCACCCAGGAAATATACTGGCAAAAGGCGAAAAAAAGCAAACCCGGCACGGCATGAAACCACGCGCTGTCATGTGATTTGACGGCGGTCTTCC
Organism: Candidatus Auribacterota bacterium; assembly: GCA_016932965.1. GTDB lineage: Bacteria > Auribacterota > JAFGBW01 > JAFGBW01 > JAFGBW01 > JAFGBW01. The sequence goes on from JAFGBW010000147.1 coordinate 3,633, forward strand.
TTCACTTATTTGACACTGATATCCCCTTTAAACTAAGGATGGCCCCCTGAATCCGGTAGAGATTCATGAGCGCTTTTCTGTATTCAATGATGGATTCAACCTCGGCTATCTGGCTTGCAACCATGTCCCTGGCTGCCTGTGAAACCAGATAGAGGGTGGACTTTCCCACGCGGAATTTTTCCTGTTCATTCTGAAGCGTTTTTTCCCAGAGAATGCGGGCTGCGTTGGTCGCCTTGACGCGTTCGGCCGCCCTTTCCACGTCAATAAAAGCGGATCTGACATCCACCTGGACAAGCTGTTCCATGTTGAGCATCGCGGCTTTTGCCGTTTCAAGGGAGAAACGGGCCTTTTTATTCCTGGCCGCAGCGCCCCTGTTTCGAAGTTCAAATTGAAATTGGATTCCCAGGGTATACGCCTGATCCCGGCCGTCCTGATCGGTATTGTCTGTAAAGGATTCCGCATATCCGGAACCGCCCAGATTGATGAAAAAATCCAGTTTCGGCAAAAGCCCGTTTCGGGTATGAACCGTTTCCAGTTCCATTTTTTTGACAAGAAGCCTTGCCTGGTTCAGGTCAGACCTTTCCTTCAAAGCCGTCTCCACATACGAATCTATCCTGTTCAGGGAAACCGGAGGAAGTTCCGGGTCCTCATACAGGTCCAGTTCCGTATCCCATCCCGCCCCTGTTTCTGAAAGGTTCAAAAGCCTGATGAGCATCAAGGAACTCTTGGCGAAAGTTCCCTTGGCATCGATCAGTTTTTCCTGTCTTTCAGCCATTTCAGCTTCGGCTGAGGCCAGTTCTGTTTCAGGAAGCATGCCCACACGTATCTTCTCCTTGACCTCCTCGACTTCCCTGTTTGCAACAGCCAGAGAATCCTCATAAATGGATATGGAACGTTTGGCCAGGATGCAATCCCAGTAGGCAGCCTCCACCTGGGCAACCAGGAATTCAGCAGCGGCCTTCAATTCATATCTGGATATGGCTGTGTCCATCTCGGCCTGTCTTAATCTGACCAGGTTCACCTCCCTGCCCCGGCCCCGCATCAAAGCCTGATCGATGCCTATTTCCCAGGTATTTTCAGACAAATCCGTCAAATCACCTTGCTCGTATGACGCGGATTTCCTTCCCGCTTCAAGAAATATTTCCGTTCCAAAAGGCAATTTCTGGCCTATTCCGGCAGACAGGCTGATCAATTCAGCATCCATATGCTGAACATCCTCCCCGTTGAACGAGGAAATGGCGGCGCTTAACACGGGATCAAAAACAGATTTTTCAATCGCCTCATCCTGCCTCATGATGGCGGGTTTCATTCTTTCTATTCTGAAACTGACATTATTTTCTATGGCCGTTAAGATGGCGGACATGACTGACAATTTCAGCGGGCTGTCTGATTCAGGACGAATCCCTGCAGGACCCGGGATGTTCTTATTCATGACTACAGATGTCACCTGACCTTTGTTATTGATTAAAATAGCAGGCAGATCTTTATACTGGTTTTCATCCCTGTGCATGCATGAACCTGCAAAAAGACACCCTAGCGCTGTCATGGTTCTGAGAAATAGATGAAAATTATGTTTATTCAACAGTTCCATTTTCGTTATTAATCTTTGAATGACTCCGTTTATGGTAAAACACGTTCTTCACTCTTTTTATGAAGGTCTCTTTTCCATTTTCCTCAAAAAATGAATAGATAACCGGAACAAACATCAGCGTAATCAAAGTGGAACTCAAAAGTCCTCCGATAACGGCCCTCGCCATAGGGGCCTGTGCTTCCCCTCCTTCTCCAATCCCGATGGCAAGGGGAAGCAACGCAAGTGAAGTGGTCATGGAGGTCATCAGAATCGGTCTGAGCCTCCTTCGTCCTGCTTCCTCGATTGCGTGCCTTAATTCCATCCCATCTCTTCTCCTTAACAGATTTGCTGTGTCAACAAGCAGAATTGCGTTATTGACCACAATTCCTCCAAGCATGATGCATCCGATGAAGGATTGTATATTCAATGTCGTATTGGTCAATAAAAGCATAATAATGACCCCGATGACCGCCAAAGGAACTGAAAACATGACAACAAAAGGATCACGTAATGATTCATACTGGCATGCCATGACCATGTAAACAAGTATCAGGGCCAGAATAAAACCGAGTAAAAGCTCCCTAAATGCCTTCTGCTGCTCCTCATACTCTCCTCCGAAAATGATGTTGAAACCTCGAGGGACCGGAATGTATTTCAGCTTTTCGCTGATGTCTTTGATAACCGACCCCATGTCCCGTCCGCTTACTTCAGCAGAAACCATGATGGTGCGTTCCTGGTCAGTCCGCTCAATCCTCACAGGGCCTCCTCTGGGCTGAATGGTGACAACATTTCGAAGCACCACGGGCTCTCCGTCGCTGTTTGTAACCGTCAGATCAAGGATATCCATGATGTCCATCTTATCGGCATCCTTGACCTGAACCAGGATGCGGAACTCATCCCCTGATTCGCGATAATAGCCCGCACTTGAGCCTGAAAGGACTGTTTGCAGAGACTGGGCTATCTGCTGAACCGACAGCTTCATGTCTGACGCCTTGTCCCGATCTATTAAAATATTTTCCTCAGGAGCTCCAAGGTCTCTGCTCACGTCTGTATCTGTAATACCCTCAACGTCCTCAACCGCCTTCCTCACCTGTTCAGCCAGTGCATCCGCCTTATCCATGTCATGCCCGCGTATTTCAACCTGAATCTTGTCCTGGTTGCTCGTCATTCTGCGGAAAATAAAAAGGCCTGCAGTTGATCTGACCTTAACCTTCATTCCAGGCATGGATACAAGTTTTTTACGGATTTCCTGCGCTATTTCCTCGCTCGAACGTTTTCTTTCAGACTGGGGAACAAGAGAAATCCTTAACTCCCCGGAATTGGATGCAGCACCGTGCCAGTGTGAACCTCCTGTACTGGAAACAAGACTTCTTATCTCGGGAACAGAATCCCTGATTATATTTTCAACTATTTTTACCTTTGAATCCGTCAGTTCAAGCCTGGACCCTATCTCCATTTCAAGTTCAACCCTGATTTCACCCTCATCTGTTTTGGGCATCAATTCGGTTCCAACGAGGGGGATGAGAAGAAGGCTTCCTGCGAAAATCAGCACCGCTGATCCAGTGGTCATTGCCCTGTGATTCAAAACAAAATGAAGCAGTTTTTGATATTGGGATTCGAGTCTCATAAAAAACATCCCGCTTATCCTGAATATCTTATGACCGAGTTTCTCTCCTGCAGTCTTTTCGAGCAGCGTATAATGAAGCAGCCTGCCGGAGAGCATCGGAACCAGAGAAAGAGCGGAAACAAGAGAACAAAACAGAGAAAAGACGATCACAAAGGAAAGCTGCTTGAACATCACGCCTGCCATACCGCGAACAAATATCAGAGGAAGAAAAACCACAACGGTCGTGAGAGTGCTTGCTATGATTGCCGAGGAAACCTCCTCGCTTCCGTCTGCAGCAGCTTCGAGGCGGGGGCGGCCATTCTCAATGAGACGATAGATATTTTCAAGCACCACGATTGAATTGTCGACCAGCATCCCTATGCCCAGAGCAAGACCGCCCAGGGTCATGAGATTGAGAGTGAAACCGCCGAAATACATAAGGCTAAATGTGGCGATGATTGAAACAGGTATGGCTGTGGCGATGACCAGGGTACTCCTCAAATTACGGAGGAAAAAAAGCAGGACAAGAATAGCCAGCATTCCGCCGTACAGTGCGGAACGGGTCACATTGTCAATAGATCTTTCAATAAAATCAGCCGTATCAACAATCGGGATGACTTTGATCTGAGGGATATCCTCATTTATTTTTTCTATTTCCTTTAAAACCCCCCTGGCCACTTCAACTGTATTGGCACCGGATTGCTTGTTGACTGAAAGCCTGACTCCCTGCTCTCCGTTAACCCGTACAATGCGGGTGATTTTCTCCCAGGAATCCTCGATTTGGGCAATTTCACTTAAAGGAACAGGGGCGCCGGATCGTTCTGCAATGACTGTATTTTTGAGTTGTTCAAGAGTCTGATATTCACCGGGTGTGCGAATCGTGATTTCATAATTACCCCGGATGACTGATCCGGCAGGAAGATTGACGTTCCCTGACCGTATTTTTAAAAGCAGATCACTGAGGGAGATCCCGAGCGCTTTTATTTTATGAGGGTTGATATTGACATGGATCTCCCTGTTAAATCCCCCCCATATATCAAGAGCAGCAACACCCTTGACACGCTCCAGCCTGTATTTAATCTGTTCTTCAATAATATTTTGCATCTGCACTGGATCAAGCCTGCTGGATGCGCCAAGAATAAGAATGGGAAAACTCGCAAGGTCAAATTTGCGGAGAGTCGGGCGTTCAACCTCCTCAGGGAACCTCGTGATGATACGGTCAAGCCTGTCTCGTATATCGTTCGATGAGCTGTCCAGGTCAGTGCCCCAGTTGAAAGAAACTCTTACACTGCTGTTCCCCTCGCTTGAAATCGATGTGACTTGCTCGACCCCCGGAACAGCACTGACAGCTTCCTCAATAAGACGGGTGACCAGTTCCTCCATTTCCTCAGGGCTTGCATTTTCATATGTCGTCATTATACTTAAAGTCGGATAAGTGATGTCAGGCATCAAATCAATGGGCAGCCTGGAAAAGGAAATTCCGCCCAGAATGATGACAATCAAGACAATCATGCTGGTAAAAATAGGACGATGAACAGATCGCCTGGAAAGACTCATGTATTTTTTTCCTTAACATTCTCGGGGAGTCTTATGCCATTGCCGTCTTCAAGAAGATGCTGTCCCAATGTCACGACATAGCCTGACAGAGGCGGATTCAGGATTTCACAGATGTCCCCTTCAATAATCCCGCATGCAACCGGAATAAACAAAGCTTTCATTGCCGAGGTATCTGCCAAAAACACACCGGTTTTACCTTC
>JAFGBW010000148.1 GCA_016932965.1 Candidatus Auribacterota bacterium
AAATTTATTTCAAATTTTGGAGAGTATTCCTATGCCGGCGATTGAAGTTGAAAATCTGGGAAAATATTTCGGCCACATAAAGGCCGTGGACGACATTTCCTTTTCCGTGGAAAAAGGGGAAGTGCTGGGCTTTTTAGGTCCGAACGGCGCGGGAAAATCCACCACCATGCGGATCCTGTCCTGTTTCATCTCACCAGACTTCGGCTCAGCGAGAATCAACGGGTATTCAATCCTGACGCAGCCGGTCGAAGTCAGAAAAAATATCGGCTATCTTCCTGAAAACGCGCCTTCCTATGACGACATGAATGTCCGGTCTTTTTTGCATTTCATCGCGGATATCCGCGGAATTTCCGGAAAAGAAAAAATAAAAAAAATAGAAACAGCAGCTGAGCTGACGCAGTTGACCTCCGTATTGACTCAAAGCATAGGCACTCTCTCCAAAGGATACCGCCGCCGTGTGGGCGTGGCCCAGGCCATTATACATGACCCTGAAATCCTGATCATGGATGAGCCGACAGACGGACTGGACCCCAATCAGAAATATGAAGTCAGACAACTCATTAAAACCATGTCCAAAGACAAGGCCATCATCATTTCAACGCATATTCTGGAAGAAGTGGATGAAGTCTGCACCCGGGCGATCATCATTGCCAGCGGCAAGATCGTGGCGGACGGAACACCATTGAATTTACGGAAAGAATCCTCCTACCGCGGCATGATCGAACTGATTTTGTCCAGCCAGGATGCTGAAAAAGCCGGAGAAGTTTTTCCCAAAATGGGCGAAATTCAAAAGATGGAAAGCCAGGTGTTTGATGAAAACAGCACAGCAATCCGGCTTTTCCCGGCGCAGAAAGATGCTCCGCTTCTGGATTTGATCATGGACACATGCAGGAAGAATTCCTGGAAGATTCTCGGATTATCCGTGGACCAGGGAAGGTTATCGGATGTGTTCAGAACCATCACGACTTGAAGTATTGAAAGTAAATTGAGAATTAAGAATTGAGAATAGAATTACAAAAAAAGTGAGAACAGGCGCGAATCAATCCGCCATCATCAAACAGAGAAAAAAATGAGCGTACTGAAAGCGATATATAAAAGGGAGATGGGGAGTTATTTCGGGACCCCCATTGCTTATGTATTCATGGTGATTTTTGTTTTCCTGACAGGTATTTTCACTTTTAAAATCGCCGGTTTTTATGAAAACGGACAGGCGGATTTACGGGCGTTTTTCTTCTGGCATCCCTGGATCTATCTTTTTCTGGCCCCATCTGTTTCCATGAGGTTGTGGGCGGAAGAAAGAAAATCCGGCACATTGGAACTCCTGTTGAGTCTCCCTGTCAAACCCTCCACGGCTGTCATCGCCAAATTTCTGGCCGCCTGGACATTCATTGCCGTCAATCTGCTCCTGACCTTCCCGCTGGTTTTGACTGTGATGTATCTGGGAGATCCTGACATGGGCGTGATTCTCGCGGGGTACATGGGCTCCTTTTTCATGGCGGGAGCGTATATCGCAATCGGCTCGTCTTTTTCCGCCGCTTCCAAAAACCAAATCGTCAGTTTCATCATGACGGTTGTCAGCTGCCTGTCGCTCATTCTCATCGGTTACACTCCTTTCATCAAATTCTTTTCCGGAGTGTTTCCCGATTTTATCCTGGAGCAAATGCGGAACTTAAGCTTCATCGCCCATTTTGATTCCATTCAAAAAGGTGTTTTGGATTTAAGAGACCTGATCTTTTTTGCTTCCCTGATCGCATGCGGGCTGTACGCCAGTTTAGTGATCCTGGAGGAAAAAAAATCAGAATAAAGAATCATAAGGAAAAAACAAACCGTGAAACCCATTCAGACACGATCATTCATCGGACTGATTGCAATTGTTATTTTATTCATTGTTATCAACGCCGTTTCCGCACCGATTTTCCGGATCTTCCGGCTGGATTTGACCCAGGAACACATCTACAGCCTGTCGGACGGAACCAAAACACTGGTCAAAAATTTAGCCGAACCAGTCAAGCTGAAATATTATTTCTCCGCGACCGATTCGAACGATTATCCTGTTCTGAAAAATTACGGGGAAAGGGTGCAGGACCTTCTTTCCGGTTACGCGAGGCTTTCGAAACAAATCGAACTGGAAATAGTGGATCCCAGACCGGACTCCGAGGAAGCGGAATGGGCGGAAAAATACGGCCTTTCCGGCATTCAACTGCCTGGCGGATTTGTTCTTTATTGCGGCCTGGTGGTGGCCAATGAAACAGGAAAAGAGGAGACGATCGCTTTTTTTGATCCCAAGCGGGAGGAATTCCTTGAATACGACATATCACGCCTGATATCCAGCGTATCCAACCCCAACAAAATCAAGGTCGGTATTTACTCCCCCCTGCCTCTGGAAGGGGTCATGAAAAACCCTTACATGCGCCAGCAGACAGAAGGAAGCGACCCCTGGTATTTCTTGAATGAACTGAAACAGCTCTATGACATGGAGATACTGAGGGAATTGTCTCCGATCCCGCCTGAGATCAATTTGTTGATCCTCATCCATCCAAAACAATTAAGCGAAACAGACCAATACGCAGTGGACCAATATATTCTTTCAGGCAAAAGTGCGTTGATTCTTGTGGACCCATTCTGTGAAGGGGATGCCTCTGAGGGACAAAATCCTATGATGATGGGTGGGGCCAGGGATTCGGAACTGCCGCCGACCTTCACCAAAGCCGGGATAGAAATGCCGAAAGGCAAAATCATTCTGGACAGGGACCTCGCAACCCAGGTGCAGACACAAAACGGCGAAGTCTTCAATTATTATGTCTGGCTGAACCTGACATCTGCCCAGACAAACAAGTCGGACGCCATCACGGGAAAACTGGAAAGCCTGCACATCCCCTACAGCGGTTTTTTTATGATGAAAGACCAGGCGAAGAAAGACCTCGTTATCGAGCCGCTTTTGAGTTCCTCCTCCACGGCCTCTATCGGGGACTCCTCTCTTCTTCTTTTCGGCGGATCGCCTGAGAGGATAACGCAATCTTATTCTCCCGGCATTGAAAAGCTGCCCATAGCTGTCCGCGTGACAGGAAAATTAAAAACGGCTTTCCCGGCCGGAAAACCCAAAGCCGGGGAAAAAACGGAAAATCCGGGACTCAAGGAAGAAGAAAAAAACAAGACCCAGCCGGAAGACACCTCTCCCCATCTTTCCGAAAGCATGAAACCTGTCCATGTGGTTTTAGTGGCGGATGTGGATTTTATCTCCAACCGCTTTTCTTTGAACGTGGCCAATTTCATGGGTAATGTTTTGATCAACCCGATCAACGACAATCTGAATTTTTTCTTCAATTCCCTTGAAAGCCTGTCCGGTTCCGCCAGCTTGAACGCCATCCGCTCCCGGGGAAAATTTGCCAGACCGTTCACCAGGGTCAAAGAAATTGAAAAACACGCGGAAAGCCGGTGGCTTGAGGAAGAGAAATCCCTCAACCAGAGGGTGGAAGAAATCAACACGCGCATCCAGGCGATCATGCAGCAGCAGGACGCAAACAAAGCTTTAACCGATACAGCGATCGTGGATGAGCTACAGAAATTCAGAAATGAAAAAGCGGAAACTCAAAAGAAACTGCGTACCGTTAGAAAGAATCTCCGTCAGGAAAAAGAAGAACTCGGAACCCAGCTTTTTTTAATCAACACTTTTCTGGTTCCGTTTCTGATTCTTTTATACGGTTTACGGGTCATGATACTGAGAGGACGCCATGTCTAAAAAAGCGCTTTTTTTTGTTTTTCTGTTGATCATTGTCATGGGAATTTTCGGATGGATCCGCACTCAACACGAGGCTTCTTCCAGAGAAGGAAAATCCGTTTCTCTAACCTGTTTTGACCTGGCAAAGGTGAAAATCATTTCCATTCATGGCAACGACAAATCCGTTGAATTCAAGGAGGAAACCCCTCTCCGGTGGATTGCCTCTTCCGCTTACGGATACGAAGCCGACCTTTCAAAAATCAATCAATTCCTCTTAAAGGTACGCGAACTGAAATCCAGCCAGAGGGTGACTTCCAATAAGGAACGCTACGAACAGCTGGGGCTTGGGCAGAAAAAAATCACCCTCTCTTTGAAGGATAGTGCTGGAACGGTCCTATTCGCGATGGATTTCGGGAAAACCCGTGAAGCCTCGTCAGAGAGATATTACGGCGATACAGGACGCTACGTGAGAGTCCTTCCCGGAGAAGATGTGTATCTTCTGGGAGAAAATATCCCTATCGAGACTGATTCACAAAACTGGCTCAAAAAAGAAATCCTCAGTCTGGAAAGAAAAAATTTAAGTGAAATCCATCTCTTAAAAACAGAACCTCTCCTGACCATTGTCAACACATCCAAGGACGGCGAAAAATTTGAATTAAAGGGATGGGATTCAGCCAAGGAGAAAGAAAATACCTCAGCCGTTGAACAGGTATTAGGAGTGTTTTCTTCTCTATCTTTTGCGAATGTCTTTGAACCCGGCGATGCAAAATTAAGCCAGCTGAAATTTATTCCCCTCATCACCATCCTGACCAAGGACGGATTATCGTATCAGTTTGATGGAGTCGACGACAAAGGGCAGTTTTTTCTGAAGATTTCTGTTTCTGTTAACAAGGATCCGGAAATCAAACCAGCGGAAGATACACAAACCCGGGCTCAAACCCTGAACCAGAATTTTTCAAAATGGATTTACCAGCTGGAATCATGGGATGCGCTGAAATTCAGCAAAAAGCACGCGGACATGGTGGAAAAACTTCCTGGGAAAGAAGAGGCCGCACCTCAAACCCCGCAGCCGCCAGCTGAGCCGGCTGAACCATCAGCAAATGACGCAAATGAAAATCCGGCAGATGAACCGCCGGTTCAGGCGGATGCAATGAAGACCATCAATCCAGGTCCGGAAGTAACCACTCCTGAATCGGCGGAAGAGAAGGCCGGATATCCTTCACCTTCAGAAGAATCACCCGATAAAACCCAGTCCTTGACGGCTCCTGCCGAAATAAGCACTTAAGTTGAGATCATCACGGCACCGGACGGATTTCTCTGTCAAAGTGATATTTTCTTCTCCACCCTCCATCCTGATTTTGCGATAATAAACGGCGCCCATGAATACCATCGCGCTACTGACTGATTTCGGGCTGGTTGACCCTTATGCGGCCATGATAAAAGCCGTCATTTGGAGCATCAACCCATGTGTCAGCATAATAGACTTATCCCATCATATCCATCCGCAGCAAATCCGTGAGGGTGCGTTTATCTTATGGCGCAGTTACCGATATTTTCCAAGAGGAACAATTTTTCTCTGCGTGGTGGACCCGGGAGTAGGGTCAAATAGAAACGCCGTTGCCGTTAAAACAAACCGGTATATTTTTATCGGCCCTGATAACGGTTTATTGAGCCCCTCTGCAGAGGAAGACGGCATCAGGGAAATCATCCGCCTGGAAGATAATAAATATTTTTTAAAAAATGTCAGTTCCACCTTTCACGGCCGGGATATTTTTGCGCCTGCTGCAGCCCATTTATCAAAAGGAATAAAAATCCGGGACCTCGGCAGAAGAATCACTGCCATTCACAAAGTGGACATCCCGAAGCCAAAAAAGACAAAGAACCAAATGATCCTTGAAATCCTTTATACGGATCATTTCGGAAATTTAGTGACCAACCTCACCAAAAAAGAATTTCAAAAATTCTCGGAAAAAAGGAAATGGCGGGTAAAGGCCGGCAGCAAGATCGTGGAACACTTTTCTGATTGTTATGAAGATGCCCCTTCTCATACGCCTTTCTTAATCGAAGGGAGTCTGGGATTTTTAGAAATAGCGGTAAAAAATGCCTCTGCGAAAAGTTATTTTGGTTTTGAGCGGGATAATTTCTTATTGAAATTCACGGCGTCCTGATAGCGGATGAGGGTCCCGCCGAAAATGTCCAGGGCTGATCCGATGGTGAGATGAATTCTGCCTCTGCCGATTTTTTCGATCTGTTCCAGATCCTTGATGGATTTTGCTCCTCCGGCATATGTGATGGGGCATACTGCCCACTCTGACAGATTCTGAACAAGCGTCCAGTCAATGCCGGTACAGGTTCCTTCCACATCCACGGCATGAATCAGGAGTTCATCGCAGTATCCGCTGTATTCCTGTATCGTTTGTCGGGATAGTTTAACCTGGGTGAACTTCTGCCAGCGGTCCGTGACAATATAATAATCATTGTCTTTTTTTCTGCAGGAGAGATCCAGGACCAGCCTTTTCTTTCCCACAATTTTTTGAAGGAGCTCGAGCCGCTCCATCCGGAGCACCCCATCATGAAAGATGTATGAGGTTACAATCACATGGCTTGCGCCGTTGTCGAGATAAAGGGCGGCGTTAACCGGTGTGATTCCTCCGCCGATCTGAAATCCGCCGGGATAGGCATGAAGCGCTTCTATGGCGGCGGATTCATTCCCCTGCCCCAGCATGACGATATGCCCGCCCATCAGAGAGTCTTTTTGAAACAGGTTTGCATACCAGAAACTTGGTTTTTCAGAAACAAAATTGGTGAGGAGCCCCTTCTCGTCTTCCGAAAGCGTGACCCCCACGATCTGTTTCACCTTGCCTTCATGCAGATCAATACACGGCCGGAACATAAGTTCACCTTCTCTTATTTGAATATATCATGAAGGAAAACTTTTCCTTTTAAAAGAAAAGTTTTCCTTCATGCTTCCTTCCAAAAGAAAACAATGGGTAGCCGTTGATTTTTCTTGTTTCAAGAAAAATCAACGGCTTCAGATATTTTCAAAAAAATCAATCTCCTCCACCAATGATTATGACTTATCATCAGATAATATTAAAACATATTTCACGCTGTTATAGGAACAATTTGTTCCCATAACAGCGTCATATAAAGTGTTTTGAACGGGCTGCCGGGAAAACTTTTATTCGATAATAGTTCTCCCGGCAGTCTTTAGTTCTTTTCCCTATTTCATCTTCCCAATTTTCTGTTGATTTCCTCCCAGCTGAGTTTAAAAAACACAGGCCGGCCATGGGGGCAGGAATAAGGGTTTTCGCACTGAAAAAGCTCATTTACCAGCTTTTCCTGTTCT
>JAFGBW010000149.1 GCA_016932965.1 Candidatus Auribacterota bacterium
GTGATTGAGCTCATTAAAACGGCAAAAAACCGTGATGAGGCCAGATCCAGACTCATGACAGAGATGGCGTTATCGGAGGTCCAGGCCAATGCTATTTTAGAAATGCGGCTTTATCAGATCACGGCTCTGGAGGCGGAGAAAATCGAACAGGAGTACCGGGAATTGCTGAATAAAATCGAGGAATATAAATCGATTCTATCCGACGAAAAGAAAATCTATGAAATCATCAAAAATGAAACCCTGGAGCTGGCGGATAAGTACGGTGATGAAAGGAAAACATCCATTGAAGAGGTGGAAGGGGATTTCATCGCAGAGGACCTGATCGCGGATGAACCCTGCATCATCAGCGTGTCCCATCTGGGTTATATCAAGCGTGTCCCGACAGATACATACCGGGCGCAGCGAAGAGGGGGAAGAGGTATTTCCGGAATGGAGACAAGGGAAGAAGACTACGTCATGCATCTTTATACGGCCAAAACCCATGATACCATGCTTATTTTTACCAAAAACGGCATGCTCCATTGGCTTAAAGTATACGCTATCCCTGAAGGTTCGCGGACTTCCCGGGGTAAATCCATTGCCAATCTCCTTGAAATCGGTGAAGAGGATAAAATCGCCTCCATCATCAGTGTTCGTGAATTTGACAACTCTCATTTCGTGGTCATGGTCACGCAAAACGGAACGATTAAAAAGACTGCGCTCTCCTTGTTTTCCAATATCCGGAAAAAGGGAATCATCGCCATCAACATCCGGGAAAATGACAAATTGATTTCAGCTGCGATATCAACCGGTCATGAAGAAATTCTGTTGATCACTAAGGAAGGTCAGGCCATCCGTTTTTCAGAGAAAAAAATTTCTTCCATGGGAAGAACCGCCTCGGGAGTCAGGGGGATTAAACTGGAAAAAGAGGATCTGGTGGTGGGCATGGAAATCATTTCCTCCGAAGAAGGAACTTTACTGGTTGTATGCGAAAATGGTTTCGGCAAACGGACTCATTTCTCCGACTTTCGTGAAACCGGACGGGCAGGAAAAGGGATCATTGCCATCAAAACAACGGATAGGAACGGCCTTGTGGTATCGGCCCAGGCTGTAACCCAAACCGATGATTTGATGCTCATTACTTCCAGCGGAATGATGGTCAGGGTCCATGTGTCGGATATACCGGTCATCGGGAGAAACACTCAGGGTGTCCGTGTGGTCAACCTCAAAGAAGGGGATAAACTCGTTTCCATGACGCTGGTTCAGGAAGAATCCTTCTCCGAGGAGCCGGTCTCTTCTTGAGGCCTGAAGGTCATCCCCATTTCAGGTAAAAAGAGTTGAAGAGCCCCGATGGATTTCCGTGATATTTTATTTTTGACTTTTTCTTCTGCATCTCTATTATTCCCGCAATTTAAGCTGAACAATTTTCCGGCCATGGGTTCCGGGATTCATTCTGTCATCAATGTCTATTGATCAGTGAGGTAATGTCATGATTAAAGTCGGATTTGTCGGTTGGCGCGGCATGGTCGGTTCTGTACTCATGGAACGCATGAAAGAGGAGAAGGATTTCAAAGGGTACGAATCCCTTTTTTTCTCCACATCCAATGTCGGTGGAGAAGGACCTGAATTGGATTTTCCGGTTCCTCCTTTACAGGATGCAAACGATTTGAATCTTTTATCGAAAATGGACATCATCGTGACCTGTCAGGGAGGGGATTATACCAATGGGATTTATCCAGATTTGAGAAAAGAAGGCTGGTCTGGTTATTGGATTGACGCGGCCTCGGCCCTGCGCATGTCAGATGAAAGCGTCATCGTGCTGGATCCCGTGAACAGAAAAGTCATCAACAAGGCGCTTAAAACCGGCATTAAAACCTACGTGGGAGGCAACTGCACGGTCAGCCTCATGCTCATGGCCCTGGCCGGTCTTTTCAAGGCCAAAGTGATTGAATGGGTTTCTTCCATGACGTACCAGGCCGCCTCGGGCGCCGGCGCAAAAAACATGCAGGAACTCATCAGACAGATGTTCCATCTCACCAACTCAGCCAAAGATATCATAAATAATCCAGCCTCAACTGCCCTGGAACTCGACTCCCGAATTACGGATGAATTGCGGAGCGGCAGACTGCCGGCAGAAAATTTCGGTGTGCCTCTGGCCGCCAGTCTCATCCCCTGGATCGATAAGGCTGTTGCTAACGGACAAACCAGGGAGGAGTGGAAAGGCGGAGCAGAAGCCAATAAGATACTCGGCACAAAGACCCCCATTCCCGTGGATGGAATTTGTGTGCGGGTCAGCGCCATGCGCTGTCACAGCCAGGGCCTGACAGTGAAATTGAAAAAGGATGTACCGCTGGATGAAATCCAAGCCATCCTTTCTTCAGCCCATGAATGGGTGAAAATCGTCCCGAATAACAAAGAGGACACCATTCGGGACCTGACCCCGGTGACCGTCTCAGGAAAACTGATCGTTCCGATAGGACGCCTTCATAAAATGACCCTCGGTCCAAAATTCCTGACCGCTTTTACCGTTGGAGACCAGTTGTTGTGGGGTGCGGCTGAACCCATCAGAAGGATCTTAAAAATCGTTCTGGAATCAGGAAAAGGAATGGGGAAGGATTAATAATTAAGAATTGAGAATTTAGAATTAAGAATGATCAGGCAGATACTTATTGAAATGTATTGTGGATAGAGTCGATGAAAAAACGGCCCATTTATAATTCTCAATTCTCAATTCTTAATTTTTTTAATTCTTCCCCATGAGGCGCCAGATATAATACGATCGGCTCCACATGAATCACTCCGCCCCCGTGAGGGACATCCGGCATGATCACGACCTTTTTAAATCCATTCGTCCCATCTTGTGTTTCACTGACCCGGATAATGATGGACGCTTCTTTCAAATGGTCAATTCCGGACGAGATTCGATGATAAGCCGACAGCAAGGGTTCTTTTTTTTCACCGCTTAAGACGGATTCGTGATTCTCCCCGATAAGGCGTTCAGCCGTTTTAATGATGGACTGATGCACAACCAGGTTTTCCGAATCAATGTCATTGAGATAAATGAGGCGTCTTGCGCCCGCGATCAGTAAAATGATGATGATAAGAATAATCAGTCCTCCGCCGAGGATGTCGAAAATTTCATTCGTGTTTATCTCTTCTCTTTTCATCTTCATTTTCAATTCTTCTTACCTAAATCCGCTTTCAACAAGGCTTTTTTGCCCCCATATCTTCCCGTGCAGAGGGCAGTCCGGCCGTTTTCAGTGAGTGACGCCTCATATTTCGTCCCGTCCGAATCCGTGTAAATACAGGTGTTCCCGAGAAGCGTCCACCCTTCCGACCATCTCTTTTCTGAGGATTTTGTCAGCTCATGAAGGATCAGGTTCGCTCCTGAAAAAGCGTTGAAATAGGCCCGTCTTTTCCATAGAGGCTCCTCCCGGTACGCTTTGGACCTGTCTCTTAAGGCGAACAGACCTGCCATGACCATGCAGAAGATGATGGCTGTAAACAGCGAAAGGATGAAAATCCTGCCTGATTTCTTATGGTTTGTTTTCATCGGAAGGCCGTATTTTACCTTTTTCTGCTAATTTGCTTAATTTGTTGTAAAGGGTCTGCACGGTTATCCCCAGCCTTTTGGCCGCCTGCATCTTATTCCCGCCGGTCAATTCCAGCGTCCTTTTTATTTGTTCCATCTCCATGTCTTCCAGCGTGACATGTCCGGAAGAAACGGCTGTTTCCATGTGCTGTATTTTTGATCCCAGATCTTTTTCCACCTCGTTCAAGGTTATCCATTCCCCCCCGCATAAAAGCATCAGCCTTTCAATCGTGTTTTTCAGTTCCCTGACATTGCCCGGCCAGGTATGGCGTTTCAGGATTTCCATAGCCGAAGGTTCAATCCCTTTTATGATTTTGCCTTCTATACGGATATTTCTGATAAAGTATTCAGTCAAAACAGGGATATCCTCCTGACGGTCATTCAAAGGCGGGATGGTCAGGTTGATCACATTGAGCCGGTAATACAAATCCTCCCTGAAATGTCCGGAACTGATTTCTTCATCAAGCTTTTTTGCCGTTGCGCCTATTACTCTTACATTCACATAACTGATGTCGTTGCTGCCGATCCGTCTCACCTCTCCTGACTGAAGCGCCCTGAGGAGCTTCACCTGCATGGCAAGGGGGAGCTCCGCTATTTCATCCAAAAAGAGCGTTCCCTTGTCTGCCAGGGTAAAAAGCCCGTCTCTTTTGTCCACAGCACCGGTGAACGCTCCCTTGACGTGACCAAAAAGTTCGCTCTCAAAAAGTTCGGCAGGGATGGCCCCGCAGTTGACCACAATAAAGGGGTTATGCGAACGACAGCTCTTTGAATGGATCCTTTGTGCAAAAAGTTCTTTTCCTGTGCCGGAATTGCCTGTGATAAGAATAGAGGCATCGGAACCGGCGATTTTTTCAGCCATCTCCATGACATGGGCCAGAGGAGAAGATCCGGCGTAAATGATCTCATCAAGTTTACTCAGGTCTTTTGTTGTTTTTCCTGTGCCGTTTTTAGGCATCAGTCTTACCTGCGCGCATGAGCGCAAAATGACATCGGCAACATGGTCGATTTCCAGCGGTTTTACGATGTAATCAAAAGCGCCTTCCTTGATTGCCCTGACAGCCGTCTGAATCTCATTGTGACCTGTGATGATGATGACAGGGCAAAATGGCCTCATTTTCTTGATCATTTTCAGCGTCTGTATCCCGTCCATTTTCGGAAGATTAAGGTCAACCAGAAAGGCGTCGAATTCCGACTCCCGGCATTTCAAGACAGCCTCTTCCCCGCTGAACACGCATTGGGTATGTATGGAAGCAGAGAGGGAAAGACTCCTGCCCAGAAGCTTCGCTCCCTTTTTGTCGTCATCCACGATCAAGACGGATAAGGTTTTATTTTGCGCATCCATGTAGTTAAAATTGAGAATTGAGAATTGAGAATTGAGAATGAATCATATTAAACTCCTTCAGTTTTTTTTGTTGTTTTTATCATTCCGGACAGAATCTTATCCCATTCAATGGATTCAGTAATATGCGACTCAATATCCAAATGATTATCTGCTTTAAAATTATTGCTGAATTGAATCATGCTTAATGCAATTCTAAAATTTTTCTCTTTATTTGAATTTGTCTTCATTTTTTAATTCTTAATTTCTTCTTAACCTTTAAACGCCGGGAAGGATATTACAAATTCCGTGCCCTCATTGATAACACTTTTAACTCCAATGGTTCCGTTCATTCTTTCCACCAGACTTTTTACCAGTGCGAGTCCCAAACCCCAGCCGCTTTTTTCAGACACAATCTGGGTCGTATAAAACGGCTCGAACAGGTGAGGAATCACATCGTCAGGGATCCCTTTTGCGTTGTCGATGAACCGGATCACGCACCGGTCGCTGGATTGTTCACAATGAATGGCGATCCGGACAGGATCGCCGCCGGAAGCCTGTTCCGAGTTCCAGAACAAATTGGAAAAAATACGCAGCAAATAGGCCGGGTCTGAAAGGATCTGAAGATCGGCCGGACATTGAACTTCCAGCGAGGTCGAAAAGCTTTTCATGGAGTTTTCTGTTTTTTCCTGAAACAGTTTCATGACAGAATGCAGATTCACGGGCAACAGCACAAGCTCATCGCTTTTTCCCAGCTCCAGAAGAGAAAGCGTCATGGAGCGTCCCTCCCTGATGGCGTCATGCATGTCGTCGAGAAATTCTTTGAGGTCTTCGTCTTTCACGGTTTTGGTCAGGATATCCGCGCTCATCCTGATCCGGTTTAAGATATTGTTGAAATCATGGGCCATCCCTGTCGCGAGGAGGCCGCAGCTGTATAGTTTTTCGCCCTGAATCAGCTCAGCCTCCATACTTTTGCGGTCGCTGATATCATTGAATATCGCGATGATCCCGGATATGTCCTGGTCCGTTTTCAACACGGACGTCTTGATGCCGAAATAACAGATCTCTTCCATTCCCTTCCATTGGATTTCCTGGCTGTCGATATTGTTACCGGTATCAAGACTATCCAGCAGCACGTCTTTGAATACGCCCGGGAAAGCGATTTCCCGGATATGTTTCAATTTCTCGGCGCCAAAATCCTTCTTCAGGAGTTCTTCCGCAGCGGGATTCATGAACTGCAGCCGTCCCTGCCTGTCGAGCACCATCACGCCTGTGGTCACCGAATGGAGGATGTTTTCATGGAAATGTTTCAGTTCGATGATCTCATTGGTTCGCTGATTCACTTTGTCTTCAAGGTGTTTGTTCAATTCCAGGATTTTTTTCTGTGCCTCGTCGAGCTTTTCTATCATGAGATCAAAATGTCTGGAAAGGGAAGCCATTTCACCCGGGTATGAAATACGTGTTTTAAACGCCATATCCCCTTTTCTGGCCCTGTTCATCCCGTTTTCTAAAATACGGATCGGTCCGAAGAGATGCTTTGAGGAAAATGTGTAAAACAGAAATACCAGGAGCAGCATGACAGGCAAAAGCAATAAAAGTGTCCGCCCTATCATGTTGATGATGGAATAACTCTCATCTGTTTCCTGTGTGAGCAGGACTTTCCATTCAGGCATATGGATGAAAGTGCTGCTGCCTCCTGATCCTGAAACGCCCGCGATCAGGTTTTTGCCGTTTTCATCTTTGAATTCAAAAACACGTCCCTCCCTGCCTGAGCTCAGAATCCGGCGAAGAACAGAGTCAGGCCTGAAAGGGGAAAGGATCAGACTCTCCAGGACTCCGCCGATGTACCTTCCTTCCGAATCCAGGAGAATGATCCTGCCCGTATTCCCGAAACGGATCGAATTGGTCAGATGCCAGATTGATTTCATGGTGATTTCAGCCAGCATCAGATATTTGAGTTTGTTCTCCGCTCCATTAACAGGAACCCCGATATACACAACCGGGTTCTTTGAAATATTCGTGGTGTATACTTTTGAAAAAGCAGCGAGGCCTTTTTCCGCGTAAGGTTGAAATTCCTTGATGAGTTCCATGGGAATAAACAAATCATCATTGCTTGAAATGATTCTACTGCCGGATGGATCGCACAGCGACACGGAGGAAATAGAGCTGTGAAAGGAACAAAAAGACACCATTTCCTGTCTGATATGATCGTTGAAGGGAGCGGATGAAACAAACACAGGGTTCTTGGAAAGTGTTTTTACTGCAGAAGAAATTCTGTAAAAATTGGTTTCAATCAGCGTTGCGGCATGGATTGAATTGGCGCGGATGTCAGTCTGCACACGCTCTTTCAGACTGTCCTTGACCTGAAAAAAAAGAAAAGCGGATAAAATGACAATGGGCAGATACCCGGCGATGACATACTGGAGCTTAAAAATCGTTTCAAGTTTGTCTGGTATCAGTTTCACGATCTATGTATTGGTTGTCAAAAGCTTACTTCACCAAGAAGAGTACAAAGGGATCCGGATATCTCTTCAGCCTCTTAGTTTCTGATCTATATCAACAGTCCTGCTATTGCCTTGAGCATTAGACAAGCCCTTCCATAAATTATTTATATATGTATATTAAAATAATTGGATGGTCATGGTAAATATCTTCAAAAATACGCCTTTTAATTGGATCAATTCATTGCATTTTGCTATATTTTTCATGGGTTACAATGAGGAACAATAATTGCTCTAATAAAATTCGATATAGCGATAATCTCAAAAGGGAGGAGACAGCCTTGATCCAGAAAATCAAAAAGAAAAGAAAAAAACTGGGAGTAACCCTGGTGGAGATCATGGTTGCTTCCGGTGTCTTTGCCATTGCCTATGCCGGTCTTTTGGTCGGCCAGCAGATGGCCCGTCAAAAAGTGGAGTATTCCCTGACCAGCTTTGTGATTCTTCAACATGCGCATGGACTTTTGGAAGCCATTCAGAGTTACGCTTATGAGGACCCCACCTACCCGCATACTTCCAGCGACAGCGCGGATGCAACCGCGGCCTTTATCACCCATACGGCGAATTTAGGCGGCACCTATGATCCGAATAGCGGAGTGTATGATGCTTCTGATACACTCAGAATTCCCCTGCCGGAGGAATCCCTTTCCATTGCCACCCATAACACCGTGGTTCCATCCACTGCCACCGCTCTCAATCCATTTCAAAGACAGGGTTTGAATCCGAACAGCTATCTCCTGGGCCCTGAAGATGATGATATCCGCTTTGACTCGCTTCCGCCTCTTTTCAAAATATCTGAGACGGAAAGGGCCCTGAATATATTCGGCAACGGTCAGGAAAAATATTATTTCATGAATGACGTGGATGATTTCGACGGATACAGGGAAACGATGGAAGTCCTTCCGGGGATCACCGTCATCTTTGACGTTTCCGTCACAGGAGTCTTCCGGAATTCTCAGGATTATATATACATGGTCCGGAACGCAGGCCCTCCGGCAAGCGATGTCGGAACGGAAACCATCCCGCAGTCACGTTTTGGAGTCATGCAGCCAACCGTGGGGGCGGCGACCGGGTCCATCTCGATTGCTGATTTTCAGACGTTATTCCCCCTGATAAATACTTCAGACAATCCAACGGATCAGGCTCAGCAGATGTGTTATGGATATTATAACCAGATGCTCATGAAAAAAATAACCGTGAAGGCAACCTGGACTTATCCTGCCGGATCCAATCGGGTATTGACCCTGGTGATCGATGGAGGAAAAGTCAATCCAACAGGGGACGTATTAGCATGAAAACAAAAAATCAATCCGGTTTTACCATGGCGGAAATGATGATCAGTCTGGGCATTTTTACGATCATTTCTGCCGGAATCATTACAGGCGCCATGCAGATCAGTAAAAACATTGAAAAAACCAGAAACTATGTCATGGCCCGGGAAAGGCTGGCCTCTTTTGTCCAGGGGGCATACAGCTTTGTGAACCGTTCTCCGGCAGCTTTTTTCTGGGACTCGGACATCTCCGCGGAAATGGATTACATCAATAAATTCCCCGCCCTGCCCGCTGCGTCTCCCATGCTGGACACGATCTTTTTCATTAGAAACGACACCTCCGGCAACATCGCCCGGATGGTTTTTGATCCTGCCGCAAGGACAATCAGCTGGTTCAGCGCCACAGGTTCGCCGGCCCAGGTCATGATCAGAAATGTCCTTCGCATCGATTATGTCAGTGACGCCAGTCCGGGAACTCAGTCGGTGTTTCGTTTTCCCCATCGTGCAGACCTGTATACCCCGGCCAGTTATCCCCCGACAAACCCCAATTTCAATTCGCCTAATTTTATCGTGATTCAATTCAGGCAGTTGATTGCGGCTCCGACCAGTATTAATCCTAATCCCATAACCATACCGGTTCGGTTGATGTTACAACTCAATACCATCACCTGAACCTGAAGGAGGTCCAATGAATAAATCCAAACAAGCCCTGTTTAAAAGGGGAAATATACTGGTAGTCACACTTGTGGCTGTTGTGATCGGAGGTATGGTTGTCGGAAGTCTCATGAAATTCGTGGCCATGGACAATTTCTCCGTTGAAAAGGAAATCGGTCATGTCAAAAGCAGTGAAGCGTTGAAACTCAGCATGCAGCTTTATAATACCACAGTGGCCAATCAAACCACCGCGGTGACTCAAACCGTCATTGACCGGCTGACTCAGCTGATCGGCGGAGGGGGAATTTCAAAACCGATTTTCGGCAGCAGCTCAGGCGGAACCCAATCCTCAGTTCCCGGGTTCAATCAATTTTCTGTCTTGTGGAATGATTCCCAGGTCGTCTCCACAACGGCCCTGACTCCGCCGGCAGCGGACGATCCCACTGGTTTCTGGTATTATCCGGGCACGGCCACAGCCACAGTGGTTGCCACCCATACAGGCCAGGATGTTCCCGCGGTCAGAAACGGCAGCAAGGCCATGGTCAGTTCAGGAAACACATTGAGAACCATTCCGGCCTTCAGCATGCTTTCCTTTTACGACAGGGACTGGGAGGTTTCAGCGCATTATGAAAGCGCACAATTGATCGGCCGCATTCACTCAAACGGCAATATTTATCTGGACTGCCGTGACCAGGGTAACGACCGTGTGCGGTTTCACGGCCAGCAGAATTATCCCATCCTTTCATCCACCAAACAGGTTTTCAGAAGAGGCCGGAACGGCGCTACGTCCTGGTATAAATTCGGAACGATTCCAAACAATCAGGGTCTTAATTTTTATGAATACAGCCAGGCGGTCTTTGAGTCAGTGATCAATTATAATCAGATGACCGGTCTGGGTGATTTTAACTATACGGATTACGTCGGATCCGCCATTTTTGCCAAGGACATGACTCCGGATTATACCAACTATGAAACAGGAGCCGTCACCACGGACTCCAGCCCGAGTGAATGGGTCGCCCGCCGTTTCGGCGGTTCCGGAACAAACTTCGGCTACGTGTTTAACGGAACCCGCTCGACGAACCCGGGACTGACTCCCAATACGCCCAATACCAATGATTTCATGGCCCCGACAACCACCGGAGGAAGCGTGGCTGTTGTGCAGAGTGCAATCCCCCGGCTGAGCCCGCCGGTGGCCATCAATCCGTACCAGTATATTGAAGACACGCAATTCTACGATACTCCGGACACCATCCCTCAACCCGGAGTGTTCACCAATTACCAGGCGGATGCGTCTAGCGGAGGCAAGGTGGCGGCTTTGGCGTATAATTCCATTGCCCCCCTGGTCATCCGTGACGGAGTGGCTTATTACAGGAACACGCCGGGCGGTACCCTGCAGCCGGTCATGAATCTGATTGCGGGTAATTCAGAAACACTTTATCCGGATGACACTCATCCCGCCGCATGCCGGTACGGTGATCTGAGATGGTACGGCCATTTCGGGCAAAATGACGCAATACCTGCTTCTCCGTCCAACCCGGACCGGTGGCATTTTCCCATCCGGAGTGTCACGCTTAATACAACAACAGATGCAAACAATGCTGGAGACGGTACAACTTCCGCTGAAGGAACCGCGGTTCCTTTTACTTATAACTCAACCACTGTCTTAAATCCGGTCAATGACGGAATCCGGGACCTTGCCGGAAGCGTCGTGCCGACAACCTGGATCACGCGTTCCAGGGAAATCAGGGACAATAGTACCGGAAATGGAATTGCAGGATATCCGCCATGTAATACCAGTGCACCGGCTGATGCTTCAACCGGCTCCGGCGTCGGAATGTGGTATGCCTCCTACAACACCATTGATACCAACAACAATGAACGGTACGATCCGGTGAGAGTGGCATACAACCTGGTCAAGGATGAAGTCCGGCGCATGCACAATAACAGCCATGCGTATACTTCCCGCATGGGACTGGCGGACATCGGCGGGGGAGTCATGAGGATGAAAATGCTGAACGCGAACGGCAGTTATCCAGGCAACAACGTGGCCCCGAATGTCTGGGGGGCAGGAAGTATGCCGGATGCAGCCGGAGTGGATTATGACAATATAGACGTGGATAATAACGATACAACTGACATCGATTATTCTGCTTTCTGGAATGATGACGGCGGCCGTCAGACCGGATTTCAATACCTTCGTCTGAATATCACCGCCTCTGCGAATGCCCCCCGTATTTATAACATTTCTTATGGCAGCGCCACCACCTCGTTAGGAAGCCCGGCGCTTCCCATGACTGCAGATACGGCCCCTTTTCCCCAGGAAACAACAGCCTCCAGTGTCAACTCGACTTATGCCGCTTACAGGGCTTTTGACAGCAATACAACCGGCACGGACTGGAGACCCACTGCTGCGGGAGCTTCATGGATTACTGTCAAACTGGGTATCGCAATCAATCCCACTACCGTGACGATACGGCTGAGCGGGACAAGCTATGGCCCCAGCTCTTTTACCATCCAGGGAAGCAATACAGGAGCCTTCACCGGAGAAGAAGTGCTCCTGGGCACCTTCAACAGCGTCACCTGGTCGAGTACCCTGCAAACCTTTAATCTTCCCGGATCTAATCCGCTTTCCCTGTATAACGGATTTTCTCCTGACGAATATTTTTATTCCTACCGGCGGGACCAGAACTCCACGAATACCAATGCCTCCAGGGGGGAAATCTATCTCGGACCCGTGAGGGATTCGACCGCCCGTGTCGAACTGTTCCCCATCCGGCATGATTCCCTTTGTACAAGCGGGACTGCTTACTCTCCCATGACAAACTGGTTTGTCTACAAATCCACGCTTCCCCTGTGTGACCGGAGCGTTCCCATGCCGGAGAGCTACAACGCCCTGAATTACCCTTTGACAGGAAATTCCACAACAAATCTATGCAGAAACAGCTTCGGCTTTGCCGGAACCCCGGACGGCTTTCACAACTATTATCTCCTTTTGAACAATGCTCCTGAGATCCTGGCCCGAGTTTCCACATCCGGCCAGACTTTTGAAACCGACAATACCGGCGGATTTTATTATTACGGAGGGGATAACGGAGGCTATTACGGAGTGGACAATCTCTGCATGATTGACGCCCAGGAAAAAAAGATCGTGGTGTTCACGGAAATCGATCTGTCCGAGCTCACTCCTGAATGCTTTACTTTTAACGGGCTGGACACAGCCTGGGGATTTAATTTCAACAACAACACGGCCACGGCCACAGCCAATACCTTACAAAATCTCATATACGTGGTGAATACCACCATGGGGAATAATTTTTTTGGAAAACGCGTGCATTGCGGGGCTGTGCGCCTGAAACGAGGAGCAGTGATTCAGTTTCCTTTGGCAGTAGGCTCACCAAACGCCATTCATATCTGGGGTGATTATAACTGTCCGGGTTATTGGCATCATGGCATGGACAGCGGATATTATTCTGTTTCCTACGCGGTCCCCACTACCCGGGAACATGATTCGGCAACAACCGTTACCACCCAGCGCTGCGCTCTTTACGGGGACACGATATACGCCTATGAAACCAACTGGATTCGTCTGGATAAGAGTGATTCAAGCCGCGATCAGATAACGGACAGGTATTACGGCACCATGATCAACACCATCGGCATGCGTGGCGACCAGAACATCTGTTATGACCATAAATTATGGTGGGAGGACGACGGAATGAGAAGGGCCGGACAGGAGGGGATAACCGGCTCTGCGAATCTTTCGAACCGGGGAGCCCAATTGTTCATCAATTATCATGAAATGCTTTTTGATATCGTCAACAATGATTATTTTTCGTTAGACGCTTCCTGGGGAGATTCTCCGGGATCCACCACCAATAACCGCAGATCCTCCAACCAGATCTGGAAGCACGCGGCCCAGGGCATCAATGCCGCCATGATGTACGGGAACGTTGAATCCAGACTCCCCAGCTTTTTCTGGGCTTCGGATGTCAGCGTCCTTCCGGCCTGTCCTGCTTCCGTGAGTCTATTAGACTGGTACATGAGCTGGATTCCAAGAACCCGGTGGATTGAAGCTGAACGCAACCAGATGAGAAATGACATGCCGAACACCATGACTAACGGCGGATTCAATCCTTCCACTGTGAATGCCGCTTATATTAATGCCAATTTATCTCCTTCCAATTATCTGGGAACCACCTTCGGCAACTCGATTCCCAGCGGAGCGGGGTCCGGCCCCTCATCCGCCAGCGTGCAATGGGAAAACTGCAAATTGAAATTCTCCGGAGGCGGATTTTTGTTTGATATCCGCGTGCTCACAAACCAGACGTTTAATCTTCAGGAATGGAATTCCAATTCCGCCTCGGCTCCGGGAGGAAGAACTTTCACGGGACAGGAATTCGGCAGGAATATCCGGGGATCTTTTGCCTGTCTTTTTGACTGCCGCCAGAATACGCACGGCTGGAACACAACGTTGGTTGGAAGCGAAGGCCACCAGCTTTTCTACTCTTATAATATTGATTACAATAATTCTGACAACCTGCCGCCGGGAACGCCCATGACTACCAATGTTCCGCCTACCCAGTACGCGCTGCAGGGAACCAAGTGGACGTATTGATGAAAAGAATGGAGAATTAAGAATTGAGAATGGAAAATAATGACTCCCGCAGAGGGGGGATGGGAGTTAAGTTAAAAGCAATTTCATCATTCGAACTCATAACTCTTTATATCATCCGGGGGAAATAAATTTCTCACTCTGAGCGTCAGCGAAGAAGCTTATTCCTTTCGTGTGATTCGTGTATTTCGTGGTAAAAAATCCCTTCATTCCCTGATAGATGAAATGCGAGCCGATAATCATTTCAACTCTCCACGGAAGGAGCTAACAGACTCAATTGTTTGCTTGTCCGGATCAGGGCATGGCGCAGATCCTCGTTTTCCGGATGAAGACGTACCCCTTTTTGTAAGGCCCTCAGCGAATCACCCCATTCCCCTGATCTCTGTTCACATTCGGCGAGCAAGAGAAAAATTTCCGGCCTGTCCGGAATTTTAAAGGCCGCCATTTTTCCGATGAGAAGCGCTTTTTCATGATCTTTCAGCCTGAGCATGATCCTAATCTGGTCTAAAAGCGCCTGAGAGGATTCCTGTTTGTCCTTGTCAGGCACGGCGGAATAATAAAAAGAGGCTCTCTGATAATCGCATTTGGCCAGATAGAGATTCCCGCAAACACGGTTCAAGTAGGCCGCATCCGGATGCCTTTTCAGCGTTTCACTGACGCGCTGGAGTGCCTCATCCAGTTTGTTTTCCTGAATCAGCGAGCGGACAACACAGTAAACCGCGTAAGGATCATGAGGATCGTTTTCCAGAATTTTTTTCGCGGCGGAAAGAATTTTTTCAGCAGGATTTCCGTTGTCAACCTGAAATTTTAAATAACCGTGCAGATACCATCCCCTGCTTTGAAAAGAACGGGGGTCTCGTTTCATTGAGGCTTCTAAAAGTTTCATCGGATTTTTCCAGAGCGTTAATTGACTGCGTGAAACCATTCCTAAAAGAATAATCACGATCAGCCAGAACAGGATAAAAAGCCTTCTGGCAGAAAAAACACGCCTGGTAAAATTGACCAGCAAAATGGCAGCGGCAGCCAGGGGGACATAAAGATAGCGGTCATTCAGCCAGGTCGGCATGGCTATAACCGTTGAAACAGGCGCCAGTCCTATGCCTATCCAGAAAATCCAGTAAGCCACAGGCGATTTTCTGCGGTATCCGAAGTAAAAACAGGTGATTATCCCCAATAGAACCATCCCGCCGAAAAGGACTTTAGGGTGGAGAAAAAAGACGGCAGTTTCGGGCAGATAACTGATGCTGAGTGAAACCGGCCAGAAAATATTTTTAACATAGTACCAGGGGAGGGTGAGGGCGGTGAGAATGCGTTCAGTAAGGGTATAGGAAAGGGGAAGAAAAAATGCTTTTTCTCTGGACAGGTAATGAAGGGTCATGGAAAGGGAGAAAAAGGAAATGGCCAGGCCGATTCCGGTCAAAAGACGGGTCTTTGCTGATCTTCCTATGAGGTGTGAAGGAGCGGCGTCAGGAGAGGAGCTGTTTGTGACCCGAATCAGGAACGCTTCCAGAAACCATAACAAAGGGGCCAGGAGCAGAAGGGGTTTGGATAATACTGATAAAAGATGAAAGACAACAGCCAGTCCTCCCTGCAGGAGCTTTGAGCTTTTCAAAAAAGATTTCCAATAATGGCATCCGATCAGAAAAAACAGGAAACACAAAAGAGTTTTTCTTTCTGATATCCAGGCCACGGACTCGATTTGCACGGGATGCACGGCAAAAAAAAGTGAGGCAATAAAAGCAGTCAATAAATCCTGGTCTGACCGTTTGAAAAGATAAAAGACAAGATAAATATTTGTGAGATGAAGAATACAATTGGTGAGATGATATCCAAATGGGCCTCCCTTCCATATCAAATAATCAAGACCAAATGACAAAGTGGTCAACGGTGTCCAGAGGATGTAAAAACCGCGCGTGAAAAGGGAAAACAAGTTTCCGGAAAAAAGATGACGGATGCATTCATTCTGCTGAACATAATAAAAGTCATCCACCCAGAAAAAACCGTACTCAAGGCTGGGCCAGAACAGATAAAGGGTCAGGCACGCTGCTATCCCTGCGAACGGAATTTTATTCATGGATGAATTTTTCATGCGTTTGTCTGTTTCAGATTTTTATCTTATCACATTTTAATAAATTCGTTAAACCATCGCAGGATTTGGACTAGTCAAGTTTGACAATTTCGGAAGTATTAAAAAAGAAATATTTTACCACGGAGGCCACGGAGGGGGGAAGGAATTGAGAATTTAGAATTAAGAATTGAGAATGGGAAGGGGAACAGGTGGATGCCTGGAATTTGAGATTCATCATGCCTTATGGGCATGATGACTTCCTCCGTGATGAAATAAATAAGAATTTGTATATAAAAAAACGCTTTGAGCGGTTCACGTTATAAAAGTACCGGCTCTGCCGGTGGTACATTTACTTGTTCGGGCACAGCACAGCTTCATTTTCAATAAAATTATTTGCCTGAATTTAAGTGTTAGGGTATATTATTTCAACGCTGATAACTGTCTTTTCAGCGGGTTTAAGGAACAATTCATTAAGAAGAAAATCAACCGATGCTGGTAACAGTTTTAAAATCGAAAATACACCGGGCAATCCTGACAGATGCCAATCTCCATTATGCCGGAAGCATGGGAATCGACAGCGCTGTCATGAAAAAAGCCTCATTGATCGAATATGAAAGAATTCTGGTGATCAATCTCAATACCGGTGAGCGTTTTGAGACCTATTGCATTGCTGAGCCGGAAGGGTCCGGGAAATTCGCCCTGTACGGCGGCGCAGCGAGATTGGGCATGAAAGGGGACCCGGTGATCATCATGGCCTTTGCAGAAATGACACCCGAGGAAGCAAAGGTGCATAAACCCATTACCATTGGTTTTTAACCGGTCCATTCCATCCTGCGGGACTCAAATATGATTGTATTTGGATTTGACCGAATATAAGGCAATAAGCTGACCATGATAAAATTACTGAAAAAGATCACCGGCAACCAGCCGGACGAACCCCCGCCTGGGAAAGTATTTTTTGGTATGGAACTCATCAGAGGAACCATCATCCAGGCTTATCATAAAGGGAAAAGGATCAAACAACGTCCGGATCAGATCTGGATCTATGATGAATGCGTTCCTCATGAAAGGATCGAAAAGGACATGGAAGTTGAATTCAAATGCGGGGATACCCTTTCCTTTCGTGTACAGAGAGAGGACAATTCCTATACGATCCAGGCTTTTATGCTGAATAAAAAACTGACCCTCGAACCGCTTCTCAAAATATAAAAGCCTGCTTTCTATTGAGGCCCATTGATTAAGAAATTCATCATCAGATTACAGGGAATGCCCAAGGACTTTTTTCTTTTCTGGATGGCTGTCTGTTTTTTCGGCTTTTCCCAAAGCATTGTTGACTCCACCTTCAATAATTTTTTGAGTGACACCTTTTCCATTTCCAATCTGCAGCGAAGTATCCTGGAGATTCCGAGGGAACTTCCGGGACTGTTGGTTGTGTTTATCTTTGCGCTGTTATTTTTTTTATGCAGCAGAAGATTGGCCGCCTTTGCCCATTTGTTGTCCGGATTAGGTATTTTGCTCATTGCCCTTTTTTCGTTTAACTTCCCTGTCATGCTGGTCTGGCTTTTTATCTTCAGTGTCGGCCAGCACTTATTTCTGCCTTTATTATCCAGTATCGGAATGGAGCTGGCTAAAGAAGGGCAGGCCGGGAAAAGGCTGGGGCAATTGGGAGGGGCCAACTCATTCA
>JAFGBW010000150.1 GCA_016932965.1 Candidatus Auribacterota bacterium
TTGGTGATGCCGAAGGCCCACAGAGCAGCCATGACATGTTCCACCGTGTGCATTTTTGATTCCCCTCCGCCCAGAATCGTTCCGCGTTCTGTGTTGATGACGTTTTCAATATCGGCTTTTATGACAGGCTGAGAAGGAAGATCAACACGGACGAATTCGATACCCCGGTTTGGTTCAGATGGGATAAAAGTCATGGTGGTTTTGGATCCGGTATGGACTCCGATGCCTGAAATCATGATTTTTTTTGAGATGGTTTTCTGATTTAACATGTTGATGCTGAATGAATTTGCTGCTGTAAAGAGTTCACTTTTTTTTCCAATTCGATTATTTTTTTAAATAGAAGAGGCATGCGGTCCAGGGATGCATGGGCGCGTTTGAATTTCATATGGTCTTGCGCTGGAAATCCTGCGATCACCCGTTGAGAAGGGGTGTCCTTAGTCACGCCCGATTTAGCTGCAATGGTCACCCTGTCTCCGATTTTAATATGACCTGCTATTCCCGCTTGTCCTGCCATGATCACTCCTTTGCCAAGAGTTGCGCTTCCGGCGATTCCGCTTTGAGCGAGAAGAAGACAGCTTTCACCCACATCGACGTTATGCGCAATGTGAACCAAATTATCAATTTTAGTACCTTTCCGGATCACGGTTTTATCAAAACGTGCCCGGTCAATTGTCACATTGGCTCCGATTTCCACATGGTCTTCAATGATAACCGTTCCAACTTGGGGGCTTTTCCTGGGGATATCTTTTCCTGGCTCGAATCCAAAACCATCGGATCCGATGACGGCGCCGCTGTGAATGATCACGTTGGACCCGATCATGACTTTTTTCAACAATGACACATTGGGATAGATCAATGTATTAGAACCGATCACAACATTCGGTCCCACGTAGGTTCCCGCCTGAATGCAGGTGTGATCGCCGACCACGGCTCCTTCTTCGATTACGACGAACGGCTGGATGCAGACACCGGTTCCCAGTTTTACTTTTTTCGCGATAGAAGCTTTTTTAGAAATGCCCGGTATAATTGGGAAAGCGTCGAGTTTAAGGAGTTCGATAATCCGGTCAAAAGCTTTAGATGCATCGGGAACTCTGATGATGGTTTTATCAGTGGGGTAAACTAAAGTCGCGTCTATCAAAATGGCGGAGGCCTGTGTCTGTTCCAAGAGCGGCAGGTACCGTTTTCGGGACAATAAACTCAGATCGCCATTGGATGCTTCTTTAAGACTGGCGATGCCTGTGATGACTTTATTCGGGTCCCCGGATACGGTTCCGTCTATCCATTTGGCTATATCAGAGACAGTGACATTAAACACAAGTTTTTTTCCGGATTATTATTAAGATTTTGCTTTCAACAATTCAGCTCTTTTCGCATCATCATTTAAAATGATGATGATTTCTTCTGTCAGATCCAAGGCGGATTCCTTATAAAAAAGGGCCTTGTCGTCCATGATCAGAGAGAACTGCCCTTCCTTGCCTTTGATTTCAATGATGGAACGGATTTCATCCGTGATTTTTTTAAAGATCACGTTTCTTTGATCCAACAGTTCCTTTTTGGAATCCTCGGTGAAATCTCTCAAATGACGCAGCTTTTCTTTGATGTCATTTTCTGTTTTTGCTTTGGCTTCTTCAGAAAGGATTTCCACTTCCGTTTTCAGTTTATTGATTTCATCAATCAGGTTTTGGGCGGATTTTTCCTTTTCCTCCTTGGCACGCTGTAATTTCTGATTTTCTTCCCTAGTTCTTTTGTATTCATTGAATACTTTTTCAAAATCCACGAATCCGATTTTCAAACCCCCGATAGCCGCATTTTCGGCCAGGCAGACCGTTCCAGATAGAATCAGATTGAAAACAAGCGCCATGATCATGTGGATGAACGTGTTTTTTTTCATTTTTTTCTCCTTAATCTCTTATATATATCTTTTCAGATTGATGACTCTTTAATTCGAATAGGGTCGAAACGCTAAACCATAGCAATATTTTGTCCGGGATACAAAGCAAAATTTCGGCAGATAGAAGCTGAATGATGCTGTTAAAAACGGTTGCCTATATCGAAAGTGAATTTACCGCCCTCGCCTTCATGATAGTCATCCGTGATCACAGGGACACCATAATCAAATCTCAAAGGGCCGATGGGAAGCGTGATTTGCAAACCTATTCCAACGGAAGCGTTCATGATCCCCAGATCGATATCGTCAAAATCCGCATAGAGATTGCCGTAATCAAAAAAAAGCCCCAGCCGGAATTGTTCAATAATGGGAATGACATATTCAAATGAGCCATAATACATGAATTTACCGCCCAGAGGTTCTTCATATTGATCATGCGGGCCGATGTCGCGGTAATCGAAACCGCGTATGGATCGGGACCCCCCCAGGAAAAATCTAGCAAAAATAGGGACATCTTCGCTCTGCCCGTACTCTTGAATTCCCCCTATGCGGAAAGAGGTGACCAGCACATGCTGAAACCAGAGGCCGAAATACAGATCCGCATCGAATATGCTTCTGTAATAATCTGTATTCCCCCCCACGCCGGCCACTTCAATGCTCCATTCCAGCCGTGAGCCCTTGGTGGCGTTATAAAAAGAATCGCGGACATCCCGCACCAGATCAAGACCCAGTTTTCCGACCTCCCGCTTTCCTTCCTGGGATTTTAAATATTCAGAAGCATTTTCTCCCACATTTTCCACTTCGACGGTTTGGAAAGAGTAATTCACTTCAGCCCGGGTGTATTTAAAAACAGGTTTAGCCAGACGGAGGAGGAATCCTTGTTTATCCTCGGTGTAATCGGACGTGGAATAGCTTCGGGAAGTGGTGAAAAGCTGCAATCCGAAAAGCAGGCGTTTCTCAAAAAGCCAGGGCTCGGTAAAATCGATTAAAAATTCTTTTTTATACTGGCCGAATTCTGTGCGGAATTTGAGTTTTTGAGCGTCGCCGGTAAAAGACGGCCAGTTAAAAAGATCGAAGTTTCCCTGAGATAGTTCTAAAAATCCGATCAGGCTTTCAACCGAACTGTATCCGGCTCCAAAACTCAGTTCCCCGCATTTTCCTTCCTGGACTTCCACGATGAGGTCTCGCTGAGGATCTCTCGAAGTAGGATCAGGATAAAGGTCCACCTTGGGAACGCCCTTGTCATCGTTGAATAATCCCGTGTTGGACAGACGTTTCTGGGCCACTTCCATTTTGACCCCGTCAAATTTATCTCCGGGTTTGATGTTCAATTCTCTTCGAATGACGATATCCTTCGTGCGTTCATTTCCCTGGATTTTGATTTTATCAATGAAGACGACCTCATTTTCAATGATGGTGTATTTGAGATTCAGGATTGGTTCTGAACGATCACCGGAGAATGTGTCCACGTCGACTCTTGCGTCGATATAACCGCGGCTGAAATAGAAGTCCTTGACGGTTTTCAGGTCTTTGCTCAGATTTTCAGGAAGATAAATATCACCTGTTTTCAAGAGCGTCCCTCTAAGTATTTCCTCCTTGGAAAAACTTTTCTGTCCCTCTATCTCAATGTTTCCCAACTTATATTGGCTGCCTTCGGAGACCTCGATATCGATCACGACTTTTTTTCCGGCATCGACCAGGGTTTCCTTTACGCTTGAGATGCGTATATCGATGTATCCATTACGAAAGTAAAAGGCCTTGATTCTTTCCAGGTCTTCCTTGAATTTTTCTTCTTCATAAACCCCGGAATTATACCATCGTTTTCTTTTGGTTTGCATTTGTTTCAGGATTTTTTTCTCCTTGAGCTGAGCAGCCCCTACGATCCGTATCCGCTTGATTTTTATTTTTTTTCCTTCGTCGATATGAAAAATGACATCCGCTTTATTCTCTTTTTCATCGTGAACGAGTTCGGTTTTTACCTGGACCGTTTTAAAACCCTTTTTTTCATAGAAGGCTCGCAAGGCGGAAGCGGCGTCAGAAATCATTTTTTCATTTAAAAGGTCTCCTTCACTGATGGAAAATTTGACCAGGTCCCCTTCTTTTTCAATGAGTTTCTTCTTCAAGGATGAGGTTTTAATTTTGGAATTTCCGCGAAAAAGAATGTGTGCTATGGTCGGTTTTTCGATGACATTGAAGATCACCTTCAACTCCTGTCCCTCCTCCACGTCCACGCTGATTTTGGAGAACCAGTTCAGTTCATACAGGCGCTTGATATCTTTATTGATATCGATTCGGCTGAAAGGTTTTTCCTTCTGGGTACGGAGCTGTTTCTTGATCAAAGCTGTCGACACCATCTTGTTGCCGTTGATTTCCACTGAGCCTATGATAGGGGGGGCCTGTTCTTCCTCCTGGCCAAATACGTTGCCTTGACTCCATGTCTTATCCGTTGCCATCATGAAGGTTGAGAAAATGAAAAAAAACAAAATCATGCGTATTTTATTAAATGAAATCATCTGCATTTTTTTCCTGTTTGGGGGCTTCTTCCCTTCTGTCCGAAGCCATATTTTCGAAACGGGTGCATTCTTTATTAAAAACTAATTCGAATTTTCCGGTAGGACCGTTTCTCTGTTTGGACAGATTGAACTGGGCCTTGCCTGGATCATCTGTTTCTTCATAATAATCTTTTCTTGTCAACAAAAGAACCACATCTGCATCCTGTTCGATGGCTCCGGATTCCCGCAAATCGGATAACATGGGCTCATGATCTTTTCGGAGTTCAACAAGACGGTTCAACTGAGACAGAATAAAAATCGGGATATTCAATTCTCTTGCCAGGCTTTTAATGGCCCGAGAGATATCGGAAATCTCCTGCTGCCTTCCTTCATAATTACGGCCCATCCCTGATGTCATCAGCTGGAGATAGTCAATCATCAGGAGCTGACAATCGGTTTTGGCCTTTAAACGTCTGGCTTTTCCACGTAATTCCATGATGCTGATGCCAGGAGTGTCATCAATGTAAATGGGTGAATCGGCAAGACGGCCTCCGGAATTCGACAGCTTGGGGTAATCATGCTTGGGTAAAAAACCTGTCCGGAGTTTCTGGCTGCTGACCCGGGCATGAGAGCATAAAAGGCGCATTACCACCTGCTCTTTTGACATCTCCAGGCTGAAAAAACCGACAGGTTTTTTTTCAACAAGTGCTACATGCTCAAGGATATTCAATGCGAAAGCGGTTTTTCCCATGGAAGGACGGGAAGCGAGTACGATCATGTCGGAAGGCTGCAAACCGCTGGTCATTTCATCCAGTTTATAAAATCCGGTTCCCAGTCCGGTCACGGCGTGTTTGAGATTGAATAATTGTTCCACCATATCCATGCTGTTTCGCATGAGATCTTTAATGGGGATGAAATCTCTTTGGATTTTGGACTGACCGATAGCAAAAATTTTCTTTTCAGCCTGATCTAAGAGTTCTGTTAATTCTATCCTCGGATTGAAGCATTCCGTGGCAAGGGAAGTTGTCACATCCGCCAGTTTCCGGAGGATGTATTTTTCAGAGATGATATTGATGTGATGTTCGAGGTTGGCGGTTGTTGTGACATAATTGACGATTTCTGAAAGATAAGAAGAACCCCCGGCCTGGGACAGCTTACCTTTTTTTGTGAGATCATCAACCAGAGCGACCAGGTCCCCGGTTGCATTTTGCTCGAAAAGAGACGTAAGGGATTTGAAAATCTCCTGATGCTCTGGTTTATAGAAGGATTCAGAAATCAATAGATTAGATGCTGTAGCAACAGCATCGAGAGTGAGCGTCATGGCGCCCAGAACGCTTTTTTCCGCCTCCAGATTATAGGGGAGATTTTTCCCCTGAGAAATCGACAGCAGGTCTTCGCCGGGTGAGCCAGCAGTCATTTCAGGCTTCCGATGATTCGCGAATCACCCATACTTTGATGTTGACACTCACCAAAGGATGCAGTTTCAAGGGGACAGTATAGATACCGAGAAATTTGATGTGCTTATCCAGATCGACCAGTTTTTTGTCAAAATCATACCCTTTTTCCTTGAGAGCTTCGGCGATTTCAGCTTCAGTAACAGAACCAAAAAGTTTTCCATCATCTCCGGCTTTTACTTTCAGATTGACGCTGAGACCTTCCAGGGTTTTACTCAGTTTTTTTGCGTTTTCAAGTTCCTGCAGTTCTTTTTCACGAATGGTTTTTACGCGATTGGCCACGACATCGAGATTGTGTTTAGTGGCTTTGACGCCGAATCGTTTCGGCAGAAGATAATTTCTGGCGTATCCTTCAGCCACATCCACCACTTCGCCTACTAATCCCAGTTTGGGCACGGTTTTTTCAAGTATCAGTTTCACTTTTTTCCTCTCCGCTTCTATTGATTTTCAATGAAGAAACTTTTATGCCATGAAGGAGATAGCTCATCCCTCTGAAATAGAGAATATTCCTCTCTATGGTAGTAATAGTAATACGATTAAAATTTAAATTTATTTTAAAATATTATAACGGATTTATTTAATAGCAAGGACGGGATTTAAAACCAATTGTTTACTCACCGGTAAAAGGCAAAAGAGCCAAAAGGCGTGCCCGTTTGATGGCCGTTGTCAGCTGACGTTGATGTTTTGCACAGTTGCCGGTTATTCTTCTGCTGATTATTTTGCCTCTTTCAGTGACGTATTTGCTCATTCGTCCAATATCTTTGTAATCAATATCTTTAATGGAATTAACACAGAATTTGCATTTCTTGATCCGGATGATCTTCTTTTTTCTTTTTTTGTTTTTATTGATATTGGTTCTTCCCTGCCCAAAAGGTCTATTCCCTAATCGATTAAACATGATAAAAA
>JAFGBW010000151.1 GCA_016932965.1 Candidatus Auribacterota bacterium
AAAATATAATAAGGGGCAAGACATAAGAAAAGTATCTTATGTCTGCCGCTTATTATATAAAACGATTGAATCTTATTACTCTATTTATTTTCAAATTAAAAGATCCGCCAAACAGCCGATAACTTATATGCATTGAATTCCGGAATTCTACTTGTTGGAAATCCTTGTTTGATCCTACGAGCTTTTTCCTGTTATCCCCAAGGCAGATAAGGCTGTTCGCATCAGTTCCACCGGACCGGCACGGGGTATTCTGGGCGGAGTGCTTCTTACTGACTGTGCCCGACGCATGCTGATGATGATGTCTTTCATGAATACAAAGCGGACATCTGGCGAATATTCATCATCATTCAAGTTTAAAATCTCTAATATCTGATCCGGAGTTTTTCCCCTCATTTCGTTTAATGAGTACTCGGTGTGTGAATTTACAGGTACTGAGCGCATAACCTCATGAAGAAGTTCTTCAGTAAATTCCCTCAGGTTTACAGGTCTGGCATTGGCCAAGGTCACCAGCGTCATACCATTGAATTCAGGCTCAAATTGGCCAAAGGTCGGATCGATAAATAGAACAGGCGTGTTGTTGACAACCAGTTGTATCCAGCGATGAAACAATGTACTATTCCTATAATCCGCATCGGTTCTATTGGAGTCGTAATAACCGTCAACTAGTTCCAGCCGCGTGGGCTGTGAAGGATCATTCACCGGAATCTGAAGCTTTTTCCCCAGAGTCTGAATCAGAAGCCCTGCCCCTTTGAGGCATAAATCGTCTTTAGGGGTGTAACGGAGTTTTTTCTGCAGTTGAGGGTTCTCAGCCAGACATGATTCTACAACAGTTCTGACAAGACCGGATTCTGCCTCCCCAAACTGTGAACGGGGAGCCAGAGCATGGCTGTTCAAACAGCCGATCAATACAAATAAAGTGATAGCCCAAATCTGCTTCATAACTGGAATATACCCCATAGGCTGAATTGCCGCAAGGGGCAGGTGCCTATCGTTTTCATGCGAGGAGAGGGGCGGATCAATATCCATTCAATCATGACAGGATTGTTTGCCGCGACAAAAAGATCAAAGAAGGAATAATCGCGAATCGTGTTCCGTCCTTGTTAATGGCTCATTCCGACTGGCAGGCTTCGTGAGCACGAATTTTTGATCTCGCCGTATGCACGATACGCGATCAATCAAAAATCGCTCCAACTTCGCGTTTCGCTATTGGTTTCTGCGCCTCGTAACAATATCAGCAAATTTTTTAGGTTAGCGGTCTGGATGTTCAGGTACAGGGAAGTGAATCCCTGAATAGGGTTTTCCACTTATAAGATTCCGCCGGGTTTTCGTGAAGGGTTTCGTCATGAGGAAGCCAAACATGAGATAGATTCGAGGATAGGTGATTCAAAAGGGCTGAAAACATATTGAAATATGTTGATGTCGTTTTGAAGCACCGGCACAGAAGATATCCATGGTTGGATGACGTAATAGAAACTACTGAGCGAAATCCGGGCCAGATTCCTTAAACAAACCTTGTAAAAATACAGGAGCTTGTCAATTTCCAAAGGTCTTTTGCAGGCCAGACAATTCCTGGGATACAAAATATCCAGAACGCAGGAATCCAGTTTTTTGAAGGATGATGAAAAAGAGGAAAAGATTTTGGATTGCATGGATAAAAAGAATGTTCGTATAAAATAATCCTATGAAAAATCATTAAAAATGACAACATTATATCAGGAAGCAACCAGAACAGGTCATTCGGCTAAAAAAACAACCAAACAAAAAAATCATGGAAAACACACCCGGCCTTTCCATCAGACATCTCTGTCCCCGGTGCATGGGGGAAACCCTGGATAAGAGCCTGTATTGCGCAGCGTGCGCTGTTGTATACAAACAGTATCAGTCAGAGGAAGGGCTCTCCATCATTGATTTTTTAAACAGCAAGGATACCGTATTCGATTATTCTCAGTTAAAAAGCAGCGGTGAAAAACCGGTCTTCCATTATAAAAGCAAGATTTTAATACCCTTCCTGAAGATGAAAGGCCTGAAAGTATTGGACGCAGGAGCCAGGGAAGGCCCTTTGGGCTGGCTTCTGGCCAAGGACAATTATCTTGTCGGCCTGGACATATGTCCCAGCCAGTCTTTGGGAGACGGAGACAACATGCTGAACAAGGGGTACAGGGAGCTTTTGATCGCTGACGCAAACCGTATTCCCATAGCAGGAGGGGAACTGGATCTGGTTATTGCAACCGATATTTTGGAGCATAATCTCCAGCCGGAGCAATTGCTGAAAGAATTCCGCAGGGTCCTGAAAAAAGGAGGAAAGGTCATCACCACTGTCCCCAACATGGTCTCCTACAACAACCGTTTGAGTATCGTACTGGGGTCAGGAGTGGGGCTAGAGCTGCATAAGATTCTCCAGGGTAAATCCCCGGTACACCCCATAGCCGGCATGCGGTATCCGGACCAGGACCTGCATGTGCGTTTTTTCAGTTTAAAAAGCCTTGAAAAAATGTTCCTGCAGGAGGGCTTTACAATCAGAAAGACTTTCGGATACGATCCTGTTTTATCGAGAATACCGTGCATGGATCTGCTGCTGAAAAACTGGTGCAATCTCTGCGGCCTGATCGCGGAAAAATAATAAAAAAAATTGCCGGACGTGGATTCTAACCGCGACGAGAATTGAGGAACGGAGCTAACTTGACAACTTAATTGAAAACGCATCAAATTTTTATTAACAAATAGTTAATATAGGGGGATTTATGCCAGGAGAAAGTCGAATAAATTTACCAGGAAGTATATATCATGTCATAACAAGAGGATTGGAGCGTCGAAAAATATTCAGAGATGACAAAGATTATGAAGAATTTTTATTGCGTTTATAAAAGGGACTAAGAGAGACAGAAACTCAGTGCCTAGGCTGGTGTTTGATGCCCAGTCCATGTAATTTATTTCAATGTCTGTTTCATGAGTTTCAGCGATAACCTAAAGGCAGGGATGAAAATGATTTGAGTGTATGGAATGAACGAAAATGTTTTTCATTCCTGCTTCTGTTTCCGGGATTCAGGAAAAACAAAACTGCAATCTGATTTGAGCCTGCAAAAATCTGTTTGCTGTTTTGGACATCCAGAAATGGAGTGAAGACAGAATATCAGTCTTTGGGAAAGTCTGTTTTCTGCCGTAGCGGAATGATTTTTATTTTTTTTCAGCTTCACGAACCGGATTTTATAATCCAGGGTCTTACAGGCTTTCAATGTTTCACGCATTGTAAACATGGATATACACTCCTATATCCATGTTGGTAAAATGACTAAAATTTTTAAAAACATATTCATGACCGTTCCGAATTATAAACGATTCTACAATTCCTGTCGCATAATCGAAGGCAGCAGGTCTTTTAGGACTGTTGATGTCGTTTAAATGGTCATTCAATGCGTCCCGGCCAAAATCAATGTCAAATGATTTGGTTTTAAATTTATTACCCATGATTTTATTTGAAACACATTCCGCAAAACCTTCATTGAACCATGCAGGGATATTCATCTGAATATTGTTATCACCAAGAATTTTTTCAGAACCGGAAAGTTCGTATAAGAAAGCATGGGCAATTTCATGAACCAGGTGTCTTTTAAAATTATTATC
The DNA here is from genome assembly GCA_016932965.1 of Candidatus Auribacterota bacterium. Lineage (GTDB taxonomy): Bacteria > Auribacterota > JAFGBW01 > JAFGBW01 > JAFGBW01 > JAFGBW01. The sequence goes on from JAFGBW010000151.1 coordinate 3,622, forward strand.
GCGTGACTGGAATTTTGGATTTTCTGACTGGCAGATGATTAATGAATCCGTTTGTGAAGAAAATGGTGCCAAGAGCATTGAGGAATTAAAATTTCTTTTTGTTGCTTGAATTGCCTCTGCATTGGTTGCATACAGGCAAACATGTGAATTTCTGTTTAAAGAATAATTCAATAATGTTTCAACACCGGACAAGGCGTCTTCTATAATGCCGGACAGGAACAAAATATTGTCTTTGTTTTCTGTTGGACTGAACCAGATTTGAAAGTAATTCTCTTTTTGATAAAGATAGGACTCTGGAATATAGGGTATTTTTTTCATTGCTTTTATTTAATTAAAAAATGATGTCGGTAGTCCATGCCTTATATGCCAGGTCTGCAAGGATTGGCAATTAATGGTATCCGGTCTCCGGAATTCATAACTATTGATCAAATAGCTAAAATGCAGTAATAAAAAAACGATGTATTCACGTTTACAATCTCTTATTTTGTGTATTCTGCATTTTATTCTATGCGACAGGCAGATACGTCGAAAAGGCTGAAAACAAAACCCCGCTCAAAGAATATCAGCAGTTACAAGAGCATCAAAAATCCTTTTTTTTGAAAAAAATTGCCGGGCAGGTTAGACTTTTAAAATATATTATCGAACAACCTGAACATTATTTTGACAAAAATCCTGAGCGAATGCTCTTTATCGACTCGGTTGCTGATGGATTTGCCTCGGAAAGGATCGGTTATAACGGTGATGGGGGGAAATGGATCTGCAATGGTTATAAGATTTCAAAAGATGAACCATGGGTTGTTTATGGTTTTGGTGTTGGAGATGACATTTCATTTGATGAGGGCATGGCAAAACAATTCAGCTGCGAGACCCATCTTTTCGATCCTGCTCCATCGGTGGTTAATAATTATGCGGAGCTTGAAAATAATACCCCCTGCGGAAAAGGCTCCCTCACGTTTCATCCATGGGGGATAGGCCCGATCACAGATAATCCTTCAGACCGTATGACCCTTGTTCTGGAAGACACCCAATGTGAAGTAAAGACCCTGGATCAAATTGCCCAACTTCTGGGTCATAGCACGATTGATATCATTAAAATGGATATTGAAGGCGGGGAATTCATGGTGTTTAAGGATTTTTTTGAAAATTCACTTTTGGAAAAATACAACACTAAAATTGTATTGGTTGAATTCCATTTATTGGATGATCATGGCCTAAGTGATCTGTCCGGGATAATCCTGGAATTAATAAAACATGATTTTATCCTATACCGCAAAGAGATCAATCCCTATTCTGCTTCAAGCTGTGCTGAATTCGTTTTTGCAAGAAATGATTTTTTACTGCTGCCGGATTAAATCGACACATCAAGTTTATGACACATGCCGATTCCGGGGACAGGATGCCTGATTATTTCTGGCGTTCAGGATGACAATTTTTTTCACCACGGACACGGAGGGAAAACTGGATTGGCGGAACAGGTCCGGCAATGACATTTTTTGGCGGGGAGGGGGATTCTGAAGGGTTCCATTCACTCAATCGATTTTCTTGAATAAACGGGATTACTGTTGTAACTTTTTGTGAGAATCAAAACCTTATTTCCCAGGGGAACAGCATGTTTAATGACATTCTTTTAAAAGATGTGGTGGACAGCATCGGGGAAGGAGTTTTTGCGCTGGATGAATCGTGTCATATCACCCTGTGGAATAAAGCCATGGAGGAAATGACCGGACGCGGCGCAAAAGAAATGATGGGGAAACATTGTTCCACCCTGGTCTGCTCAAAAAAACAGTCTGGTTCAACCAATGAAAAATCTTTGTTTCCCGACTGCGATTGTTCATTGCTTGCCCTTTCGGGAAATGCTCCTGTCATGCGGAAAGTGGAGTGCGTTATCAAGGGCCATGACGGTGAATCCATTCCTGTTTTGAAAAATACCTGCCTCCTGACCAATAAGACAAATCAGCCGGTCGGAGTCGTGATCACGCTCACGGATCTGCGCCCCATCCGGCGGCTCCAGGAAGACCTTGCCGTGATGCGCCACGAATCCACGCCGGTCCGCGGGCTGGGGAAATTGATCGGAGGAAGCAGGGAAATGCTTGAGCTTTATGATCAGATTTATATGGCAGGCAACTCCGATGTGACCGTCCTGATCGAAGGAGAAACAGGAACCGGTAAGGAATTGACCGCCGAAGCCATTCATAACCTGAGCGCGCGGAAAAATAATCCCATGATCAAGGTCAATTGCTCAGCCTTGTCGGAGAATCTTCTTGAAAGTGAATTGTTCGGACATGTCAAAGGCGCTTTTACAGGAGCCATTAAAGATAAGATCGGACGAATTGAAATGGCTGAAGGAAGCACCCTGTTTCTGGATGAAATCGGTGAAATCAGTCCCTTGATTCAGCTTAAGCTGCTGCGCGTTTTACAGGAACGGGAGTATGAACGGGTCGGGGAATCCGTTACTAAAAAAGCCAACATCCGGATCATTGCGGCAACCAACCGGACGCTGAAAAAACAGGTGGCTTCAGGCGAATTCCGTGATGACCTTTTTTACCGGATCCGGGTTTTTCCCATTATTGTTCCCCCGCTTCGGACCCATAAAAAAGATATTCCTGATTTGTGCCGGGGTTTCATGCGGAAATTGAATACCCATACCGGGAAATCCATCACGGATATATCCCATGATGCCTTGCATTGTCTCATGGATTATTGCTGGCCGGGTAATATCCGGGAACTGGAAAACGTCATTGAACACGCGTTTGTCACCTGTCAGAATAACATGATTGAACTCAATGACCTTCCTTATGAATTGCGGACGTCCGCCCAACGGAAAGTTGAATGTCATAACCGGAAAAATGCCGGTACACCTTCCGACCCGGTTCCTTCATCCGTTACCAGGGATATCCTTTTCGATACATTGCAATCCTGCCGCTGGAACCAGTCTGAAGCCGCACGACGCCTGGGAGTCGACCGGACAACAGTCTGGAGAAAGATGAAACAGTGGGACATCAAACCTCCGGGCCAAACCTGATTATATGTAATAAAAATCAGGGAATGATTGATTCCAGAATTTCTGAAAAGAAGATTTTTTAACCACTAAACATATTTTCAAAGCCTCTGACAGCCGTATTCTCAAAGGAAAATACCTTAAGTGACGGCGGTTTAAGAGAAAGAATTTTAACGAAACACACGAATTACACTAAAGGAAGATATAAGAATATTCTTTTCTTTTTTTCGTGTGTTTAGTGTGTTTTCGTTAAAAAAAATTCTTCATGAAATAATCGGGCTATAGATCGACTTGCAGCCTGCCCAGATTTCATTCCAAGGGGCAGGTTCCGGTAGGACAGGCCGAAGTCGAACAGTTGCCCTGAAAACAGGGATCCGTATGTCCCTTTGACAGGGAAATCCCGAAAGTGGAAAATTGTTTTTGGATCCGGCTTTTTCCGCATTCAGGACAGGTTTTCGCCTTGTCCGACAAGGTTCTTGCCAGATGGGAAAATGAGTGTCCGCATTCATCACAATGGTATTCGTAAACCGGCATGACAGGTCTCCTCTATGTTTTAGTTATATTCAGCACCATGGAATCCAGAATAGTCTCATAGGCCGATTGATCCCGGAGTCCGACCAGCCGTTTGACTTCCTTACCGCGGTTGAAAAATAATACGGCAGGAATACTGCTGATCTGATAGGACCGGGCCAGTTCAGGAACTGCATCCATGCTCACTTTACAGATACGGACTTTCCCCTGATATTTTTGCGCCAGGTTCTCCATGACAGGCCCTAGTTTGCGGCAGGGACCGCAATAGTCAGAATAAAAATCAGCCACACAGGGGAGTTCAGAATGAATCACATCCTGTTGGAACACCTCCTTATTGTTAATATGAAGAACCTGGGATGCAGGTTTTCCCTTTTCTGTTACATTTGAAGGGGCATTCGCACCTGAACGGGTCAACCTGCCGGGATTCATTGACATCACAAAAAGGATGCTCATGATAGCGCCGTACAAAGCACCCCGGTAGGGATTGGCTGTCAAAGGACATGCCCCGGTGGAACATTTTCCGTGATATCCCATCAACGCTCCTATCCCGGTTCCTATAAGTATTATCATCATCGTTTTTAACATCATATTCCGCCTCTTGCTTATAATTGGTTTTCAATTGCTGAAATCAGATTGGATTCAGACTGCACCCCGGTAAAAGATTTTACGGCATTGCCGTCTTTAAAAATAATCAAGGTCGGAATGGATTGTATCCCATAGGTTTCCGCAATGTCCTGGGATTCATCCACATTGAGTTTGGCTACTTTTGCTTTCCCATTTATTTTTTCATTTACCTGTTCAATGATGGGACTCTGCATGCGGCAGGGTCCGCACCATGGGGCCCAGAAATCAACCAAAGTGACTCCGGAATTGATGGACTCCTGAAAATTTTGATTGGTCAGTTCCATGACTTTTTCTGACATGATGTCCTCCATATATTTTTAGGTTTTCGTTATTTGAAATCCTAATGAGCAAAAATAATACCTGAGTTTTATTTCGGTAGTTTTCCAGGAAGATTTAGAGGGGGATGAATTATTTAACTATTTAAATTATAGTAAGTTATGAATAAATAGATACCGGGATTCCGATATCATGATGACATATACGGGTATTCGCATATGTTGCATGCAACAGTATGCAACGTTGTATTTCAACTATTTAGAAAACAGGAAGAGCAGGCATTTAACCCGGATTTTTCATGAAAATTTTTCTTAACTGAAATACACTAAACACACGAAAAAAAGAAAAGAAATTATAATTATTGCGACATGTTTATTTGCCTACAAATAAACATGTCGCAATATTCGTATCTCTTCCTTTCGTGTAATTCGTGTGTTTCGTGGTTTAGAATTCTTCCTCTTAAATATCATAAACTTGAAAAAAACAGCGTTTTTTTGCTGTTTTACATAACTCATATATATGTCATAAGTTACAAAAACTTTTCAATTCGTGGTGAAATATTCAGGATGAGGAGATGCATAGAGCCAGTTTTTCTTTTCTGGAAAGCCTTTTAATCCGGATCTCCCTTTTTAAAGCCTGGGATTTGTTACGGCACTCCTCTTGATAAACCAGGGTTACAGGGTGGCGGCAGCGGGTGTACCTGGATCCTTTTCCCTGATTGTGCGCCTTCAGCCTTTTTTCCAGGGAATTGGTTATCCCGGTGTATAACGTGCCGTCCGAACAGGAGAGGATGTAAATTTTCCACGGTTGGTTCATAAACATTGAATGGATAGAAAATGGATTGTTATCCTTAAGAATATCAAGACTATAAACCACGAAAAGTACGAAATACACAAAAGGAATTAATCATCAAATACAGTATTTACGTTTTCAAAAAAATCATAACATCAAATGTATTCGATCCATGTATCAGGGAATGAAGATAAAAAAATATCAAAAAGCACTAAATTACTTAATGAATCGCATTTAATTTTTCGAAGTGAAACTGAGAAAAACTTTCGAGCTTTTCGTGAATAAAATATATAGGATAACCAGTCAGGACTTCAATGTTAAAAAATAAAAGGATAACCAACGCTTTCACCCGTCAGGGTACACGCGGCGGGGTTTGATGCAACATTCTTCCCCCCCCTAGGAGTGAAGCTGATGATGGATTCAACTGTACCGTCTCCTGAACTTTCTATGCGGAAACCGTTCTTATTATATAACCTTTTTTTGAACGTCCTGCTGCCGAGGCGGAGCCGTCTATTTTGACGACCGCTTTAACGACATCCCTCTGACTCATGACCTCAGTAAAACGCTCCCGGGCGCCTTTGCGTTTTTCGGGTCCGATGTTGCCCCCGCCTTTTTGTTCCCCGGCCAGTGAGGCGACTGCCGTGGCAAAGGCGGCTGCTTTTCCGAGAGGATAACCGCTTAAGATGGATGCGCTTATCGCGGCGGAAAAAGCATCCCCCATCCCGGTGCCGTCCATGACCGTGTAACCGGATTTTTTATAGACAGGCATCTGCACCGGGGATGTGTCAGAAAAAACAGGACTGTTCACGGATCCTGCCATGCAGCCCTCCTGTCCCATCTTGTAGATGACAGTCGCTATGCCTTTATCAAGAAAATATTGAACGATATCCGCAGGGTCTGTTGCACCGGTGTATTGCGCCACCTCTTTTTTGCTGATGGTCAGCACATCCAGATTTCTGCAAATCCGGCCGGTCATTCCTGTTGCCTCAAGCTGTTTCCAGAGTCCCCCGTCTACCCGGTCTACCACCGTGTCCATGACGGTTATGGCTCCTTCCTCTTTCGCCTTTTCAAGCGTCCTGACCAGTCCGTCCGGGTCCGTCATGAAACGAGGATTCAGCGCTATGCCCCCGATATGAAAAATCTGGACTTTGTAATCCTCCGGTTTGATGTCGTCCGAAGAAAGTTCGTCATTGGCTCCTATCGAGTGCACAAAAGCCGTGATCTCTCCATCTGACGGGATGAAGGTTCTGGCTGTGGACTTGCCATTTACTTTTCTGATTCCGCTGGTATCGATTTTATTTTTTTTCATGCACCGGATCAATATGCCGGCCTCCCGGTCGTTACCTAAGGTGGCGATCATCTTAACCTCATTCGGTCCCAGGAGCTGGGCAAGGACAATGGCTTCCGCCAGGCCCGGTCCTCCGGGTGTCGGCGTGATTCGGCTCCGGATGCCGGAGGGAAGGCTTCGTATTTCCCTGTTCACTTTGTCGGTCTCTGCAAAAACAAGGTCTTCGGCCCTGGCAAATTCCGGAAACGGACGGTTTTTGTAAGGAACCACCAGATCTACTATCGCCGAGCCGATGACGGTTGCTTCCCTCTCCTGCCTGCGCACGATGACACGGCCGTCTTTTTTCTTTAAGGCAAACACCCTGCCGGTTAAAAGGGTTTGGATCCCCTTGTTCAGCCTTCTTCTTGTCTCCTTCACTTCCCGGCTTTCGCCCCGTCTGGGTTTGAGAATCGCTTCTAATATGAAGTACCAGTCTGGTTTCCTGCCGGAAATATCCTCCGGGGACATGAATTCCACGACCACCTTTGTATGATTGACCAGGATAACCGAAGCTTGCCGGGTTTGATTTGTTAAATCACTGACAGGGGCCAGAGCCTGGACCGGGCACGCCGGATAAAAACAAAAAGCCGTGCAGAACGTAAAAAAAATCAGGGTGTTATATAATTTAACAATCATGGTTATTTTATCAGCCGGAGATTAATATTTTAATGAATGATACGGATCAAGTCAAGTGGAGCAGGGCCGTTTGGACTTCCTGCTGGTTTGACGCATTGATCCGGAATCAGGCACGGGTTTCGGTTATTTTCGGATTTTGGGGGTGGGCGGGGCCTATCCGTTTCCATTTGAAAGGAAAGGAGATCATGAATTCCGCCCCGGAGCCGGTATTTTGGGCAGAAACATATCCGTTGAGAGTTTCTGCGATCCGTCTGGCCTGCACCAGGCCGTATCCTGTACCGTATTTGCCTTTTCCCATGGTCTTCCCTTGGAAAAGCGTCGGGATGACGGAAGGGTCTGATATGCCGCCGGCTTCGTCAATCACCCGGAATTCCAGATGGTGATTTTCCGGGTTGAGCAAAATCGTCAGTCTGATTTCACGGTCCTTTCTTTGATCATGGACATTGGCTTTGATCGTTTCAGCAATGGCATTATTGAGAAAGATTTTTATGACCGCGTTGAGCCCCCTGGGCAGGGCATTCCCCCTCAGGGTGAGTTCATCCGGTTTTTGCACGCCCGGGAAACGAATTTCCGGTGGCAGCTCCAGATCCATAAAATCGGCAATGGATTTTTCAAACGCATGGAACGTCATGGAAATAAGAACGTTTGCCGCGTTTCTTTCCTTGGCCTCTTTGTTTTCCCTTTCAAACCGTTCCAGCTGCCTGAGGTAATAATCGATTTTATTGAAATATTCCCAGAGGAGTTTGCTGAAACCCTGGACCTTGCTGATTCTGCTCGCCATGCCGTTTCTGACTCGCGGGGTCAAAGTATGTTGTTTTTCTTTCAGCATTTCCGGAAGGCGGGTGGTCAATTCCTGGTGAAGCAGTCCCAGCGAGCCTTTGTAACGGTGCACACGCACGGCCAGGCTGTCCGAGGGATCCAGGTCGATAAAGTCCATCTGATTCAGATATTTTTCTGCGAGAGCGAGTATGGCATTTACGAATTGATAATCCTCGTAAGTATAATTTCTTGGCCTCCAGCCGTATAAATTCCAAAAAATCCTGTCCAGGGTCTCTTTCAGTTCTGAAGAGATCCTCAGGATTTCCTGTTCTATCTCATGCCGTTCCTGTTCCGTGATCAGCGGGATGGGTTGCACATTTTCATTATAAAGTATGGAAGAGGCGGAAAATTGATTGGTTATAAAGGTCTCTATCAGGCGGGTGATATGCTGAGTAGTCGGTGCCGGTTTAACCTGGTAGGCAATGTTGGCCCAGTGCCTGACAGCGACGTTTTCAGTAACGAGCGTTTGGCGCACTGTTTCAAAATCATTGCCGCTGAATAGAATGATACATCCTTCGTATCCGGCTTCTTCATACAGCCATTTGATGAACATGGCGCCGTTTCCGCCGGGCATGATGTTGTCCACGAACATCAGATTCGGTTTGACCGGCAGTCTCTGGTACTGCTCTTTGGCTTCAGTGATATTTTTTGCACTACGAAAATCAGTCTGGAATCTGAATTCTCCCTGAAAGCCTGTTCTTTCGAATGCCGCAGGGATTTTGGGTCATCAAAATCCTTTTATAGGTACGAATCATGACTTCATCATCATCCACCATGAGGATGCCTGTCAGGATCCGGTGTCCGGAAGGGGCTATGTCCGTTGGAAGGTCCTCAATTCCTATCCGGGTTTGGGGAGCCAGAGTGTTTTTAGACAGGGAATGAGGATTAACTGCTTCCGCTTCAAAAAGACATGCCAGGGATAAGGTCAATAGTATAAAGGCGATAATCGTTTTATAGGTCATGATTAAGTCTGTTCCGTTTCACCCCTGGATTTTAATTTCTATATATAGATTACCTCATTAGCGATTGATTGTCAATATTCCGAAGGATTCCGGATCACAAAATCGGGGAATATTCCGGAGAATATAACGGTTTTCACCAGACAATTATTTTGATAAGACAGCATTTAATCATCAATCATACTGCTTTTTTACTTATGGAAAAAATACGTCTTCAGAAATATCTGGCTGAACAGGGGATCGCTTCCAGGAGAAAATCCGAGGAGCTCATCCGTCTGGGACACGTGGTCGTCAACGGCCGTGTGGTCAGGGAAATGGGCACCTGCATTGATCCTCAGAAAGACAAGGTCTTTTTTGATCATAAACGGATCATTCGGCAGCAGAAACAGGTTAAGACCCTTGTTCTTCATAAGCCGCGCGGATATGCCTGCACCACGGGAAAAGAACAGGGAAAGACGGTGTTTGAACTGCTGCCCGGCTGGGCGAAAAAGATGTTCCTGGTCGGAAGGCTGGATAAAAAAAGCGAGGGCTTGCTGCTTTTGTCCGACGACGGGGACCTGGTCAACCGTTTGACCCATCCCAGGTTCGAGCTGGAAAAGATTTATCATGTGGTGGTGAGCGGAGACTTGACAGAGCAGGTTCTTAAGCGGCTCAATGAGTCCATGGAGATAGAAGGTTACTGGATCAAACCCGCTCAGGTCCGTTTTATCAGAAACGGGGGAAAACCCCATCTTTTTGTGCTGGAATTTATTCTCAAAGAAGGAAGAAACCGCCAGATCCGGCAGATGTGCGAAAAGATGAACCTCCAGGTGCACCGGCTGGTCCGGGTCCAGATCAAGGGGTTGACTCTCGAAAATCTCAAGCTGGGCGACTGGAGGGAATTGTCCTCCAGGGAAATCTATGATCTCAAAGGGGCGGAGTAAAAAGGATCTCTCAGGTTTGATATTGGTAATAGTTTAAGACAGGAGAAACCACGAAAATCACGAAATACACGAAAACATGATTTTTTCAAAAATCATGTTTAAGCATTTTTTATCATGCAGAATATTTTCGTGCTTTTAGTGTGTTTTGTGGTTTAAAAAATCATTACAAGGATTCATTCTGTAAAATTAGCGTAATAATATGGACATGAATAGAGATCTGAATAATGTTGCTGAAAAGGGATTGTTCAGCCGGTTCAGCGCCGGTTTTATCCGTACCTCTCAATCCATCAAAGGGGGGTTGTCCGTTCTGTTTTCATCTCCGGACAAAAAACTCGAAGAAGAGGAACTCCAGAATTTGGAACGAGTCCTTATTGAGACCGATCTGGGGGTGGATATTTCCATGACTTTGGTCGATATGCTCCGGCACAAACGTTTTTCATCCAGGGAGGAAGTGAAGGCGTTTATAAAACAGGAGCTGTTAAAACGATTTTCTTCTTCAGGCAGGGAGCTGGGAGAAAAGGGAAAACCCCGTGTGGTTCTTTTTGTGGGAATCAACGGATCGGGAAAAACCACCTCCATTGCCAAGATTGCTTCGCTTCTTCAAAAAAAAGGTAAAACGGTCCTTCTGGCCGCAGGTGACACCTTCCGCGCCGCCGCCATTGAACAGCTCTCCATCTGGGCTGAACGGCTTTCCGTTCCCATAGTGAGGCATAAGATGGGGGCCGACCCGGCGGCCGTGGCCCATGATGCCTGTGAAAGCGCCAAGGCAAAAGGGATCGATTATGTTCTCGTGGACACGGCAGGCAGGCTGCATAATCAGAACGCACTCATGGAGGAATTGAAAAAAGTGGTGCGCGTTATCAGTGCCAGAGTCGGTGAGGACGCTCTGGAAAAATTGCTGGTCATTGACGGTAACGCGGGACAAAACAGTTTTTTTCAGGCCAGACATTTTCAGGAGTCCGTTCGGCTTGACGGGATCATTATCACCAAACTGGACGGAAGCGCCAAAGGCGGCGTGGTGGTTTCCATAGAAGAGGAGTTGACGATTCCGGTCAAATGGGTTGGACTGGGGGAATCGGTCGATGACATAGTCCCTTTTTCTCCTGATGTTTTTCTGAGCGCGCTTCTGGAGGAGGAATGAATGTGAAAGACGGTTTCAATCATCTTTGGATGGAGAAGGCTTTTTCGCTCGCCCAAAGGGGATGCAACAGGGTGAATCCGAATCCCAGAGTCGGGGCCGTGGTGGTCAAGAATGGAAAAATCATCGGGCAGGGCTGGCACGAATATTTCGGCGGACCTCATGCCGAGGTGAATGCGTTGAAGAAGGCACAGGGAAAGGCAAAAGGAGCGGATCTTTTTGTGACGTTGGAGCCGTGCTCGACTCATGGTAAAACGCCGCCTTGTATTTGTTCCATTGCCGAAGCAGGGATAAAAAGGGTTTTTTTCGGCGCCGTGGATATAAATCCGCTTAACAGGAAAAAGGCGGTTCCGGAATTCAAGAAACTCGGAATCCAGGCCGTGTATCTGCAGGATTATCAGCGCCTTCATGATGAAATGAACCGGGATTTCATCCATGGATTTTCCCATTCCTTCCCTTACATTGAATTAAAGACCGCCGTGACTCTCGACGGGAAGATGGCTGATTCAAAGGGCCGTTCCAAATGGATCAGCAATGAGTCCTCCAGACAAATGGTCCATGAGATCAGGCAGAATGCCGACGGGATATTGATCGGAGCCGCTACGTTTAACAGGGATGATCCGTCTTTAACCATCCGCCCCCCTTTTCAGGAAGGAACAAAAGACCCGGCCAAGATCATCTTGACGAAGAGCGGCTGTTTGAACACATCTCACCGTCTTCTGAGCAAGGATTCGCAGGGGAAGGTGCTGATACTGACCACAGCACAGGGGGAAAAAAAATTGAAGAACCGCATCAGAAATAGCCGCTGTGAAATCATGGCTATTCCTCAAGATAACGGTCTGTTATCCCTCATGGCCTGTTTGAAGGTTCTCAAAAAGACAGGGGTCCATCATCTTCTGGTGGAAGGGGGAGCCCATGTTTTTTCCCAGTTTATCAGACAGAGACTGTTTCAGGTTCTTCATCTGTTTATGGCTCCAACGCTGTTCGGGGGGAAAGATTATATTTTCTCCGGTGATGAAATTTTATCTTCCATCAGGACAAAACGTTATTTACAATGCACGAGTTGCCTGATAGTGGGAAATACAAACGAATTGAAAGACATTTATATGAGGTATTCGTGTTTACCGGGATCATAGAGAATCAGGGCAGGATTGTTTCAGTTAAAAAGGGGGAAAAGGACATGGTTTTAGGCCTATGTGTCCCGAAAGCCTGGTCTGTTAAAAAGGGGGACAGCATAGCTGTAAACGGGGTCTGTCTGACAGTGGCTGAAAAAAAGAAAAGCAGTGAGGCGTATTTTTTCTGCCAGTTTGAAACCTTGTCGGTCACGAATCTGGGGCGGTTGAAAAAGGGAGACTGGGTCAATCTGGAGCGTCCCATGAAGGCCTCTGACCGTCTGGGAGGCCATATGGTCTTAGGCCATGTGGATTTGACTGCCGTTTGCCTGGAAAAACGGGTGATTGGAGAGGGCTGGCAGTATTGGCTTGAATTAAAAAAACGGATTTCAGGTCTTGTATTGAAGGGGTCTGTTGCCCTGGACGGGATATCCCTGACGGTTTCTCACATGAAAAAGGGAGCTTTTTCAGTGGACATCATACCTTATACATATGAAAATACCAATATCCGGTTTTGGGGAAAAGGGACCTGTGTCAATGTGGAGACTGATATACTGGGTAAGTACATCGAAAATTATATGAAGGCGTTGCAAAAATGAATGAGAATGAAGAGCAGATTCAGGAAAAAAACGAACAGGACGGTTTGAATAATGGAAAGGAATTATCCGGGATTGAGAAGAAAAAAATCCTGGATTTCCGCAGAAGGGCTGAAGCGGCCTATAACAAGCATAATTACGCATGGGCCGCGGAATTATACTGTGAAATATACGTGATGGACCGGGAGAAGAATGTGGAATTTCTCCAAAAAATGCTTTTATCTTCCATCGCGGAAAAGCAGCTGGCTTCCAATCCCGTCATTTTTACGATCAAACAGTTTTTGTTGAATGTGGCCTTGTATGTCAAGGCGTTCCGGACAAAGGAAATTTCCGGAAAACAGCATGAATATTTTGAAGTCTGGGAGGACATTTTAAAGACGGATGCGGATTGCGGGATTGCGCTTCTGAAACTGGGCGATGCCTATGAGAAAAACGGCCTGAAGGAGAACAGCGCCCTTCTTCTTGAGACTTATTTACGGAAGAGAAAAACGAATATCGATATCTTAAGAAGAATGGGGGAGTTATACCTGACCTGTCATAATGTGGATAAGGCCAGGAATGCGTTTAAAAAGATATTGAGCTTAAAACCTTTTGATCAGAGCGCGGAAAAAAGACTGAAGGATATCATGGCGCTGACATCCATTGATGAAACCAAATTCAAGGGATCCTCCTATGATGCAATCAGGGACAAGGATTTCGCCCATCGTTCCCAGGTGGAAATGAAGGTGAAAAAGACCGCCGATGACCTGGATTTCCTGATTGAGGCCAAACTCCGGGAAATCAACGCCAATCCTTCCAACTTATCCCTGCGGTATGAATTGATTGGTTATTACAAGGAGAAAAAGGATAAAGACAGCATGCTCAGTGTTTATGAGGATATCGCGAGTATGTCTCCCGGAGACGTCAATGTGCAGCTGGAGAAACTGGAAGCGGAGACCATTGTCCTGGAGGAGAAGCACAAAGACGTTCCGAAGGAGGAGTTCATCAGGATTTTAAACGAGCATAAAAAATCGGCTTATACTTCTCTGGTGAATAATTTCCCGACGAGCGTTGAATTGAAATACAAACTGGCACAGGTGCTCTTTGAAATGGATGATAATGATGAAGCTTTGAAATGTTTTCAGGCCACGTCCCGTATACGGGAATACGCGCCCGGTTCCATGAATTTCATGGGCCAGATTTTCGTGCGGAAAAAGATGATGGATCTGGCTGTCGAGCAGTATCAGGACGGCATAAGAAAAATCGAGGATATGACCGACCTCAAAAAGGAAATGATTTATAATTTGGGCATTGTGTATGAAACCCTTGGAAAGCCAGACAATGCCATGGAACAGTACAAGCTTATTTTTAAGACGGATGTAGGATTCAAAGATATCAGCAAACGGATTGAAGCGGCCTATCAGCAGTCTAAATGAGGATTAAAAATTAGAATTTAGAATTGAGAATTTAGAATTGAGAATTACAATTTTATGTTTAGCTGTCGGATCCGGATTTTTTACTGGCTTACTATCTTCAATCAGATATTTTTTTTCCAGGATTAATCAATCCCCTTCACTCTTCTTCATTCTCAATTTTCAATTCTCAATTCTTCATTTTCAATTAACAACCAGGACACCCGTTCAGCCATGTCCCATGATCTGACAATTGAAGATGTGATCAGCCGGACCGGCCTGGAGAAAAGCCGTCTGCAGTATCTCGAGGCCAGGTTTCCCTTTTATATCAACAGGCGTTTATTTGATCCGGAAGGCCGTTTTTATTCCCGGGAGCATATCAAGACATTTTTACATCTCGATCATGTCGTCAGCGCCAACTGTGACTTGGCCGAGACCATTGAAAATAAGAATCAGAAAAAAGGGTCTCTCTTGGTTTTTGCTTCCGGAAAAGGGGGCGTGGGTAAAACAACGCTTTCAGTGAATTTGTCTCTGCTGGCTGCTCAATCCGGAAAAAAAGTTGTGTTTATAGACGGGGACCTGGGAATGGCTAACGCCCATGTGCTTTTGGGGATGCAGCCGAAACAGGATATGGGACATCTGATTTCAAATGGCGTCCCGCTGGATCAGATCATCTCTACAACCCATTTTAACATGAAATTTATAGCCGGAGGCGGGGGTATTTATGAGCTGGCGAACCTGGACTCCCCCAGGCTTGATTTATTGAATGATGCCATCAATTCTCTCCGCCTGAACGCGGATTGGGTGACGATTGATTCCCCGGCCGGCATTGGAAAGACGGTCTTGAGCTGGATCGGCGCTTCCGATGAATTGGTGGTCGTGACGGCCCCCACACCCTTGGCGATTTTAGACGCCTACGGACTGATCAAGGTTGCGGTCCAGAAAGGATATCACGGCCGCATTCATATCATCATCAATTCGGTGATAAGCCATTCCCAGGGAAGGGATCTCTTTGATCAGCTGAGCGGATGCTGCTGGCGTTTTTTGAAAAGGGATTTGATATTTCTGGGCGCTATCAGACGGGACTTATTCATCGAGAGGATGCTCATGGCCAGGACCCCTTTTGTCTGTTCGAATGAGAAAAACAACACCCATCGTCATCTGGCCGAGATCGCGGAAAAATTATTTGCCGGATGATTTTTCGCCGGATCTGATCACGCCGGTCCCTGTCTGAGGGCTCATTCAGTTTTAAATTTTCAGAATTGTTTTCAGAAATCATTTTCTGCCACGGAGGACACGAAGGATCAAAGAGTTATGGGTGTTGAGTTGTGAAGGGGGAAATAAAATAATTTTTAGACAGGATTTACAGGATCGACAGGATGGATTCGGCTTCGCCGGAAGGAGTTTTTCTGACCCCCCAATTTCTATTCGCTATTCACCAGCAACGGGCAATCATCAACCATTCGCCATTCACTATTGTTAACTCATAACTCAACACTCAAAACTCACAATTCCTGTCCTTTTTCACCACTGGTTCCAGTGGATTTTATCCGGGTTGTATTTGTCTTTTGGCTTTTTCTTCCCTGTCGGATATCCGATGGAGATGATGTTCAGCGGGATCACTCCGTCGGGCAAATCCAGGTGTTTTTGCTGTTTTACATAACTCATATATATGTCATAAGTTACAAAAATTTTTCAATTCGTGGTGAAATATTCAGGTGATAAAGGCAATAACAAGGGAAGAATGGCTGAGAAATCATCCGAGAAGATGGAAATGAAGTCTCATTTTTCAACTCGAGTTGCATCAATCCATTAAGATAATCCGTGTGAGATTCCAGGCAGGTTCAGGATGCCTTGAGTGTCGAATGAATCCGGGAACAGAAGTGAGGCGTCTGATGCATGCTGTCCAGGGATAATTCCTGTAAGGGGATGATCAGGGCATTAGGAAATGAATCATCGGTCTGTGAAGAATCGGATAATGATTTTGCCTGTGCATGGGAGATCTCAAAGGCCATGGCGAACAAAGAGAAGGGATTGATCAGCGGGTGGAGGGCCGGGGGGATTGTTCGCTGGGAAGACGGGAAGACCGTGGATAAATCCACACCGACCCTGACCGTTCCCTGATTTTTTAAAGGACTGATCACAGCGGCAAAGTCCGGAGAGTCCAGCCGTTCACGCGTGGTGAAAATAAAGATGTTTTTTCCGGGGGTCCCGGATTTTTGGGCTGTTTTCTCAAGAGAAGAAACCAGGTCGTTTCCGTTTTGAAAAATAAATTTCACGTTATCCAAACCCAGGGATATCAATCTCTGTTCGATTAATGCGAAAGCGGACTGTACGGGTCCGGATTCTGTTGTTTCAGAACCGGCATGCTGGCCCGTACATCCCGGGATCAGGCCGGATTCGATTCCGAGGATGAAGCAGTGTCCGTTTGATTTGGCAGTCCTTGCCTTATGGATCAGAAAAGCCATGACACTTTCCTGTTCAAGATCGTTAAGTCCCTGACGGATTTCTTCCATGAGGCTGGCGATAAATCTGGGGAGTGCGGTCCGGTCGATTTTTCCAGCGGTTTTTAAAAGGGTCAGGGCGGTATCGCGGATGAGATGAGAACTATCGGTGGAAGCGACTGGAAGCAGAGGCAGTTTTTCCGCCAGTTCAGGAATGATGCCAAGCTGTTCCTTCAGGAGGTTGATCCGGTTCACCAGGACGGTTCTTTTGTTATTGGCCGGGAGTCCGATGGAATCTGCCAGGATTGCCATTTCTTCGAGGATAGGGGGTGTTTTGATTCGCATCTCCCCATCCGCCGGCAGCGGTAGAGTCACGGCAGCGAAGTCCGTCGTTCCCGTTTCAGCGGTCTGCAGCTGGGCGGCGGGAAGACCGGTTTTTTCCGGAAGACTTCCGGCAACCGGTTCCGGAGTCATTCCGAATTCCCTTTCTGCGGCAAAAAGGATTACTTCAAAGCCCCTTTTTTGATCTTCGAGAGTGTTGCAGGCCATTTTGATGTGGCGGTTTTTTTTATCCCGGACCCGTTCAAGGAGCAGATTGATGGAATTCAGTGAAGAGCGGATATGAGCTATGTAGGCTTCATAGGCGGCTTTTTTTTCCGGATCAGAAGGATGGAGAATATCGTCCATGTTTTCAGGAAGGCTTTCGAGATCAAGAACATATTTTCCGTCAGGGAGGCGGGTCCAGGAACAGGTCTGGTGTCCTCTGGAATCCAGGGTCAGTTCCCTGGTTGCATACGCCTGGGTTCCTGAGGAGGGGCATTTCTGATAATGAAATTTTTCGAGCTCACTGAATGAAATCTGCCCGGACAGATAATCATGGTAGAGGGGTCGAAGGTCCCCTGTAAGAATCCGGGAGATGGTATCGACGTGCTGAACGATATATTCTCTCTGGTTGGAATCGTATTGGGCGAGATGCCAGGCCTGCTCCGCGTACCGGATTTTTTTAAACTGTTCCAGGATGGGAAGGGGAACGTCTTGGGGCCAGTTCAGTATGGTTTTTGCGTCCGCGGCAAAGTCAGCCAGGATATATTTTCCGATGAAATCGATTTCGCCCAGATCCATGCACATGTAATAATCGCTGTGCATGATCTGGGCCTGGAGAGGGTCCCTGTCGTGCAAAAAGGTTTTTAACATCTGCCGTTTGACCACCTGGGGATCATGCCTGAGTGTTCTGACGGTATCCACTGTGCGGAATAAATCTTCATGTTGAGAGAGAAATTCGTCCAGCATACGGTCCAGTTTTTCAATTTCCCTGCGGCATTGTTCCTGGGATAAATCCGGCTGAGCCTCAAATTGCTGTTGCCAAAGTTTTTTGATCAGGCCGTAATAAGACTTATGGCGCATGCTGAGATGAAGATCCTCCAGGAAAAAGCCGTGAGTGTAGCTGTTGTTATCTTCCACAGGCCAGACTCCGCTTTTCAATACCATATCCACGATTCCGTAATCTTTAAGGATTTGTTCGGTATCCCCGGTTCTCTGGGAAACATCGCAGGAGAGATAGGAAACTTGCGGGTAAAAAGCTTTCAGGACCAGTTCGGAGATGAAGAAGGTGGTCCCGCTGGAGGAGTTGTCGTCCGCCACGATCACCCCGGGACCTTTTTCCGGGTGTTTCTCAAGTTTTCTGGAGAATCCGGTGTTTTCAAGGACGATATTGAGGAAGGGCCGGGCCCGGTGTTTGAGGTTGTTTCTCAACGGGCGGCACAGCGGGGCGTTCCCGTACATGATGAGGTAATTATTGAGGGTGTTTCTCAATTCCGGGAAAAGTTTTTGATCCGGGCCCGCCAGGAGGTCAAGGCCTTTTTCAAGGCTGGCGATGATCTCCTCTGTAAACTGCGGCCAGCCGGATTCCCGGATGTAGGCCCGGAGTTTCTGTTTGAACAGATCGAGAGGATAGCCTTCTTCCGCCAGGGTGAAGTCTTCTTTCCTCATCAAAGCCGTGTTGTACCCTGTGCTTCTGGAAAGCCAGTAATAATCAATAAAATCCGTGTCCAGGCCGAATCCTGACAAATACTGCACCATCTGTTCCCTGGTGGGGTTCATTCCCATGAGGGTACGAATGCCTCCGGTGATTTGAAAGTTCCGGTTCAGGTGCTCGTCTAAAGCGGCAGCCATTTCCGGGTCAGTATTACACAGCCTGAGCATTTTTTTCCAGGAGGCGGACTCCAGATGCTGGTTTCTTTCAGCTTCAGTCAGAAGGGTGTTGACAGTTCTGCTGACCAGGAATCCTTCCTTGCCTTTTTCGCTGAGTGTTCTGCCGATTTTAAAGAATTCAGAACGGTCCCCCAGGTTGATATCGGGGAACATGTAGGCCATGAGCAGCCACATGGAATTATAGAAGGGCTCGGAGCTTCTGGCAATAAACAGGGTCAGCAGGTCCGGGTTGTCCAGGATTTTTTTCACCAGGGGGAGCATGTAAAGGATGTTTTCCTCCACCAGCATGAGAGCCCTGCCGTGGGGGCGGTTTTTTACCCGGTTTAGAAAAACAGGGATTTCCTTCAGCACCTCCAGCCTGTGTCTGCCGGTCAGCCGGGAGAATTGTCCGATATAGGAATCAAGGAAATCGGGGTTGCCGGAGAATCCCATTTCATCAGCAAGGGTTTTGAACCGGGGTTCTTCATATTCCCGTGTTCCCTTTATTCGGATGCCTTGTTTGGTGCTGCAGAAGTAAACCCAGTCGCCGGCGGAAAGGAACCGGTCGAGGGAAGAGGATAGCGTCCAATCGTTACCAAGACTGGCGGCGGTTTCTTTAAGCATACGAAGGCGGGTATGGTTGTGCATCCGGACGCTGGCGACAGCGAGACCTGGCCCGGGCATATAGAAATCAGACCTGGCGGGGACAGTCAGGAGGCTGCAGAGTTTATTGACAGCCTTGTCAGTGGCGATAAAGACGCCGGTTTCCAGTAAACCCTGATGAATAGCCAGATCGTTGAGAACCAGGGCGATATTGCGGAGGATGAAAGGATTGTCTTCCTCCTCAAGATACCGGAGGATCCCCTCGACTGCCTCGGCACGGCGGACCGGGTCGTTGTTTCTCAAGAGGCTGAAAAATCCTCCCTCGCAGTAATAGACCCTGTATTTGGTGTATTCCTTGACTGCTTTAACATAGCGCAGATAATCGTCGCCTTTAATTCCTAGCCGTTCACAGCATAGTTCTTTGACTGCTGCCGGCATTTCGATCTTTCCTGAATTCATCCTGTCCACGATCAAGTTGAACAATTCAGCATCACTTTCCCTGGTATACAGGTGACGGAGATTTTCAAAAGCCTGCTGGTCCGGATAGGACATTCTTCCCAGATAACCTTCAGTTTGAAGCCCGTTCCCGACCATTTCATCCCGGCCCAGTTCTCTTTCGACAAGGGATGCCTGGGCCGGATCATTTAAGATTGAAGCGGTAATGGAATATTTTTCAGTCAGAGGAAGGGAATCATCAAGGCAGGTTTGTATCACCGAGGCCAGTCGGTCTTGGGGGATTCTGACTCCCAGTTCTCTGGCCAGTCTGGCTGAAAGAACGCCTTTTCTGAAACAGGACATGGCGTCTGGGGGATTAAAATTTCCTGGAACCGTCAGCCGGCGTCCCTGGCTGAACCATTTTCCGGTTCCGCAGGTTTCCAGAAGCACAGGCAGAAAAGGATTCTTATTCAGTTCATCCTGGTAGTCCAGGAATGAGAGGCATTCCAGAGCTGTCATATGGGTTTTCAGAAGGAATAAAGTTTCCAGGGGTTTGAGGGAAGGAAACCGTTCAAGGTATGTTTCAAGAAGTGAAGCCAGGGTTCTGACCTCGCTGCTTTCCTGCGGCTGTTTCCATGCTGTAATGGCGGTTTTAAGGTCCTCATCGTTCATACGGGTTCCCAGGTATTGTTCCTGGGCATAACGGTAAAATGTCGGTTGTGCGAATCCCTGTATCTGCGCGGGGATCCGTTCATCGATGTATTTGAGGAACCTGAATTCCCGGCGGATCATGTATTCGGGGGTGCCTTGAGCCGCATAAAAACAGGGAGTGAAGTCGACAGAGGACAGGGTTTCCTCGGGTTCGAGGGAATAGGTGGCGGCATACAGGGCCTGATCAAAGGAGGAACAGAAACTGGCGGCCACATCGAACGTCCTGTCAAAACGGTTGTTTCCCCAGCCGTTTCCGAAATAAAAGGGGAGGGAATTGTACTGGGGTGAGGCATAGGCAAGGAGGGCGGCATTTTTTGCATCGGTCTGGCGGGCTTCGGGAAACGACAGGACGAGGTTGTGCCGGATATGGGTGGGATTGATTCCTGCCTGGATAAGGGCTTTGTTGGCTTTGAGAATCTGGTCGGTGTCATAGCCTTCGGGATGGGCGCTGCTGAAATTTTTGTTCCACCACTGCAGGTAGGTGTTGGAGGGGTTTTCGGTTCCGAATCCGATGAAATCAGCGTTTAAGTCATGGAGGGCCTGAAGTATTTCCAGATCAGGCTGTCTGTCTTTCATGATGGTGTTCAAATCCGTATCCGCTATTTTAAAGACAAAGTATTTCCCAAGGCCGAGCGCCTTTGCCATGCGGGCAAACCGGAGGATGACATTTCTGGATTCCAGGGCGTTCTCACTGACCACCATGATTCTTATTTTATCCTTTCCGATGAACGAATCCGGATGAAGCCGGAGTTCACCGCAGTCTGACAGGGTCTGATCGGAAGAACTCTGGCGTGCCAGAAGGGAAGCCAGTTCCTCCCGGGTCATAGGGGATAAGGGATCAAGTTCCATGAGCAGCCGGTCGAGCAGCCATTCGATCCTTTTTTCAGGAGGGACGCTTCTCTTGACTGCTCCCTGGTCCCTGCGGCAGAAGAGGCATTCATTGGCACAGCCTCGTTCCGTGTACCAGATATCGAACATGAAGCGTGTCGGGGGAGGCAGGCTGATCCGGCGGTTGATGTTGGAGGTATCGAATCTGGATATCACGGCAGTGGATCCGGAACGGATATAAATACCACCTCTGATTTGTGCCGAGAGCGTTTGCATCTGGGCATGGGTGAGCGGTTTTCCCTTTTCTTTGACCGCAGCCAGCATGGGAAGGATGGCGTCTGATTCAACGCGGACCATCATATCGATCTCCGGGGCGATGGCCAGGAACTGTTTCGCAATATTGGTTGAAGCTCCTTCAAGGACGATAAAGACAGATGGATTGATTGCTTTTATTTCACCGACAATTCTATGGAGAATTTCCAGATCATTTCGGTGTATCTGGTAGATGGAGAAAACAACAATATCCTGTTTTTCACTGGAATAACGTTCAATGAAACGCTGGAATTCCCCTGGATCTTCTATCGGCAGATATGAGGAATTATATCCGGAATTTCGGAGCGAAACAGAGAGCATCTCAGATTTTTGCGAACATTTGTAATGATGATAATCTTTGGAGCGGAGTTCCGTGACCATGGCGATCTGGGAAATCAATACACTTGGTTTGACCTCAGCAGGACGGGTGTCGTTGGGTTCTTTTTCCTGACTGGAAGAAGGGGTCACAGGACAGGGGATAGGAAGCCTGGATGCATTGCCGCCGATGAGTCCCCTGAGGATTTTTTCCTGTTTATTCCTGCTTTGCCGGATGAATGCGGTTGAGAGATAAACCGTGTGCTGATCCATTGAAACAGCGCATTGACGGTCGGGACTTACTGCCGCGTCACCGGGCAGGGAATCCAGGCTGGTGACGATTGAAACCCGGACCGCCTGTTCATTGGAAACGTTGTCATCGAGGGCTTTGGAAACAGCGTCGACGGCTCTCATGAGGAAGCGGTTGGGGATATCCTGGTTTTCAGGAAAGGAACAGTGCCAGTTCCCTGACATGCCCCAGTTATCAATGAAATAAGAACCCTGTCCGTCAGGGAAAACGCCGGCATTGTTAAATCCGGAATTCCGGATCATTTGTTTCCGTGAGTAGTACCGCCGGATTTCTTCAAAAACATTTCTGGAATTCTTCCGGATCAGCCGGAATATCCTGTCATAGGAGTCATTCACCGGGTCGGGAAGATATTCGAGGTAATAGCGGCGGGCATTGATCGGGAAATGATCCTGAATCCAGCGCAGTTCGTTAAGACATTTTTCCGCAATTTCTTTAAAATAGGCGCTTTCAGCCCGGATTTTCTCTTTATCAATGACTGAAGAGGAAACGGCACCAAGGAATTTTTCTTTAAGGAGGTTTTCAAGAAGGCTGACAGATCTCCGGAGAGACAGGGGTTCCTGGACCAGGAAGGTTTTGGAATCCCTCTGGAGAAGATGAGGCAGGTCATCCGGCTGATTGCACATATAAAGATCAGAAGGCTGGATTCCTGCGGAAACAAAGGCTTGTTTGATTTCAAGAGCGCGTTTGTCAAGGCCGGTTTCATCCGGCTGGCTGATCTCTGGGGTAGGCCAGTGCTTGATGATAATGATCCGTGGTTTTCTGCCTTGGGCTGACTGGCAGAGGCGAAGTGCGGTTTTTTCGAGTGAGCCGTCCTTACCGCAGGGAATCAGGATCGTATCTGCATCATTGAAGTGCGTGGTCTGTTGAGGGGTTTCAAGATAGGAAATCATGGTTTCCATCGCCTTTAGATTTTGTTCTTTTTCCATTTCTGAATCAGCTGGGTTTACGGCGGGGGAATCAGCTGCGGAGGTGATTTCTGCCGGAGTGCTGTCCTGAATGACCGGCAGTCTGAATCGGGCTGAAGCGGATGGCCGGGTTGAAGTGATGCCTCTGGCAGAGGGTCTGGCAGGGGGTCTGGCAGGGGGGAGAATTTTAACCTGGTAAGCTGCGGAAAGATCCTTGCACTCATACCCGCCGAGGAGGGAAAAAGCCTGATTTCCTGGCAGACTGACGGCGATCACAAATGGGGTGAAGTCTTTTATCAGGGGGATATAAACGACCTGGTCTTTGAAAGTCACCCGGGAAGGATCAATCCATGAGAATTCGGCGGATTCATTTCGCAGGACTGCTTCCATGTATTCGATGGGCAGGGGTCGGGAATTGGCCGCGGGGTTACCTAGCAGGTATTCACTGATTTCGAGAAGGGATTGGAGGTTTTGCTGGTCTGAGAGAAGGCTCTGATGGAGTTCAACGGATTGTTCCGTGGGATCATTGAAGGTGGTTTCAGGGGCAATACAGGAATTCCGGCATAAACCGGACACGGGGGATGCAGCGGCATGTATCAACAAGAAGAATAGCAGAAGCTTGAAGAATCTAATCATGGTTTTCTTTTCTATTGTTAGTTGCTGTCAGCTGCTTTTTTTGCCTTGAAATGATTTACCTCCATTTAGGACGGGAGTCAAATCGCAAAAGTGTATTTTTTTAAGCCGAGTTTTTTTGCATGGGGGACGGCGTATCTATCCGGTTACACTGACTGGATAAAATATTCAATCCCTCATGAGCAAACCAGTCAAGGTAACCGGGGTATTCCGAGTTCATGGAGGATAGATAATTCATCAGTATGTTATAGGAATTGGGAAATCTGGGGCAGATCGAACAATGTTTAGCCGGATTGAGTTTTTTCAACTGCCTTTGAATCTCTTGCCAGTCTCTGGCGATTAAGACTTTGTCCATATGGCCGAATTTGATCTGATAATTGTTCCAGAAGGAATCACAGCAGGCTCGGAAAAAGCCGTCTGCAAAAAGGGTCAGATGATGTTCCGCGAAATAGCATCTGGGATAAGATGGCCGGATGGAGCTGTTCGTGAGGATTTCCGAGGCATTGTTGAGTGAATCAGAAATAACCACTTTAAAATCCGGCTCATCCGAATATCTCTGTTTCAGTTTTTCAAGTTCCTCCTCTATTTTTTCCCATGTCCCCGGGGTCAGTCTGCTCTGATCGTCATATTTCATGGCGGTTTTGAAGATGATTATATTGACCCCAGCCTGTTTCAGTTCTCTGATGATATCTTCAGCACGGTCAAGAATATCATGTCTCATGATAAAACTAACGCGGACCGAGACATTGGACTGGAGCCGTGATTTCAGGGAGCAGAAATCCCGGATATGCTTCAATACTATTTCAAACCCTTTTCTTCCTTTCAGCCGGAAATGCTCTTCTTCGGACATCGCGTCCAGACTGAAATTCACGTATTCAGCGTTGATGAAGGTTTCCTGTGCTTTTTGATCAAAACCGATTCCGTTTGTCACCACACCAAAGGAGACAGTTTTGCTTAATTTCTGTCCCAGTGTTATAGATGAGGAATAAGCCTGGGCGGCGAACGGGTCCCCGACATAACCGGAGAGTCTCATCCGTCTGACGGGGGAACGGAGGATGTCTTCCGCCAGTTGATCGGCTGAAGTCTGCGAAATAAAATGGTTGCTGATCATGTGGTGTCGTTTTCCGCCGCGGCAATAGACACAATTGGCATTACAGACATCGCTGATCAGAACTTCAAGGTAATCAGGAGGCAGAACGGTTCCTTCGATGATTTCCCTGATCTGATCCCAGTGGCCTTTGAAATAGGAAACCGTGGCAAAATCGATCCTGTTGCGGCATAATAACTTTTCAAAATCTGAAGTCCATTCAGAACGGAGTTGCTGGAAATTTGTATTGGGGGAGAGAACATCACGCTCAAGCTTTTTATGATCGTGATATGTTCTGATATTGATTCCGGAGGGATGAGGCGGTTCTGCAGACAGAGAAAAGGAGATCGTCAACAGCGCTGTTATTACAGACAATGCTTTATAATAAATTCCGTTGCACATCGGATCATAGCCTTCTTGTTTTCTTTCCTTAGTAATACACTGTATCATGAGATTTGTCAAAGGATTGGATTTTATTATAAGATCACTACTGTCCGGTTCATTTGTGCTCGCGCTAATTATTTTCTCATGATTTGCAAATAGGATTCACACATGAGCCTGATACAAGACGGGTGAAGAGAGTTGCAGGATAATCCTCATATAATTTTCGTGCGTTATGGGTGTTTCATTGTTAAAAAATAATGAAATGTAATTATTTTTATCCAATATCAATTGGATAAAAAATAAAGTCGCCACGAAGGGCACGAAGATTGAATCTTGTATTCGGTAAAGAAATACACTCCCTTCGTGGTGGTATTTGTTCTTAAACAAAGAGGTTGAAATATTATTTTGTCTGCTAGTATCTTGATTCTTTTAGGGTAAAACTGTAATAAAATCATTGCCGAAAACGGACTGTTTCATGAAAAAAAAACTGGTCTTACTGGGCCCGACAGGGGTGGGTAAAACTGCTTTGGCGGTTGAAATCGCTCTGGAGTGGAATGCGGAGATCATATCCAGCGATTCCATGCAGATTTACGAGGGCATGAGGATCGGGACCGCCTGTCCTTCAAATGAAATGATGAAAATAGTTCCGCATCATTTGATCGGGTTTCTTTCCCCTTTTGAAAAATACAATGCCAAACGTTATCTGGAAGACGCGACACGGATCATTCAGGATGTCCAGGCCCGCCATAAAAACGTGGTCATCACCGGCGGAACCGGACTCTATTTGAAATCCCTGTTGCTGGGATTATTGCCTGATGAGTCCGATGATGCTCTTATCCGGGAGCAGTTGGAGGAAAGAGTGAGGATAGAAGGGATTAATCCGCTGCGTGAGGAATTGAAAAAGGCCGATCCTGAGAAGTACAGCCAGTTTCCTCCCAATGATCACCGCCGGATCATCAGGGCCATGTCTTATTATTATTCGCATGGGAAGCCGATTTCTTCCATGCAGACTCAATGGATTTCACCGGTTCCCGATGAGTTCATCCTGGCGGGTTTGTCTATGG
Source organism: Candidatus Auribacterota bacterium (assembly GCA_016932965.1). GTDB lineage: Bacteria > Auribacterota > JAFGBW01 > JAFGBW01 > JAFGBW01 > JAFGBW01. Next base: position 29,965 of record JAFGBW010000151.1, read on the forward strand.
ATCGTCAGGAATTATATCGTCGTCTTGATAAACGGGTGGATTCAATGGTACAGGAAGGATTGCTTGAGGAGGTAAAAGCCCTTCTGGCTATGAAGGTCCCGCCTGATGCCGTGTGCTGGCAGGCCATTGGTTATAAACAGCTTTTAAAACATCTGCAGGGGGAATATTCTTTTGATAAAGCGGTTGAACTCATCAAAAGAGATTCCCGGCATTTTGCCAAAAGGCAATGGACCTGGTTTAATAAGATGAAGGACATTCACTGGTTTGATATGGACAGTCAGTCTGTGAAGGAACAAATCTTGAATTTACTCGACTTAAAAACTTAATTGAGAATGAAGAATGGACGAAAAAGATATGAATAAATGAGCAGTTATCGAATTCCGGGGACAGTATATTTAATTATTCTGACTTAATGATTAGATATTGATGATAGATTAAGCATGGCAGGGGCAATTTTTTAACTCGCAACTGCAACAGGTGTATTACGCCAAGGCTGTAATGTTTCGATACCGGTACTCATCAAGACTTGTTGTAATGCCCGGTCCCCAGGTTTGGCGGTTCTCAATTTGGGATTAGTTGCGATAGTGCGGACAAATCGGATAACCCCTAAATGAATATCAGGGCTCATTCCTGAAGCCTCTATATATCTGGACAATAAATAATAGTATCCCGGAGAATCCTTTTTCCCAAAACT
>JAFGBW010000152.1 GCA_016932965.1 Candidatus Auribacterota bacterium
ATTTTCTTTTTCTATCATTATTCAAGAGCGCCCCCGCGCGCATAATCATTTTCCAGATTGTATCTTTTTTCCTTCATCCGCAACTGATCCCTGAAAGAGACTGTTTATCTCGCTGTTCATGAATGCTGGACTCCTTCAGCGGATCAATGCCTATTGAAAAATTTCAGGAGCTTTTAAAATGAGTCATAGTGTATCAATGCAAAATCCCTTCTTTTTTTTCTAGTGTTTGGGGTCTTATTAAGAATCCTAAAAAAGATTATGAAAATATATTTATGAAAAGGAAAATATGAAAATAAAACTGAATTTAAGTTTAAAATTATTGTTTATATTTTACTTGTGTTTCCCTGTTTCGGCTCAGGATGATGAGCTTAAAGCATTGCGTGAGGCAGCAGAAAATGAAGCTATTCAAGAAACTGCCAATGAATCGGATAAACTTGAAGAAATGTCTTTTAAGTCCGGAGGATTATGTTTACAGGCATTAAATCCTGAAATCAGTGTAACCGGAGATTTAATTGGCACTTATTATTTTGGGGATGCATATGAAAATGATCATTATGACTGGAATTTTCGAGGATTAGGACTGCATTTTGAAACTTATCTTGATCCTTATTCAAAATTTAAGGCAGCAGTTCCTGTAAGTTCAGAAGGAGCTGAACTTGGTGAAGCATACTTCACTCGTTATGGAATTTTAGGCGGTGGTAATTTAACATTAGGAAAATTCAGACAACAGTTTGGTGTGATAAATAGATGGCACAAACATGGTTTAGACTTTTTTGATTTTCCTCTTCCTATTCGAATGATTTTTGGACCAGGCGGATTAAACCAAACAGGAATATCAATTGACTGGTTGAATTCATTTAGCAGCACATCCCAGGAAATCACCTTACAAATCACTGATGGTGAAAATGGAATGATCCATAGTGGTAATTCAAAAAAACGTCCTGATTTTCTGTTGCATTATAAAAATTATCGGGATTTAACATCCAGCACCTATTTGGAACTAGGCATTACTGGTTTAATGGCATGGAATGATGAATGGAATATTTTACGGGATTCTGTTCCATTAACAATAAATGAATCGTTTTCAACAAAAGTATATGGATTGGATTTTACAATATTATGGGAGCCTACAGATAGAATGCGTTATCGTAATTTTGAAATAAGAACTGAACTATATTTATGTCAGAAAGATATTCAGGCATATGATGGATCTGGCGCTGATTCAATTAACGCATTGGGATGGTACATTTCATTAAACACAAAAATTTCACGTACTGTCGATATCGGTATGCATATTGATTATTATAAACCTGATAATAAACCATATGCCGAACTTGAAGGTTATCCATATTATCCTCATGCTGTTTCAGCCGATGATGCTAATCGACTACTCACGGCTGTTTATCTTACCTGGTTTCAGAGTCCCTTTGTAAAATTTCGACTTGAATATGACCATGAAGAAGGATCCGGAATGGGAGAAACAGAAAATCGATTTATGTTCCAAACAGTATTTGCAGCAGGTCCGCATAAACATGAAAGATATTGATAATTAGGAGGATCAATAATGAAACATAAAAATAAATTATTTTTTTTAATCACCATTTTTTCATTAATAAACATTAATCTGTATGCAAAAAATAACTTAAATGTCGTTGCAACACTTCCGGATTATGCATTTCTAGCCAAAGAAATAGGCGGGGATAAAATATCAGTAAAAGCAATCGTTGAAGGGAATCAGGATGCACATTTTATCAGACCAAAACCATCATTTGTTAACATGGTTAGAAATGCTGATGTTTTAATATCAACAGGTCTTGATTTAGAGTTGTGGTTGCCGACTGTTGTTGATAAATCTGGAAATACGGATATTCGAAGCGGACAAACTGGTTATGTTTCAGCCTCACAAGGAGTTAATCTTTTAGAAAAGCCGGAAACAATGTCAAGATCTGAAGGCGGTGTCCATATCTATGGTAATCCTCATATGACATGTAGTCCGATAAATATTAAAGTTGCGGCAAGAAACATAGCAGCAGGCTTAATAAAAAATGATCCGGAAAATAAAATTTATTATCAGACTAATCTGGAAAATTTACTGAATCAAATTGATGTGCGCCTTTTTGGTGAAGAGCTTGTTCAAATTCTTGGAGGACAAACACTTTGTCACCTGGCGGAAAAGGGAACTTTAATTTCCTTTTTAGAGGAAAAAGAATATCAGGGTAAACCTTTGATTGACTATCTGGGTGGATGGCTGAAAAAGATGTTGCCTCTTAAAGGAAAAGCAATCGTAACTTATCATAAAAACTGGATTTATTTTGTAAAGCTTTTTGGCCTTGAAGAAGCCGGAACTGTTGAACCTAAGCCTGGTATTTCTCCTTCAGCCAAATATGTAACCTCTCTTGTTGAAATGATGAAATCAAAAAACATTAAAATTATTCTGGCGGCTAATTATTTTGACGAACAGAAAATTCGAACAGTAGCAGAGAGAGTAGGAGCAGAAGCTGTAATAGTACCTCTTTATATCAAAGGCGAGTTTGGAGTTGATGATTATTTTCAGCTTGTAGATTACTGGATCAATGGATTGTTAAAAGCTGCCGGTAATAAAGGAATAATTTAATATGTCAGAAATATTAAAATTTTTTTTAGTTCAAATATCGCTTATAGCAGTGGTCTTAATATTGCATACTTACATTGGCTTACATATTATTCGCAGAATGTTGATTTTTTCTGATCTTGTATTAGACCAGTTAGCTGCTTTTGGGGCATTAATCGGAATTGGAATCGGTATAAAATATGGAACTGTCAATTCTTATTTTATATCTTTGATAGCTGTCCTTTTTGGTTCTTTTTTACTTACAATGATAGCGCCTAAACGTAATATAATTCCCCGTGAAGCAGTTATTGGAATAATGTATGCCTTGAGTTTAGTTGCCTGTCTCCTTTTAGGTGATAAATTATCAGGTGGCGGAACATATGTAACCAAAACACTTTCCGGCTCTATGTTATGGGTAAATTGGCCGCTTGTTATTGTTACATTAAGTGTATATATCATATTGCTGATATTTCATTTTCAATTTCGCGAAAAATTTATAGGGCTCACTGAAAATACGGACAATATCAGCAGGGTCAGAATCTGGGAATTTTTATTTTTTGCATCACAAGGAATAATTACAGTTTTAATTGTTCCAATAGCCGGGGTGCTTTTAGCATATGCTTTTTTAATGATTCCTGCGGCTATAGCTCTGCTTTTTACCAGGAATTGGGTTCTTGGAGTATTATTAGGATGGACTGTTGGTTTTTTGTCTTGTCTAGGAGGTCTTTCGGCCTCCTATTTTTTTAATTTTCCATATGGCCCTTCATTAGTTTTAGCAATGGGAATAGCTTTTATAATTTCATTAATTATTAAAGGGGTGAGGAATAAATCATGAGCTATTTTATAGAGATGTTAGGCATGCCTTTTCTAGCATGTGTTCTTATGACATTTATACTGGGATATATTGGTATACATGTTTTAAAAAGGGAAATAATATTTATTGATATAACATTAGCTCAAGTAGCAGCTTTGGGTGCTATTACGGCACATATATTTTTTCATGTTCATGGGGATTCAATACTATCATACTTATTTTCTATAAGTTTTACCCTAACAGTGGCTTTCTTTTTTGCATTAGTCAGGAAAAAGATTATTCAAATTCCTCTAGAAGCAGTCATAGGAATTTTTTATGCCCTAGCTGCGGCAGCAGCACTTTTTTTAATCGGGGTTACTACCGGAGCACACAGTCATGTTACTGAAATGCTGTCAGGCAGTATTCTCTGGGTGGGGAAAAAAGATATTTTATGGTGTTTAATGATTTTTTCAACAGTTGGTTTCTTTTTTTATCTTTTTCGTAAATCTTTTGATAAAATATCTGAAAATTATGAACATCTACAGGAATTAGGCATTAATGTTGTCATGTGGGATTTTATTTTTTACACCTTAGTTGGAATTGTAATAACACAATCAGTTAAAATTGGTGGAGTAGTGTTAGTTTTTGGTTTTCTTATTATTCCTGCTGCACTTTCTGCATTATATTCAAAAAATCAATTTTATCGCTTATTAATTACCTGGATTACAGGAATATTTTCTTCATTTCTTGGGCTTTTATTTGCTGAACGTCTGGATTTTTCTGTCGGACCTTCTGTATGTCTGTTATTAGGCATTGTATTAATAATCGGATCAATTTTATATAAAATATTTTTGAATAAATCAGAGTATAAAATGAGTTGATATAAGACTGTCACAGTATATACCTCCAGAAGGTCACTGAAAATGTATAAGATAGATAGAAAAAAATGTGTGGGTTGCGGAGCGTGTGTTGATGTTTGCCCTGCCGGGGCAATATCAATCGTTGATGATAAAGCCGTAATTGATGCCGATAAATGTATGGATTGCGGTGAATGCATGCAAATTTGTCCCCAAGACGCAATTTATCCTGAGACACAATCAAGACAGAATTTCTCTCCCAATCAAAGGCAAATATTTCCTGGTTCTGGTTTTGGCATGGGAGGCGGCGGCAAAGGCTTTGGCCGGGGTATGGGAAGAGGTTTAGGAAGAGGTCCGCGTAACGGACGGGGCGGAGGCAGAGGGAGATAAATAGAATTTTGTCAGCTCTGATTAAAAACTTTTTATTTTTTTAAATTTAATTTAACCGTTACTGGGAAGCAGGGCAATGCTGGATACAAATCTTAAGCATGTAGAGAGTCGTAAAAAATGAGAAGTGATTACAACATAACGCGAATGTCATGATTTGCTGCGGCAGGATGAAGCCGATGTTCATACCCATACGGTATCGTGGAAAATTGAAGATGGAATTTCCCTATGTCCGGCTGGCAGATATGGATTTTGACATACCTGTTGCTTCTTTTATCAAAAATTTGCCGGGATATTTTTTTTCACGGGACAGCCATTTACTGTTTATTTCAAAAATGGATAACGCTCTTCCTTCTTCGATTGATTTCTGATCATCCCGGCTGTATGCGCGATGCTTTTCACGAAAAATTTCGCGAAACGGCTTATCCTGGGCTGGGTCCTGGGATCCATAGGAAGTTTCATGGGCGTGTATTTGTCCGCCGCAAAGGATTTTCCGACCGGTGCTTCGGTCGTGTGTACTTTCGGCCTGATGACGATTGCAGCGGGAATAGTTAAGATGCTTTTTTTCCCGACAGCAGAAATGAGGGCCAGGCTTTCGAAAATTTGCGGCAGATGCCCGGGACATCTGCTTCTTGTCAGATGTTTCGGAAAGGAAAAAACCGATACGGTGATCCATTTTTTCAGCCGGTTCTGCCCCTTTTGCAGAAGTTATCGGGACATGAAAAAGCAAATGTGATTAAAAAAATTGAAGCCTCCTTCCTTAAGCACGCGTGAACCTTGAATGTTTATGCATCAGCCAGCCGGAATCAGATTAAGCTTTGCTGCATCAGGGTGATGATGCATAATGAAAAAGAAACGATCAAAATGATGTTTAGGACGGCTGTATGCACCCCTTTATTCAGCATCTTCATCCCGTATTGCAGGCGTTAGGCGCCGGAATCTTCACCTGGTTATTCACAGCTCTGGGGGCGTCGGCTGTTTTCATGACAAAAGAAGCAAACCAGAAAGTACTCGATTCCATGCTTGGCTTTGCCGGCGGAGTCATGATCGCAGCCAGTTTCTGGTCGTTGCTGGAACCCGCCATTGCCATGTCAGGGCACGGAAACCTTCCCCGATGGATCCCCCCCTCCATCGGTTTTCTCGCCGGGGTGATCTTTCTGCGTTCGATCGACAAGGTTCTTCCGCATCTCCATCTTGGATTCCCCGTATCCGAAGCAGAAGGCATGAAAACGACCTGGAAACGAACCACGCTGCTGGTTCTGGCAATCACCCTTCACAATATCCCGGAAGGACTCGCCATTGGGGTTGCCTTTGGTGCGGTTTCAGCCGGTTTCCCGGAGGCCACCCTCACCGGGGCCTTATCCCTGGCTGCAGGGATAGGGATTCAGAATTTTCCTGAGGGCTTTGCCGTATCCGTACCGCTTCGCCGAGAAGGACTCTCAAGTTACAAAAGCTTTTGGTACGGCCAGCTTTCCGCGGTGGTTGAACCCGTTGCAGCTGTTCTCGGGGCCGCTCTGGTTGTGCGGGCAAAACCCCTGCTGCCTTACGCCATGGCCTTTGCCGCCGGGGCCATGCTTTTTGTGGTTGTTGAAGAGGTGATCCCGGAATCCCAGAGGAACAATAACACGGACCTGGCAACCGGGGGAGCCATGCTCGGATTTTTAATCATGATGATCCTGGATGTCGCGTTGGGTTAAACCGGTTTTTTAATCATGAAAATGCTGTTGATCACCACATACAATCCGATTAAAACCAGGAAAATGCCAAAGGCCAGTTTCAAATAGGGTTCATTCACGCGGTTGGCCAGGCGGGATGAAATCCACGCAAAAACAAACAAAAAGAACGCGACGATGATGGCGGATCGAAAGTCAACGTGTCCTTTTCTGTGATATTCAATCACAGCAGCCAGGCCGACCGGGGGGAGTAAAATGGCCAGGCTGGTTCCTATTGCCGAATGCTGGGAAAATCCCGCTAAATAAACCAGGGCGGGAACGATGATGATGCCGCCTCCTATGCCGAAAAAACCGGCTGACAATCCGGCAAAAATTCCAATCAATGCAAGCAGTAAAAATGAAGGATTGCCGTTCATGAGGCGTTTTTTCTGTAACGATGATTTTTTATCGTACGGATTGAATCGATCACAATAATGACAGTCAGGACGAGAATGCCTATCGCAATCATTCCGATCATGGAAAATTGATATTTATTGATGAGCTCTATCAGGGACCATAAGCTCATGACCACCATGAAGAGGCACGGGATAAGGGTATAATAAATCGGTTTATTCTTCTTTAAGAGATACACGGAGATGACCAGAAGAACGAGTCCGGCCAGCAGCTGGTTTGTTGTGCCGAAAAGCGGCCAGATGACCTTCCAGGCCGGGAGCACTTTTCCGGAGAGAGGATCTTTGAGCTTGGAGAACAAACCTATGACCGGAAGGACCAGTGTCGCAAACGTGGCGCTCCACCTGTTTCTGGAATCCATCCGGTTAAAAAACTCCTGAAAAATATATCGTCCGAGCCTCGTGGCCGTGTCCAGTGTCGTCAGGATGAAGGAGGCAAGCGCCAAGAGTCCGAAGGTTTTTCCGTATTCATGAGGAAGTTTGAATATGGCCAGAAAAGAGGCGATCCCTTCTGCATATACGGTCAGCGGTGCTTTTGACGAAAGTTCTTTTGACGGGGCCAATATCATGACGGTTGACAGGGCAATCACCGCGACAATCCCTTCGACCAGCATTCCTCCATAACCGATTTTGACCGCATCACTTTCTTTAGTGATCTGTTTTGATGTCGTGCCTGAACCGACCAGGGCGTGAAATCCGGATACAGCGCCGCAGGCAATGGTGACAAAGACGAGCGGAAAAAGCGGCCCCAGATAATCCGATGTGTATGAAGTAAACACCGGATAATGAATGGCGAATCCGCCAAATGCGATCCCGGCCACACCGGCCAGAACCGAGGAATACAATAAATAGGAGCTCAAATAATCCCTTGGCTGCAGGAGCAGCCACACCGGCAAAGTGGAGGCGATAAAGACATAAATCATGAGCACTATATTGAAAAAATTATTTTGGGATCCCAGGATTTCAGGAACATTGCTAAGAGGGAATTCGATTCCCAGAGCTATTCCGATAAAGATGAGAGGGACGAAAATCAACGAACTGTGGAGGATTTTCATGTTGAATTTATAGATGGACAATCCGAATAAAACGGCACAGCAGATATACAGAAATGAGGATGTGGCCGTGGCTCCGTCCTCTACAAATGAGGCGGAAGTCAGGTCCATGAAGACGATCAGAATGTATACAAGGGCCAGCCAGATAAAGAGGAGAAAAAGCTTGTAGGAGAGGCCGGAAATATACTGGTTTGCGATTTCAGAAATGGACCTGCCTTTGTGTTTGATGGATGCGACAATGGCGCCCATATCATGCGGCCCGCCGATGAAGATGGACCCAATAATGATCCAGATGAGAGCCGGGAGCCAGCCGAAAGCGATGCCGACGATGACGGGTCCGACAATGGGGCCTGCTCCGGCAATGGATGAAAAATGATGGCCGAACAGAATAGCTCCCCTCGTGGGTACGAAATCAATCCCGTCTTCCTGAGCATGAGCAGGGGTTGGATTGACGTCATCAATGCCGAACAGTTTTGAAAGGATTGTTCTGCCGTAATACCGATATGCTATATAAAAAAGAACAAGAACAGAAGTAAAAATCAAAAACAACATGACAGCCGCTCCTTTTTGCCGTGATTGATCTTATAATATAATCAGGTCAGTCCAAAATGAATTTTTAAAGGAAATAAGGCCACAACGTTTCCTTTGTGCTGTTGGTCAGCGGATATGGAGTCCTCGTTTTTCAGGCAGAAGATCTTTTCTTCGAGGTTAACCGCTGTAGCGGCGGCTTGTAATGGATGAACCAGACTGATTAAATTGTGAGAAGCCGTCAGGCTGAGTGGATTTCAGGCTTTATCAACAAGGCCTTTTTGAATGCATGAAGTGCAAACCCATATCGTTTTCACTGTCTTGTCGATTCTTGCCTTAACGCGCTGGAGGTTGGGCTTGAACCGGCGTTTGGATGTTCCCGTGCAGTGCAAACCGATTCCGCCTTTTTTTTTGGGGATTCCTTTCATCACCTTGGAACCGCCCATCACGGAATGTTTACCGCAACTATAACAAATTTTTGGCATGATCTTTCTCCCTGTTCAATATCTGACGTAATCTGAAAAAGAAGGAGCTTACTATATCAAAACTTTCCCTTTGTCCATACAAAAATCAATGTGGACAATAAACACCAATTATTAGAAACTGATTATCTGAGTCATGTTTTTTTTTATAATGGACCAAGTACTTCGGGTTTTTGGCCCGGATCTGACATAATATCTCTTCGTACAGAGGCTAACCTGATTACAATGAGAACCATACTATTATTAACCATATCGAACATTTTTATGACCGCTGCCTGGTACGGGCATCTGAAATTTAAAAATACCCTTTTATGGAAGGTGGTATTGATCAGCTGGCTTATTGCCTTTGTTGAATATTGTTTTCAGGTGCCTGCAAACCGCATCGGCCACGGCCAGTTTTCCGCCGTACAATTAAAAACCATCCAGGAGGTCATCACGCTGGTGGTTTTTTGTTTTTTTTCAGTCCTTTATTTGAAGGAAGGATTGAAGTGGAATACTATTGTCGGGTTTTTGATGATTGTTGCCGCTGTATTTGTGATATTTAAAAAATGGTGATCCTGTCCTGCTCAGTGGATGAATTAAAAGATTCAATTCCTCAATTGCCTCTATACAAAATCAAATGATTCAGCATAATGACATTCATTGGTACTGACTTTTTATAAGAGTTTTAACAAACAGAGCGGGAATAAATGAAAAGGATCTCTCAGTTTATTATCCGGATTGCATCATGTTTTTTGTCCTGGATTCTGCTTGCCGGGATTTTCTCCAATGGGGTGTACCTCCACGCCAAAGACGCCGCTAAGAATTCAGATGCTCTCTACAAAGAAGGGAGAAAACTGGCCGCACATTCCCCGAGGGCAGCTTATCATAAATTCACCAGGGCCTTGGAATCCAGCAGTCCCGAATGGAAAAAACGCTCCGAATGCCTGCTGGAGCGCGGGATCCTTCTTTTCAAGGAGGAACAGTATTATCCCGCGCTTTCGGATTTATCTCAAGTCATCAAGCTCAGACCTAAACATTTTCTCGCGCATAAAACCATCACGAAAATCCTCTTTGTGCTGAAAAAATATGATCAGGCCATACAGGAATCAGAGGTGGCCCTGGAATTAAACGACCGCGATCCTGAAATCCATTATTTAAGAGGCAGGGTTTTTCTCATGATGTATCAGATCGGGGGAAACTCTCTGCAGGGCAATATCATCGCCTCTGCCGTGAGGGAATTTGATGACGCGATCAAGGGTAAAAGGAAGTATCTGGATGCGTATTTCCATCGCGCCATCGCTTACATGGTGAGCGGCAATTTCAAGGAAGCCATCCAGGATTTTGAAAAAGTGCTGAAAATCAATGACCGTGTTTATCAAGCCTGGTACGAAATGGCCAAAGCCTATCAGAAACAGATGAATGAGTTAAAAACAGTGGAGGCATTGGAAGCGTGTCTTAAAATCAAGGAGTCCTTTTTACCGGCATACCAGATGCTCCTGCCTGTTTGTGAAAAGCTGCGGTTCAAGGACAAGATCCAATTTTATCTGGATAAGGCCGTCAAGCTGTTTCCCCAGGACCCTTTGATCTGGAGTTATATCAAGAGGTATCCCCCTCCGCCTAAACCTGCTGTTGTGCAGGAATCCATGAAAACCCCTTCTCCTCCTCCAAAACCAAAAGAGCCTGTCAAGAAGGCCCCCCCGCCTAAACCTGAAAAACCGGAATTTGTCGACAGCAACTACTGGTATTAATATGACCAGCTATAAAAAGGGATTTCTTTTTCTTTTTATCGCCTTATCGGTCTTATTTTTTTTCAGGATAGCGCTTTTGTTGATGTATCATGACTCATTTTTCCCTTACCCGGTTTCCTCTCTTCTGTTTTGCTTTTTGAATGGTTTTCGTTTTGACCTTTCCATCATTCTCACGTTCGCTGCCCTGCCTCTTCTTTTGATGACGCAGCCTGTAAAACCAGACAAGGGTTTGCTATTGGGTGGCTGGTTCATGTATTTTTTAGTGCTCCTGGGAACAGGTCTTCTTTTTGCAGACCTCGTTTATTTCGACTTCGTTAAAAGACATGTAGGCAGGGAATTCACCGCCCTGAAAAATGACTGGGGTTTTATTTTTCATGCCCTTTTTCAAAGCTATAAGATCATAGTCGTTTTTTTTCTTTTAGTTGCCTCCATTCTTTTTCTCATCTGGAAAAAAATCCTTTCCTATTCCCCCAAAGACATGAAAAGACCTCTTCTGAAATGGATTGTATTCATCCTGTTTATTTTTTTAGGAATACGGGGCTCGTTTTCCCCAAAATCCCTGAATATCATTGATGCGTTCAAATCCGGAGACACCATCTTAGGGAACCTCACGCTGAACGGCCTTTTTACTCTTTACCATTCCTCCTCTGAAACTCAGCGTCCGGAACCCCATTTTTATTCAGACAAACAAATCCATGAGATACTCAATCTTAAAGAAACCGACTATCCCATGATGATTTCTCTTCAGACCCGGCCGAAAAATATCAATGTTGTTTTTGTTCTTCTCGAAAGCTGGAGCTATAAATATGTGGACAGTTTCGCGTATAAGAATTACGGCGTTACGCCCTGTTTTGATTCCCTGGCGGAAAAAGGGAGAAAATATCTCAGGTTTTATTCCGCCGGGCAAAGAAGCATCGAAGGCATTCAGTCAACACTCACCGGGGTTCCGATTTTACCGGGAATTCCTTATCTGGGATACGGTCTTGAAACTTCAAAATTGACTCATTTGGGGGAGCTGGCAGCTAAAAACGGTTGCCGGACTTTTTTTATTCAGAGTTTCCGGCGCCGTTCCTATCGCATGGATTCCATCGCAAAGACCGTCGGTTTTCAGGAATATTACGGAATGGAGGACATTCCCATTTTGCTGTCATATCCTGATGTCAATAGTTCCCAATACGGATGGGACTATGAAACCTATCAATTTTTAAAAAAGAAACTGGACCAGGCCCGGGAACCTTTTTTTGCTTATTTATGTACAGGTTCCACGCACGGACCTTATCCTCTGGCGGGAAAACAATTCGAAAAATATCCTCATGCCAATATGGGAGAAGGCGGATTTTTAAATTCGCTTTATTATGCCGACTGGAGTCTGGGGGAATTCATGAAGGCGGCAAAACAGTCCATTTGGTTCGACCGCACGGTCTTTATTTTCACGGCAGATCATCCCCTTGGTTCTTTTCAGGATGATTCCTTCCTGGATAAATTCCATGTTCCTTTATTGATTTACGCGCCGAAAATATTCACACCTGAAACCATCACTGCGGCAGCCTCGCATCTGGACATCATGCCTACCATTTTAGATCTGTTGGGGATCAAAGATGAATTCGCTTCCGCGGGGGAAAGCCTTTTTAACAGAAAAAGGGACTGGATCATCATGACCGAAGGTGACCTGGTCGCTATATTGACGGATAAAGGATGCCTGAAGCACAGTCTCCAGAACCGGTTGGAGACGCTCAGCTTTCAGCCGGATCTGCCGGAAGGCTACCATGATGAGCTCGAGCAGAAACTGCTTGCCTTTATTCAGTTGTCCTACGGTCTGATTGAAAAGAATAAATGGTCCAGGTAACCCGTCACTTTTTCGATTCAGGCTCGGCTGTTAAACGGGTAGTCGGACGGGGGCCGTTGGCTTCTGACGGGGGCCTGATGAAGGGAGACGGCTTCATATTTGGAGTATTCGTGTTATTGAACGTCAGCATCTGATCAAACCGTTTTTCAATGAGTTCATCTTTTTTCTCTTCATTTTCTTTCACTTTCTTTTCCTGGTCCTCCAGCCCCTTCCTCATCTTTTCAAGATTCTCCTTCATGGTTTCCTGTTGCATATCGAATTCGTCGGATAAAATCTGAAGGATTTCTTTTTTTATCTCCTGTTTTTTATTTTCGTCTTTTTCCTCGGTATACTGTTTTCTCAATTCCTTAAGCTGGTTGTTGTTTTTACGCATCCTTTCGTTCCTGGCATACATTTCAGGATGGTTTTTTTTCATCCTGTTGCGCCGGTAACAAAGGAATTTTGCCCTCTGTATTTGTCTTTGATAATCGTCTGAGTCAGTATCCTTGATCTTTATGATGTTCTCATACTGAGGGGGATTATTTTCTTTGAGGAAGTTCAACGCTTCCTCATCTGAAATTTGGTTCAGTTCTTCGAAAAAAGGTGCAGGAGGGGTCATAGGCCTTTGTTGTTCGCCCATTTGCACAGGGGTCGTCTGCTGCACGAAAAGAGGCTGACTCCCCTTTCCGGGGGCATTGAATGTCCGGATCTCAGGCTGTGATGTCGGGGTTGTCTCCTCTTTTGTTTCCGCTTCCTGGCAATACACGCTGCCTGTCCATATCAGGAAAAAAAACAGCCCTAATCCCAATGACCTCTTCATATCAACTCTCCTTAATTTATATTGTTAGTATGCTATTTTTTAGTTCATAATATCCATTACGGAATTCCAACAAAATCTTGTATAAAAGTCTATCATAAAACTGTAGAGGATTGTCTCATGCTCAAAGAACTGAAAAATTGTCTTCCATACCGGGCATGGCATGAACTCCTCAAGCAGAACAAAATGGCTGTCCGTGATGAAAAACTGCTTTGGATGGTTCCGCGGAGCAGCGGGAAAGCAGTACTCTTTGCCTTTCTGGACATTTGCGTTGAAACCGGAACCGGCGTGAAAATGCCTCCTTTTGTTCTGATCCGTGGTCATGCGGTGGTCATCATTCCAATCCTGAAGGAAAAAGAATCAGGGGAATGCCATGTGATTCTGGTCAAGCAGCTTCGCGCTGCGGGAGGCGGGTTTCTCTATGAGCTTCCTGCCGGCATGCTCGACGAGGAAATCCATGATCCGGCTAAAGTGGCTGTAAGGGAATTTGATGAGGAAGTGGGTCTGCCCCTGGGTGACACCGTTCTTCATCCGATCAATACGGAGCCGCTGTACACTTCTCCCGGCTTATTGGATGAGGGGATTTTCTATTTTTATTTTGAAAAGGAGTTGTGCCGGAGCGAAATCCGAAAATGGAACAATAAAATCAATTCCAACCCACATGAGAATGAACACATCGAGGTATTGATTATCCCTTTTGAACAAGCGTTCGATAAAATCCGGTCCATTCCGGCTCTGTACGGGCTGGCCTGGTATCAGATCCATAAAATGGGGGGATTTCCATGAATCTCATCAAAACAGGCTGCGCCATATTAAACCAGACGCCTTTGGACTGGAACAATAACACCCAGAATATTTTGACAGCTTTGAAACTCGCCAAGAAAGAAAAAATCAGCCTGGTCTGTTTTCCGGAACTCTCCATCACAGGTTACGGGTGTGAGGATGCTTTCCACGCCTCTTACGTTACGCAGGAGTCTTTCCGCCAGCTGGAGCTCATTTTACCTCATACAAAAAAAATGGCAGTGTGCCTGGGACTGCCTGTTTATATTGATCATGCCCTGTTCAACGGATCGGCCTTTATTTGTGACGGAAAACTTGCAGGCATTGTCTGCAAACGTTTTCTGGCCGGAGAAGGGGTACATTATGAATCCCGCTGGTTTAAACCCTGGCCTTGCGGAGTCCGCCGGACACTGGTCTGGAAAGGAAAAAATATTCCTGTGGGGGATCTTGTTTTTAAAGTTGGGGATTTCAAAATCGGAATAGAAATCTGTGAAGACGCATGGACATCCAACCGGCCTGCCAGGGAATTCGCCGGTCAGGGCGTGAATATCGTTTTGAACCCCAGCGCCAGTCATTTTGCTTTCGGTAAATTAGCTATCCGGAAACAGATTCTAATCGATAGTTCCCGGTTCTGCCAGGCCCTGTACCTTTACAGCAACCTCAACGGCTGCGAAGCGGGCCGGATCATTTATGACGGCGGCGGGCTCATCACTTTCTGCGGCAGGGAACTCGCCCAGGGAAAACGGTTCTCTTATGAAGCTGTTCAGCTGTTGACTGCGGTGGCGGACATGGATGAAATCCGGCTTCACAAATCCAGAAATCCCAATGCCATGCCGGATTTTAAAAAGTCCGTATTTTTTGAAGTCCCTGTTTCCTGGCATATCCCAAAAATCGTCCATGCGGAAAAACCCTGCCCTGTTGATAGCTGGGAACATTCTGTCCATCTTAAAAAAGAGGAATTCACCCGTGCTGTTGGACTGGGCCTGTATGATTACCTCCGTAAAAGCAGCAGCAGGGGTTTTGTTCTGTCGTTGTCCGGGGGCATGGATTCCAGCGGCATTGCTGTCCTTATCTATTACATGATCAAACAGATCGGGCTTGAGCTAGGACAAGAAGAACTCAGAAAGCGG
>JAFGBW010000153.1 GCA_016932965.1 Candidatus Auribacterota bacterium
GACATCACGGCTGCCACCGGAGGATAAAAGGGAGGCATGCCCGTGGCCAGGGCTGAGATGAGCGGGATAATAAAGGAAGTGATCCCGGCTGCAGCCGGACCCACGTAAAAACCGAGCAATACAAGCGGAAGATACATCGGCATGAAGATATGTCCCAGGTGGAAAAGATGAAACACAAGCGGCAGAAGCAGGGCAACCGCCCCTAAAATAGCGCAATAAGCGATTTCATTTGTTTTGATCATTTAAACGCTTAAAATTTCCATTTGATTCCGGCTGAAAAATTTCTTCCTGCCATCGGATAACCGGGAAGGTATTCGTATGTTTCATCCGTCAAGTTTTCTACGGCCATATAACATTCACCCTGAATTCCGGAAAATACCGACAGATCACAGCTCATTTTCAGGTTTGCAGTCAGGTAATCAGAGATCTCTTCCATGTCCGTTTGGGACAAGGACCCTGACCGACCGTTATAGGCATACTGGGAACCGACATACTGCGCATCAATTGACAGATTCAAATGATCCATGAATTGAGACGAAATTCCTGCGCTGGCGCTGAATCCAGGCATTCGGGGGGAGAGTTCATCATCTGGTTTTAAAAACGTCAATCCCAAAAATATAACCAGATTCTCTCCCGGGAAGAAATGGACCGATGTTTCGCCCCCGTTGGTTTTGATCCGTCCGATATTCAGTAATCCGTTTGGAGTGGATTGAAGATGATTGCTGCTGTCATAACGGAACACCGAAGCCTGCAGGGCGATTTTATCGGAGTGAGTCCAGTGAAATCCCAATTCCACGCTGTCGAGCACCTCGGCATCCAGCCGGCTCAGCGTAGAAGCGGATACTCCCTTGGCATAGACACCCGGATAATTGACTCCTCTGGCATACAGTACATAGATTTTCCCCCCATTTTTTTCAGCGGTAACGGAAAGGCAAGGCGCTGTTTCAGAATCAAAGTCGCTGTTTTTATAAAACCGGATGCCTGCGGAAGGAATGAGTTTCAGCTCATTCAATTCCAACAGATACCGCGTTCCTGCATAAGGAGCAATGGTGTTAAATCTGCCTTTGAAGCTGAACGGAACCATGCCTGTTACCGTGACATTTTGTGATTCACCGCCCTTGGATTCATAGTCGAGGCTTCCGGTCAGCGTGAAGTTTCCGATCAGCATATCATAAGAAGACCGAAAACCATAATTGGTCCAATCCGTATTCGAATTGCCGGGCGGGGTTCCCATTCCGTTCAGGTTGTCCTTGGCCCAGCGGATTGTTCCGTCCTCGGCATAGAAAAGGGAAAAGCCGTTTACCTGTTTTCCGCTTTTGTCCATGCGCAGCACATGAGAGACTGTTCTGGTGGTGAATTTATCGCGCACGGGTATGGGACGGTCTATGCGTCCCGGGTCACGGCTCCAGTTATCCGTGGCCTGCACGATATAGGACAGGTGGTTTTCTTCAGATATATCCGCGCCCAGTCTTAAATACTCAGCGTTGAGACTCGCGTCGGCATGAGGCCTGTGCCCTTCAGACTGTTTATGAGAAGCCCCGATATAATAATTAAAACCGGATATTTTTCCGCCGTGGGTCAAATTTCCGATAACGGTGTCGAACTCGCCGTATCCAAGATTGATTTTGGTTTCAAATCCTGGCAAATTTCTCTCCAGGGTGCTGATGTTAACAGAACCGAACGTGCCGGAGTAAGTTTGGGGTTGCGGCCCTTTGAAAACAGTGATTTTTTCTGCAAAATCCACCGGAACCGTATCCATGAGGGGATGTCCCCATACGCCGGATTCTAAGGGTGCCCCGTTCACATAAATTCTGATTTCGCTGCCGGGGCGACCGGAGCCGTGGCCGCGGATATACACGCTGCCTCCGTCAGCTCCGCCGTATGATCCAAGGGGATTATACCGGGAGATTGTCACTCCCGGCACGCGTCTCAAGGCCGAGGTCAATTCCTGGGCATTTAATTTATCGATCTGTTCCTCACCCACTACGCTTGTGACGCTTCCGTCGTCGCCGATTTCTTCTTTCTCCGTGACCGTGGACAACGGCAGATCAATCCGGACCCGTATGGGGCGGTCTGCGGCATAGGTGCATGGAAGCGAGGCCAGGCAGAATAAAAACAGGCATAAAATTTTTTGTTGGTTCGAAAACATTGCTTTCTCCATCTTGGTTGTTAAATGTATTACGAATTTTATATTCGTGCTACGATTTAAGTTAAAAAAATAGTCAATTAAAATTCGTTCCCTTTGGTCGTCAGGCTGAGTGTTCCGTGCTTGACGCCTTTGACGGATTTGAGACTGTCGGACAATTTTTGGATCAGTTTTGCGCTGCCGTGTACGGCGATGATTTCAAGACAGTTGTCATGGTCCAGGTGCATATGCTGGGAAGCCAGGATGAGATGGCCGAAATCATGCTGGATATTGGTCAATTGATTGACGAGGCTCCTTTTATGGTGATCGTAAACAAGAGTTATCGCGCCGGCGATTTTTTTATTGGTACGGAATTGTTTTCTGACCAGATCTTCCCTGATGAGGTCCCTGATCGCTTCCGAGCGGCAGGTGTACTTTTGTTGACTGATCAGGGAGTCGAACTGTTTGAGGAGGTCCTTTTCCAGTGAAACGCCAAATCGGATCAGGGGCATGATACGGTCTCCTGTGAATTAAGTGTTACAATTTTAATAAAGATAACACGATGAAATATACCTTCAATAAAAAAAATAAAATATTTTTTGATGCTGGCCGGGAAAAAATATCATTGAGGCATGGTAACGGAGGATTCTCGCGTCATGTCTAAATATAATTCCTAGATTAAATACCTCAGAAATCAAAAGTATGAGACCATCATTGAAAATATCCCCGGCACCCATGGAGCCCTCTCCAATATCTTTATTACAATTGAGTAATATTCATGTTACCTAAAAGTAATGAAAATTCCTTCCAGGATTTTTTCTCATCAATTATTTTAATTTATTTATTCTTAACTATCAAAAATAAAGCGGGTTAGAAATATAATTGCTTATTGGATTTGTATGGCCTGTATGGCCTATAATATGCGGTTTAATGTGTTAAATCAGAGGATCTCCTTATGTTAAACAGAAGAAAAATTCCCAGAAATCATTTATATGAATTTTTCAAAACTGTTGACAGAAATACCAATCAGTTAATAGGACACTTAACTGATATTTCTGTAGAAGGAATCAATTTAATAACCAATCAAAAAATTGAACCTTATCAGGTCTATGAATTAAAAGTATTATTACCTGAATATATGAAATATGAGAGTATATCCTTAGATGTGATATGCGTGTGGTGTAATACGGAACTCCCTGATTATGTGTATCGCGCCGGATTTCAGTTGCTAAAAATATCTATCAAAGACAAAGAAGTCATTGAATCCGTATTCTGAATCCCTAAAGTCGAAGACGTTCCTTCTGAATTCTTCATTCTCAATTCTGCACCGGAGCAGAGATCGTTTCTGAGGAGCGCTCCTTTCGTTTCAGATAATGTCATTACCTGAAAAAAATATGGAGAATCTCAATTTATTTTTATGGATTTTTGTTTTCCGGGGGTGTAATGATTTCAGGATCATTTAACTTTCAATGAGGAAAAAATCATGCCAAACCAAACGATTTCCATTAAGCGGATAGCTCTTACTCTGATCATTGCATCGCTCGTTATTGGGAACATCGCCCAGTATCTGTTACTGAAGGATGCACAATCAAAGGAATACACCATCACGTTTTCCCAGGTTATCGATTTATTCCATCAAATTTCCTATCAAGATCCCAATACCTGGATGAAAAACACATGGATGGGGATACCCACCCTGCAGAATCCAAACGATGTCTGGATCATTCAGGAAACCATTTCCGAATTAAAACCCGATTTCGTCATTGAGGCAGGCACTTATCACGGCGGAAGCGCCATCGTCTGGGCCAGTATTCTAAGCCAGGTCAATCCCAATGGAAGAGTCATCACGGTTGATATCGAAGACCATACGGAAGAGGCGAGAAAGGTTCCCATTTTCCAGGAAAAAGTTGATTTTCTCCTGGGTAGTTCAACCTCACCTGAAATAATTGACGCCATCAGGAAAGAAATTGAAGGAGCCAAGGTCGTGTTGGTTATTCTGGATTCCCTGCATACCAAGGACCATGTTTTGAAAGAGATGGAATTATATTCCCCCCTGGTGACCCCTGGAAGTTATCTCATTGTGCAGGATACCAATATGCACGGTCATCCGGCGATTACGGAATGTTATCCCGGCCCAGGTCCCTGGGAAGCGGTCCACGATTTTTTAAAACAGACTGACCAGTTCAAGATAGACAAGTCAAAGGAACGGCTGTTATTCACCATGCATCCGGACGGATACCTCAAAAAGGTCAAATAAAATAATCGGACGCAAAAATTCAATGCAATTAAAAAAGGGAAAAACGTTAAGTTTTTCCCTTTTTTAATTAAAGCCGAAAGGATTGAATAAAGAAGAAAGCCCTTTATTTGTGTTTTCCCTCATGATGTTTAGGGACTTTTAATTTTTTCTTCTGATCGTCCGTCAGAAGGCTCTGCAGTTCAACATAGGCATTGATCAGGGCCTTGGTCTTGGCTTTTTTCACTTCGTATTTTTCATCGATCAGTTTATCCAGGCCTTCCTTGTCGATTTTGTCTTCCCAGAGTTTGGACTTGATATCAATCGCCAAAATATCGATTTCAGCCTGTTTTCTGATCAGTTCCTTCTTTATATTGTGCTTGAGGTCCTTGATCTTTGTGAACTGCTCATCGGAAATTTTCAAATCTTCTTTGTCCATGATGATTCTATGGAGTTTATTGAAAAGTTTTCCCTCCAGCTCGACCCCCTTCTGCTTCATCATGTGGCACTGGCAGGATCCTTTTTTAGCCATGTCACCCGCGTAACCGGTTGCCATGAACACAAGGCACAGGATAAAAACCAGCCATTGGTTGATTTTGAGATTTTTTTTCATTTCTCCTCCTTTCAATTTTTTCGGGACATCCCATATGATCCGGGTGGATGTGTGATGTATAATTGTAAAAAAATTGCATTCATATTCAAACAATAAAATAAGGGGAAATTCATGAAATGATTCTATTGAGAAACAGCGCGAAATAGGATATAATTTTTTCAGCATGAATGCCTCATTAAAAACTGATAAGGCCGATCTTACCCAAATCCGCAGGCTTGAAAATGAATTGCGGCAGCTGAGAAAAAAAGAAAAGAAACACGCCCTGGTTGAAAAAACACTGGCCATCAGCCAGGCCAGCATCAACGAGCTTGCCAACCTTCTTCCGAATTCGGTTTTTGAATTGGACATGAAAGGCAATGTGGTTTTTGCCAACACAGCCGGCCTCAATGTGTTCGGCTTGACCCAGAAAGACCTGAAAAAGGGTTTCACCGCATTTGATGTCATCGCACCTGAAAGTCATGAGGACGTGAGAAAAAACATGCAGAAGGTTTTGAAGGGTGGACAGGAACACATGCCGCATCAGTACCTGGGGCTCAAAAAGGACGGGACTAAATTTCCCGTGCTGCTTCAATCCTCTTCCGTCATTAAAAACGGCAAAGCAGTCGGGATCCGCGGAGTCATTCTGGACATCACCAAAATGCAGGAGGCCCATGACCTCATCAGCAAGGCAAAGAGCGAACTGGAACATACGGTTGAGATGCGGGATATTGAACTGAAGATATCCGTTGAAAAGCTGCACCGGATTCTGGAACAAATCATCAGCGCCTTTGCCTCAACCATAGAGAAGAGGGACCCTTATACTGCCGGGCATCAGCAGAGAACAGCCACACTGGCGCAGGCCATAGCCCACAAAATGGGACTTTCCGTAGAGACCATTAAAACCATTTACATGGCCTCCCTGATCCATGATATTGGGAAAATATATGTTCCGGCTGAAATA
>JAFGBW010000154.1 GCA_016932965.1 Candidatus Auribacterota bacterium
ATTGGGAAAATATATGTTCCGGCTGAAATACTGAGCAAACCGTCCAAACTGAATGATCTGGAAATGAACATCGTCAAGCTGCATCCTGAAATCGGACATGAAATTTTAAGTTCCATTGAGTTTCCCTGGCCTATCACGCGCATTATTTTGGAGCATCATGAACGAATAGACGGTTCCGGTTATCCTCGCGGTATTAAAGGCAGGGATATGCTTCTGGAATCGAAAATCCTTTCCGTAGCAGATGTTGTGGAAGCCATGGCTTCACACAGGCCGTACAGGCCTTCATTGGGGATGAAAAGTGCGCTGGAGGAAATCTGCAAAAACAAAGGACGTTTTTACGACCGTGACGTCGTGGAGGCCTGCGTGAAAGTCTTAACTGAAGTCTAAATTGAATCCGGGTGATCACCAGTCACTAGTTACGGATTCAGCGCTGTCGCTCGGAAGGCAACAAGTTTTCCTGCAGAGGCGCGGAGAATGGTTGATAGTTGTTGGTTGTTGATTGTTGGTAAATAGAAAATTTACTCCGAGCGGAGCGAGGGGAGATCATCTTCGTGTTATAGACTATTATTCATACGGAATATCATTTCATCCCGACTCTTGCGTAAATGACTTTCAGGTATTTTCCTTCCGGAAAATCCGTGGAAACGGGATGGTCCGGACCTGCTCCGCTGATTTTGAATATCTGCAATGTCCGGTTTGCTTCGTTTGCTGAACGGGTCACGATACTTTTAAACACCTCTTCGCTGATCAATCCTGAACAGGAACAACTAACGAGGATCCCTCCGGGTTTGATTGTCTGGACAGCCAGACGGTTCAGGTCTCCGTATGTTTTCATGGCGCGCGGAATCTCGTCTTTGACACCAGCAAGCTTGGCCGGGTCCAGAATGACCATGTCTGCGAGTTCATTCTCCTGAATTTTGGAACGTAAAAAATCGAAAACATCCATGTGGATCCACTCCAGCGACTGGTGTTCTCCCGGAAGATGATTTAAAGCAGCATTTTTTTTTGCCAGGTGCAGGGCCTTTTCGTCCAAATCCAACGCCTTCACTTGTTTTGCCCCACCCAATAGGGCAGACAGGGCAAATCCGCCTGTGTAGCAGAAAAGATCAAAAAGGGTTTTACCTGCTGCCAGTTTCCGGACCAGCAGCCTGTTTTCCCTTTGATCCAGGAAATATCCTGTTTTATGTCCTGAAGTAAAATCCACCAGCATATTCAGGCCGTTTTCGAGAATGGATGCGTTTTGCGGCAGCGGATAGGGTTCAACCAGGTCCTTGAAGCTGATTTTTTCCTTTTCCTCAAGCTTGGAGTTCACGTGAAAACCTATTCTGGCTCGTGGGTATAAACGCCGAAGTCCTGACACAAGCCAGTGTCCGACTGTTTTGACTCCGGCGCAGAAAGGCTCGATCACGATGACGTCAGCGAATTTGTCGATCACAATGCCGCTCAATTGATCCGCTTCGGCGTGGACCAGACGATAGGAATCAGAGTCAGTCTGGATCTGCAGAACATCCTCCCTTAAGATTCTGGCCTGTTCCAGCCGCCTGAAAATGAATTCTTCATTGATGATATCATCCGGATGTTGGGATATAATCCTTAACGCGATGGTTTGAAAGGGATGATAAAACCCTCTGCCTGCAAAACGACCTTCCCTTGTGCGGATTTCTACAAGTGTTCCGGGCTGAAGACGTTTTTCCGGGCGTCTGACCATTTTTGAAAAGATCCATGGATGACTGGATTTCCGGGTGGTTTTAAGACGGATGAGAGGAAAGATCATGCTGGAAAAGTTCGATTATTTTTTCGCTTTTTCAAGAGTGACCCTGATCACATTTTTAATCTGGTCCATTTCAAAAGGTTTAGTGATATAATCCACCGCACCCAGCTTCATGGATTCCACGGCTGTTTCAACAGAGGCGTATCCCGTGATCATGATCACATAGGTATTGCTGTTCTGCTGCTTGACAGCCTTTAAAACATCAATGCCGGAAAAACCCGGCATTTTCAAGTCAGTCACGACCAGATCAAAATCCGATTTTTGAAGTAGGTTGATCCCCTCTTCGCCGCTGGCCACTGCCTGGACTTCGTATCCTTCATCACGCAGCATGTCGGAAAGAAAATTCCGCATGATTTCCTCATCGTCAACCACAAGGATATGAATGTTCTTGTGGAATTTATTCATCCATCTTCCTCAAGATATTGATTATCACATCAGGTTCGAAAGGTTTTTCCATGATGAAATCGGCCCCCTTTTTTTTGATATTATTGATGTCGTCAGGTTTGAACAAGCCGGACATCAGAATGATTTTGACCGATGGGTTTTGTATCCGGATGAGTCCCAACAGGTCCTGTCCCTGGATAAACGGCAGATTGTCGTCAAGAATGATGGCATCAAATTTGTTTTGCTGGAGGGATTTCAACGCGCCCTTGCCGTCCGCAATATTGACGACCTCAAAATCATTTTCCTGGAGGACCATTGTCAGGCTTTCGCGGAGGCAATTATCATCTTCAACCAGCAGAATTTTTTTGTTCATCGTGTACTTTCCAAGATAAATTCTTTATCACAAGATGGAATAGAAGTATATTACCCCACAAAACTGAAACTGGTCTATAAGAAAAAGTATGCAACCGTTTAATTTTTTAGTGTCATAACTGTCCATGATGCAGGCCGTGAAGCAGACCCGCCTTTTATCCCTCTATCGCTTGCCGGATTTGTTCCTTTTTATTCTTTTGTTTCTCATCACCTTCACTCCCCTTTCCAATTTTGATTTTTTCTGGCATTTGAAAACCGGCGATCTCATGCTGGCCCAGGGGCATTTTTTTTATTCCGACCCTTTCAGCTATACGGCATTTGACGCGCCCTGGTTCAATTTCCATATTCTTTTTCAAGTGAGTGTCTCTTTGATCCACAGGTACTTTGGATTCAACGGGCTCACTCTTTATCAGGTTTTTCTCTTTTTTCTTATTTTTACGGTCTGTTGTCATGACGGTAAAAACACCCTCGGTTCCAGGCTGCTGATTCTTTTTGCGCTTCTCTGCCTGAGTAAACGGCATATGCTCCGGCCTGAACTGGGAACGATCCTGTTTTTGGTTTTATATATCCGTATCCTGCTCAGTCCTTCCAAAAAATTTTTTTTTCTCCCCCTGCTTCAGATCCTCTTTACCAACACGCACAGCGCTTTTTATCTGGGGCCTGTTTTGATCCTCTTTAAATTCCTGGAATCTTTTTTTCATCGTAAGCTTTTTTCCCCGGCTGTATCCGGACGCTACGGCATGATTCTGTTTTTCAGTGTGCTGGCCTGTGCCGTCTCCCCTTATGGTTTTAAAGGCATGCTTTTTCCGGTTGCGCTTGTTTCCAAGGTGACGGGTATGGAAGATGTCTATAAAAAGACGATTCTGGAATTCGCCTCACCGGATCTTCTGGGAAAAGACTGGATATACGGCCTGTATTTCGTCCTCTGCATTGCCTTTCTGGTGCGGTTTATAAAAGATAGAAATTACTTCGCATCGCTGGTTATTCTATTCACGGGGTTTCTTGCTTTCAGTGCGGCCCGGAATTTCAACCTGCTTCTTTTCTGCTCCCTGCCGTTTTTACTGCAGAGTGATCTGCAGGTCAGACTGGAGTCTTTGATGGGCTCCATTGCAAAAAAAATCATCCTTGCCGGCGTTGTCATGATTGCCGTTCTTTACGGCTATCTTTTTGCGAGCAACCGGTATTATCTTGAGCACGCACTGGTGGAACGGTCCGGATGGGGGATCAACAGGACTGTTTTTTCCGACTCTCTGCCGGATTTTTTAAAGGGGATTCCTTCAACAGCTAGAATGTTCAACAGCATGTCGCTGGGAGGATATTTGATCTATCATGCTCCGCACTTGAAGGTTTTTTACGACGGCAGGCTGGATGTCTACTCCGAGGATTTTTATCGTTTGTATCTGAAAATGATCAGTGATCATGATGTGTTTACCGCGCAGGCAAAACGCTTCAGGATTGATTTAGTCATCCTCAATCATTCCATCAATGAGGGCGCCCCTTTGATGAGGTTAAAAGATGATCCTGACTGGGAACTCGCGTATCTGGATTACCATACGGTTGTTTTCATGAAAAAAGGCTCTTTCCCCGGTCTGCAGCCGATCACGTCCGCAAACAAGGATGTTTACCTTGCCGCGCTTTTAAAGAGAACGGCTGATTTCGCACCCTGCGACAGGGAATTGATGAAAGAAGTTTTATTTCTGGCACTGGAAAAACTGTCCTTATAATCTTTTCAGCATTTCCGAATGATGCTTGAGATGGAAGAGAACGCCGAAATACAAAATGAGGACAGACGAAGCGATGATAGCGGCCCCTGCCAGCAAGGGGGGCAGGTAACTTTTCAGATTCAGGCCATGATGCATCAAATCAAGGATCCAGGCCAGGGGATTGATCAGACTGATCCATTTTAATTCTGCAGGCATGTCTGCTATGGAATAAAAAACTGGACTGAGCCACAGATAAAATAACAGTCCTGTTTCCAGCCCGTGGGAAAGGTCCGGATAAAAAACGGTCCAGGATGAAAAGAGATAAGTCAGGCCCATGGTCATCACGTATAAAAAAAACAGGGCCAGAAAAAACAGGAGCACGCCGGATGGCGAAAAGGACTTACTTATCCAGATAAAAACACAGACCAGGATAAGACCGGGAAGGTTCAGGATAAAACGAAAAGACACAAAACCGGCCAGGAAAAAATGGCGGTTACCGGAGAGCTGTTTGTAAAGATGGCGCTGGTCCAGCAAAAGGCGGTGACCCTGTGTAAGAGTGCCGGCAAAGAACTGCCACGAAAGATAACCGACCAGGATCAAGTGAGGCAGAGCCGGATCATGGATCCGGAAGATCTCTTTGAACACACAGGCAATGGCGAGAGAAATGATAAGCGGCGTGAGAAGGACCCAGGCGAGTTTCAATCTGGAACCGGCAAAATGCACTTTGAGAAACCGGCTGATAAAAGACCGGATATGATGGTAAAAAGCCGATGTGAGCATGATTCAATCCTTAATCATAATTCGTGAAGCCGTAATCTGAATACGGACTTTTTGACGGAATATATCCGGTATCGGTTATTATTACACGTTTATTTACAAAAATACTCCTGGATCACGCCAGTTGCATCAGCCAGATGATCTGGATCATATCGGTACAGCAGTACATCTCCGTCTTGCTTTTAACTGATGAACAACTTGTGAAAAATGCATCCATGTGGTATTCTCAAGACCTGAAACAGGCTGTGTTGGTGATAGTTATATCTGTTTTAGTGGTGCCTTCAGGATATGTGCAGGCATCACGGCAGAACTTGGTTTCCGGAAATAAAACGGTGTTTCACATGCTGGCACCGGAGAGTAATTTTCCAGTAAAAAAAAGACAATCGCAAAAAGCATCACAGGAAGTAATCAAATCGCAGAAACCCATGTCCACTGGAAAGATTCTGGCCCTGACGTTTGTTCTTTCCGCTGTCGTGTTACTTAGTCAGGGCGATAGAAGCCGACCGGATTTCACGATTCCCATGGGAAGAAATATCATCTCGATTCAGAACAAGTCCGGTATTGAAGACCCGGATGAAATCATTTCCGAGGAAAATGACCTGGATGAACGTCTGTCCGAGCGGGGTGAAGCATTCAGGGACAGGGATTTGTCGCTGGAAGAAGCCGGTGAGGATACACCATCCCGGGATCCGGAACACGATGACATGACTCAGAGGGGGGCCGACAGGAAGCGGAGGAAAACAGCCTGGATGAGATCCCTTTTGTGCCTGACGGTGCCAGGGATGAGGATGAGTCCCCTGCTGATGCGGATGAGGACAGGGATGAACCGGTTCCCGATCCTGGAGGAGGTGATGAAAAGATTGTGATATTGGGCAATTCATGGTCAGTGGCGCTGAATATGTTTATAAGCCGTGAACAAATCCCGACTGATTTGATTGTTGGAGATTCTGATCCAACAAATTCTTCAAAAATGTCATGCAGGCATTCTTCAAAGGGGTGTGATCTCTTTAATTGTTCAGGCAGGACTCTCAGAGACATCTACAACAGTATTGACATGATAACCCGGGAGATAAAGCTGACAGGCAGTAAAACGGTCATCATTTTTGAAGGGATCAACAGCATGACATTCAGCCGGAAAGGACTGCTTCTATATTATACGGAGATAGTCAGATCCTTAAAAACTATCGGATGCAGGGTTTACATCACAACAATTCCTAAAGACGTTGAAGGTGCCGGGGATGGACTGACAAGCAGAAATATTGATCGGCACAACAATGAAATCATCACGCAGGTAGGAGCTGACGGAATCGTTCCGCTGGAAGAAGTTCCCATGAAAAAAGGTCAACTTCACGGTTTTTTGAGGCAGACGCATTTGTTCATACTGGCCCAATTCAGGAATCTGATAGACATTCCCGGGCAGATATACCACGGGTTTACCCGGTCCGCGTGAACTAAAACTGCCGTATCCAGATTTTTCAACCATTTTTTTTTCACTGCCTTTTATGTATAATAATCCCTTCCATTCACGACTCACAACTCCAATGCTCCTTTTCAGCGTTATTGCGGGACAAGCTTTTTTCTTGTCATTCCGAATGGATGTAAGGAATCTTTTTCCATTCACTATTGGACTGCAGGCATCGTGCCCTTGCGGGCGATTCGAATCGACCTTCTTTGCTGTCCTGGATTCGAGTCTCAATTCTTAATTTATTTTACTCCCCTCCGGGGGTGATTATTCCTTTATTTTTGTTAAATAGATCAAAGAGCTCAGAACGCTCAATATCAGAGGCGGTGAAACGGAAACAAAAAGAACGGTATGGGAATTTGATCCGCGGCCAGTCAAACCGAAAAACACGAAAATACAGATGGACAGAATTGACGCCACGAGCATGGATATTCCAGCGAACCTGTTTGCCTTATACCAAACGGTCTCATTCGAAAGGGTTTTCGGGGTTCTGAATCCATACCATCTGTTGGGTTTGACAACCCGGATGATCAGCGGAACCGCGAGGGATATGATCAGGGACTGTATCAAAATGAATATGAGAATATCTTTTTCATCCATGACGGATTTTCTCTTTTGATTCAGACAAGACGGGACAGGTGGGTTCCGGTCCGGATAATAATAGGGAAAAAACAAGGAGACCGTCAAAGAGATATTGATTGATGCGATCAAAAAAAGAAATTTATTTTTTATCTTTGCACAGACGGAGGGTACGATGAAGGCAAACTCCGGGAAAAGGGCAAGTGCGCTTTTCCCGGATGACCAGTTTACCGGCGACTAAAAACCATAACCCAGACTGAAACCGAAATAAAAACGTTTCTCCTGGTTGCCGTCATTTTCATCTTTCAGATCACCCAGTGGAATGGCGTAATCGATATTCGGTGACAGGGTGCAGTTGTCATACAGCTTGATGGCCAGACCGGTGTTCAGGTGAACGTCCTGACCTTTTCCGCTGATGAAGAGTTCGTTGTTATAACCGTAATGTCCTCCGAAAGTGAGATCGACATATTCACCCAGGAAAACACTGTGTGAGAGGGTGAGGACAACATAATATCCATCTCCGCCTCCGTCCTCTTCCTCGCCGTAATCGTAATAGACGGTCAGATTGGGGGAGAATAATAACTGGGTCAAAGTCATTCCGAGATAAAATTCCCTACTTTTGGCCTCAACTTCAGGTAATTCATAAAACGTATGGCCGATGGAGAGGCGGATCTTTTCAAATTCCCTGGTGTAATCAACGACATAATCCATTTCATCTGAAGAAAAGACATCATTGTTTTCAACATCATAACTTCCCCAGAAGGAAACCGTAAAACCGGCGTAACTGCATTTCACGCTGGGCTGAATGACCGCGTCCTCGTCAAGGGTGAATCCTCTCCATACGTACGATGAATAGGCATCGAACGAGCCGGAGACACTCATGCCGCTGTCGGTTGCAAGGCCTCCTGCAAAAGCAGTCATGCCGTTCAGTGCCATGCTAAGGCCTGCGATGCAGATGATTTTGTTCAGGTTTACAAATTGTTTTTTCATGATGAATTTTCTCCTTGTTAATATTTGCTTCAGTTCAATTTTGGTTTATCTTTTATAGTTCATATTCTCCTTTCCTGTTCAGACAGCTCAACCTATTGCCGAGCTTCCGGTATCTCCGGTACGGATCCGGATGCACTGTTCAAGAGTAACGACAAATATTTTGCCATCACCGATGTTCCCGCTTTTCGCACCCTGGATGATGGCTTTAATGGTTCTGTCGACAAAGTTGTCATTGACCGCAATCTCAATTCGAACCTTTTTCAGGAGATTCACCTCTTCCTCGACACCGCGATACACTTCGTGGAAACCTTTCTGCTGTCCGCATCCCAGAGAATTCGTGACGGAAATTTTGAACACCTCTTCAGCAAACAGGGCTTTTTTTACGTCCGTGAGTCTTTCAGGCTGAATATATGCAATGATCAATTTCATGATGGTACTCCTCCTTTCTTAATTACTTGCTGGTGAAAATTTGAAATTCGCTGTAGGCTTCCATTCCGTGCTCACCCACATCCAATCCTTTCAATTCCTCATGACGGTCCACTCTCAAACCGACTGTGGCGGCAATGACTTTGAATACGATGAGCATAAAAAAGAAGCTGAAGGCCACTCCGCTTAATGTCCCGATAGTTTGAACCATCAGCTGATGAAATCCTCCGCCGTTGAACAATCCGTCATGGGAAAGGCCCAGTGATTTCAAGCCGAATAATCCCACTGAAATGGTCCCCCAGATACCGTTCACCATATGGACTGAAACCGCCCCGACCGGATCGTCGATATTGATGGAATCAAAAAATACGACACTGAAAACAACCAGCACACCAGCTACAAGGCCGATCATGGCTGAACTCAAAGGCGTGACGAAGGCGCAGGGCGCAGTGATGGCCACCAGTCCTGCCAGGACTCCGTTCATGGCCATGGAAGCATCCGGTTTTTTGAACTTGATCCATGTCACGATTAAAGCCGACAATCCTGCTACGGCTGCAGCAATATTGGTGTTGGCTGAAATGAGGGAAATGGCCACTCCATCGCCGACAGATAAAGTACTTCCGGGATTGAAACCGAACCAGCCGAACCAGAGTATGAACACTCCGAGAGCAGCCAGCGGGATATTGTGTCCTGCAATGACATTGGCTGAGCGGTCCTTGTTATATTTTCCGATTCTGGGGCCTAATATGATGGCTCCGGCCAGTCCGGCCGCTCCTCCCACGGCATGGACAACGGTCGATCCGGCAAAATCAAACACTCCCATGCCCGCCAGGAAACCTCCTCCCCAGATCCAGTGGCCCACAATCGGATAAACCACCGCACTGATGATAAAGGTGTAGATCAAATAGGAAGAAAATTTGATCCTTTCCGCAACTGCACCGGAAACGATGGTCGCGGCTGTTCCTGCAAAGACCAGTTCAAAGAAAAATTTGGCAAACAAGGGGATGCCCGCCCAGTTCAAAGCCGAATAAACTCCTCTATAGGCATCTCCAATGGCGGGAGAATTATCGGCCCCGTTTAAAAACCACAATCCATGGATTCCCATGAAACCGTTGCCGTCGCCGAACATGAGCCCGTAACCCACAGCAAAAAAGCAGATGGTTGCGATGGAAAAATCCAGAAGATTCTTCATGATGATGTTGACTGCATTTTTGGCTCTGACGAAACCGGCCTCGACCATGGCGAAACCGGCCTGCATGAAAAAAACAAGAAAGCCGGCAACCAGCGCCCACAATGTATCTATTCCCACCTGATTCATGATGAACCTCCTTTTCTGATTCTGAATATAAATCTCTCTGCCTATGAACGCACCCTGAAGCCCTGAAGCAGGGCCTATTCAGCTGACCGTTCATGTTATTTGCGCGCTGATTGTATTATTAACAAGATCCGTTCCTAAATGAGATATTCGGCGTATCTCCTTATTTCGTAAGGAGATACGTTGAAGAAATATTTTTTTTCAAAAAAAAATATTGCATAAATTATATGCAAAATATTATTATTCCATTAATTATTCACATTTTTTATGCAAATGAGATAGCAAGGAATACATCCATGAAAATCATTGAAAAACTGGAACTGCTGGAAAGAATCGTGACGGACATGAATTCAGCCGTGTCCCCGGATGAACTGCTCAATCATCTCATGGACAAATGTCTTGTCATGACCGGTGCCACAACCGGCAGTATCATGCTCATCAATCCTGAAACCCAGGTGCTGGACATCAGGGTTTCCAGAGGACTTGCACGAGAAAAAGTCCGTGAAACCAAACTCAAATTGGGACAGGGTGTGACAGGCCATGTCGCCCTGACCGGAAAACCGCTTCTCATCAATGATGCAGATAAAGTCCACTACTACGTCCGGGTCAGAGACGACCTCAAATCAGAACTGGCCTTTCCTTTGAAAACGGATAATCAAATCATCGGCGTTATCAGCGTCGATAGCGTCCGAAAAAATGCCTTTGGACAACAGGACATGGATATTCTGCATACCTTGTCCCAGGTTTCGGTTCAGATCCTGCAAAAAGCCAATTTGATCGAGGATTTAAAATTAAAAATCAAAGATCAACAGCTCATCCTGAATATTGCTGAAATCATTGAAGAACAGACAGAGCCGAATAAGGTTTTCTCCCTGATCATGAAAACGCTTTCTGATGCCATGCCGGTCAAACGGGGATTCATCGCCATGCTAGATGATATGAAAAATATCAAAATCTTTTACGGCTACCATTTGAGTGAAGAAGCCATGCAAAGGGGCATCTACAAAATCGGTGAAGGGGTCATCGGAACGGTGATGAATTCCGGCAAGATGACAGCCGTAAAAAATATTTCAGCCAGCCAGGAATTTTTAAACCGCATGAAGATAAAAAGGGGTAAAGACGAGACTAATTCATTTTTTGCTTTGCCATTAAAGTATGAGAGGAAAATACTCGGCGTCCTGGGCATGGAGAAAAGTTATTCAGATGACAAGGATTTCAAAAGCACAAAAGAGCTTTTATCAGTCGTCAGCTCCCTGCTTTCCTACAAGGTACACAACTATGAACGGAACAGGCTTGAAAAGGACACCCTGCTCAGGCAGAACAGGGAGCTGAAAGAAAAGCTGCTGGACAAGGAGTCCGGCGTTCATTACATCGGAAAAAATCAAAAAGTCAGGGAGATCCTGGAGATCATTCAAACCGTAGCCGACACTGAAGCGACCGTTTTGATCTCAGGTGAAACCGGAACAGGGAAGGAAATCCTGGCCAAAATGCTTCATTACAGAAGCCGGTTCCGTGAGAAACCGTTCGTCAGCATCAAT
This sequence comes from Candidatus Auribacterota bacterium, assembly GCA_016932965.1. Taxonomy (GTDB): domain Bacteria; phylum Auribacterota; class JAFGBW01; order JAFGBW01; family JAFGBW01; genus JAFGBW01. Next base: position 11,318 of record JAFGBW010000154.1, read on the forward strand.
TGCGCCTCCATACCCGAAACCCTTCTTGAATCAGAATTGTTCGGATACAAAAAAGGCGCCTTCACAGGAGCCGTGTCCGATAAGAAGGGAAAATTTGTTCTGGCTGACGGAGGGAGTCTGTTTCTGGATGAAATAGGGGACATGAGTCTGCCCCTGCAGGCCAAACTGCTCAGGGCCCTGCAGGAGAAAATAATCGAACCTTTAGGGGATGAAAAATCGTTCAAGGTCAATGTCCGTATCATCGCCGCAACCAACCGGGACGTGGCCGCTCTGGTCAGGGAAAACAAATTCAGGGAGGATTTGTATTATCGACTCAATGTCATCCCTGTCAGGGTCCCCTCCTTATCCGAAAGAAAAGAGGACATCCCCCTTTTGATCGAGCACTTTATCGGGCTTTACAGGGAGAAATATCATAAAGAAATAACCGGTGTGACCGAACGAGCCGGAGAGGCCATGCTCCGATACAGATGGCCTGGAAATGTACGTGAACTGGAGAATGTTATAGAAAGGGCTGTCATCCTTTCCAGGAGCACATGGATTGATATCCATGAACTAAATGAAAATATCATCCCTGAGATGAGTGATGACGAAAGGGATTCATTTGGAAAAATCCTCCAGGAAGAAATCCATTCATGCGTACCCGGTAAAATATATAAAACAGTCGTTTCTAAAATGGAAAAACACCTCATCCAGCATGCCCTCGTCCAAACCAGTCATAATCAGGTTGCAGCGGCCCGGTGGCTGGGAGTGCACAGGAACACCCTGCGAATCAAGGTGAAAGATTATCAGTTATGATTGAGCGGATGGATGGACGCCTTCATTTTTTCCGGATAGACTCAGGCGCTCAAATACATCCCAGGCGGCCGGAAATGGAGACAGGACCCTTTTCAGTACCCCATGCAGAAAGGAAATGCACAGTCCGTAATTGGTGACTCCAATCCCGTCCAGTTCCGCCCTCCGGATCCTCAGATGCATTTCCCTGGATGTCAGCATGCATGCCCCGCAATGAATGATGAGCTTATAACCAGTCATATCAGACGGGTAGTCCCTGCCTGAGGAAATATCAACGGTCAAATCCATCCCGGTATACTGGCGGAGCCATCTTGGAATTTTAACCCGGCCGATATCATCCTGAAGGGCATGATGGGAGCATGCTTCTGCTATCAATACTTTATCGCCGGGTTTCAACCGGTCGATGACGGTGAGACCTTTTGTCAGGGTATTCAAATCCCCCTTGAAACGGGCGAACAGAATGGAGAAGGTTGTGCATTTGACGGATACCGGGGTGTCTGCGATCATTTTCTGGACAGCCTGTGAATCACACACCACCAGATCCGGGACACGTTTCAGATTTTCAAGGATGTGTGAATATTCCCTCTCCTTGACAATGATGACAGAAGCATCGTTATCCAGGGCATCCCGTATGGTTTGCACCTGAGGAAGAATGAGTCTGCCTTTGGGAGCTTCAAGATCGATGGGAACAATGAGAATGACCATGCCTCCCGATGGTACGAGATCGCTGATCAGGGAGGGAGATGAAAGATGTCCTTCGGGCAGAATCTGCATCAATGCCGTCTTAAAATCGGTTATATAATGTTCCCGATTTTTCATATCCAGGCAGGAACAGGAGATGACCTGTCCAATCGCGGATTTGATCTTCTCGATGAAGCTCGGCTCAGGAGGACGGACATCGATCTTATTGAGGACGGCAATAACCGGAATGGTATTTTTACGGCACTCGGCGATTATTTTTTCTTCGAATTCACCGAAGATACCGGATTCGATCACGATGACCGCGACATCGGCCCTGTGAAAAATCTTCATGGTTTTTTCCATTCTGTCGGCTGATAAAGTCGAATCATCATCCACACCGGCGGTATCCAGCAAAACGACCGGTCCGACGGGCAGAAGTTCCATCGTTTTTTCAACCACGTCGGTTGTCGTACCGGGATGACAGGAGGTGATGGCGGTTTTCTGGCCGCAGATCATGTTGAGAAAACTGGATTTCCCGACATTGGTCCTGCCGAAAATGCCTATCTGCAGACGCAATCCCTTGGGAACTTCATTCATGATCGGTCATCCGCGCAAATTTTTAACGGTTTTTTCTTCTGTTTCACCTTTTATACCCCAAAGCCATCAGTTGTTCCGGCGACAGTGCTTTCTGAATGATCTCCCTGCCGAGTTTATCCGAGAGAAACTGCAGGAACAGGATATGCGGATGCCCTGATCCTCGAAATTCCATGACGAGTTCCTCGGCCCGGTGGTATCCGATGTAGGGAAGAAAGGCAGTGATGATGGCCGGATTGTCCTCATGATTGGACTGATTATTTCCTGTCCGGGTAATCTGTTTCACGTGCTCTGAAAGGATTTCATCGGAGGTGGTGAGAATATCGAGCGATTCCAGAAGAGCCAAGGCAATCAGGGGGATGAATTCATTGATCTGAAAGGTTCCGGATGAGGAAGCCCGCTTGATCAGCGAATCATTGTTTTCCGCTTTCATGGCGGATGAGATGCAGGCTTCCAGTATGACGGGATTGATCTTCCCCGGCATGATGGAAGAACCGGCCTGGACCGGCGGAAGCTGAATTTCCCCCAGATAATGGAGCATTCTCAGGTCGTTACAGACCTTGACAAGATTCGCACTGTGAGCCGAAAGCATTCCGGAGACTTCGACAAAAGAATCCGTATTGGCCGTTTCCCCCATGAGATGTTCCGATCTTGAAATTCCGAGTCCTGTGATTTCGCGAAGTTTTTCTATAACGAGAAAAATATAATTCCTGGGGGCCGCGAGCCCCGTGCCCACGGCGGTGCCTCCTATATTGACCGTCCGGATTCTTTCCTCGGCTTTGAACGTGCGCCATCGGTCCCTGCCGATGGGTTCGGCAAAAGACGCGAACTGGCTTCCCAATGTGATGGGGACTGCGTCCTGCATTTCGGTTTTACCCATGATGATGATCCCTGCAAACTCCTTTTCTTTCAACTGCAGGCTACCCTGCAATGCGGCGATGGCAGAAGACAATTTTTTAAGCTTCATGATCACGGCGATTTTTAATGCGGTAGGATAGGTGTCATTGGTAGACTGATGAAGATTGACATGGAGCAGCGGATCCAACGCTTGGGGATGACGGCCTTTTTCATATCCGAGCAGTTCCAGACCCCGGTTGGCAATGACTTCATTGACATTCATATTCAATGAGGTTCCGGCCCCGCCCTGAAGAGAGGACAGAATAAACTGGTCCGCGAATTTTCCCGCGATAAGGTCCTGACAGGCTGTCTCGATGGCGGAAGCTGTTTCCGGGTTTAAAAAACCCAGTTCATGATTTGCCCTGGCACAGGCCATTTTCACCTGGGCATAAGCCCTGATGAGGTCCTCCGATACTTTAGGGCAGGAAAAGGGGAAATTCTGTCTTGCCCGAAGAGTATGAATGCCCCAATAGGCATCCACAGGGATATTCACCTCACCCAGGATATCTTTTTCAATCCGGTAAGGTGCGGGTTTGCTTTCATGCTTATTCATCTTTGGTCCGGATTCCTTTCTCATCGATTTCAAGGTCATTAGTCGCCCTGTCTGATGACCCGATCCATCATACTCTTTACACTTGATGGACATCCACAGGATTTCGACTGCCTGATAATTTGTTATAAATCCAGGCAAACAATCCTCCTCCGATCAGCCCGTCGGAAAAAGCCCAGACCAATCCGATGACGCTGCCTGAAGGAGTGATGGTGTAACCCCGGTACAGCCGTCCGATCAGTGTTGGTTGTGTTGTCGCCCCGTCAAATGCAATGATCCACCAGGTGAGAAAAAAAAGTCCCAGTCCCCATACCAGACCGCAAGTGAGTGCGAATGATTTGATGTTCAGCTTCATGTGTATTCCCTCCTTTATGATATCCATGCATGAACCTGAACCGGACGGTTCATGAAACGGGATTGACTTTGCTGTCGTGAATCAGATTTGTCCCCAGAATAAAACATCCTGCAGAAAGAATCAACACTCCTGTTATGGCGATGTAAACATGGATCATGGGGCCGACCGCATGAATCAAGGCACCGGTGAATATGAGAATACCGGCGGTTTTCAGGAATGCTCTGGATCTGACGAGGACCGTGCAGAATAAAAAAATACCCATAGAAATGGCTGTTTCGGCCAGTGTCCGGAACAGTTTCACCTGCGGATGGAGAAAGAATATTTTTTCACGGAACAAGGCGATGGAAGGCGCATGACTCACGATGGCCGGATAAACAAATATTTCCCACGTGACCTTGGAAACCTGGAAAATATAGGCCAGTATGATGAACAAGTATCCGGTCAGCCCCAGTTTTCCTGCCTCCTCGTATATTTTTGAATACACGGCGGTGAAGCCGAAAATCATGAATATCAGGCCCGGAAAAGCCAGCGAGGAAATCCAGATCCAGCTGGAATCGAGAATCATGACCGAAGCATCTCTTGCCCTTTCTTGGACAGGTAGAAAAGATGTCCAGCACACGGCCCATGAGCTCAAAAAAACACACCCAGTATGAGGGCGATTCCACCCAGTTTCTGCAAGGTCGATGATTTCATGACAGGGGATCCTTTCAATTAAGAGTTTTGAGTTGAAACAGTGAATGGTGAATGGTTGATGGTTGTTAGTCGACTGCGGTTAGGATGGTCTTTCCCTGCTGGAGCGCCCTTTTTTGATATTCTAAACGACAGTACAAGGATCTCAACTAAACAATCAATAACCAAGCACGAGCAACCCTAGTTCCGGTTTTTTGGACTCAGGAGTATGGATGGAATAATCGTTGTTTTTTTCATTGCATCACAGGATGGTTTCCCTATAATTTAATCAATGTTTATTACTTTTAAACAGGAGGGGAGCCAAGATGGGGATGTTTTCTTTTTTAAACCAGCAGGAAAAAAAATCAGAAAAAAAAATCACGGAGGAGCGGAGGCGTTTTCCGAGAAAAATCAAGGTATACATAGCCCAGTGTGAAACCGATTCCAGAAAATCGTACATGACCATATTCAATGTGTCCCAAAATGGTCTGGGTATATACCTGGAAGAGCCTCTTGAAAGAGGTGCCTGTCTCAACATCACGATTCAGCATGAATATAAAAAGGGCTGTTATGATGCTAATCCCATGAACCTGACTCTCCCGGCGAAAGTGGTCTGGATCAAGGAAAATATCAACGGGAACGGCTTTCATGCAGAGGAACTGCTCGGCCTGCCTGTGATGCAGGATAAAAAATACTGTGCAGGCGTTGAATTGCTTCCCATGGATACTGAAATTCATGAACGTTACTGGCAGATCATGGATCAACTCAAAGACGCCCCCAGCCAACCGGTTGTTTAATTTATTGAGAATACGACGCCATCTTTTTTCTGAAGCTGTATGGATCCCGGTTCTTCTTCTGGCAGCGGGTTTTTTCAGCCATAGTCCCTCTTTAAAGGGCGGGTTTGTGTGGGATGATCTGACGCTCATCGTGAATCATTCATCCATTCAGGAAATCTCGCCTAAAAACATCCGATATATATTCACGCATTCCTATTTTTCCAATCCGGATATTCCTGAGACAAAAGAGACTGCCTTCAGAGGCGGATATTTTCGTCCCATGGCGAATTTGGGCTATGCTCTGCTGTATTCAATTTTTAAATTGAACCCGACAGGATGGCATATGACCAATATTTTCCTTCACTGCCTCAATGGTTTATTGCTTTTTGTTCTTTTTCAAAGAATGATTTCTGACAAAGCAGTTTGTTTTTTGTCTGCGCTTTTATTTACCCTCCATCCCTGTTTTCATCAGGCTGTTGACTATTGCACAGGTTTCATTGATATATTGTCCTTATTTTTTACCCTGACTTCTGTATTATTTTTATTTAAATGGCTTGATGAAAAAGTATTTTTATCTTTATCAGGCTTTTTATGTTTTACGAGCTTTCTTTTATGTTTATTGACAAAAGAAACAGGCCTATCCGCTCCTTTATTAGGGTTATGTTATTTATTAAGTAAAAGACAAAAACTATTTTCAAATCAATTAGTTAAAATCTTAATCCTTTTCATTAACTTGATATTTATATTTATGTGGAGAAAATACGTCCTTTCATTGTCCTTACTGGATAATTCCGTATTGACACCAACCTGGCAGTATTATGCAACAGTCATTCATTTGTTGGTCAAATACATTTATAATTTTCTTGTCCCTTTCTGCCCGCTTTTCATGCAGCAATATCAGGCATTTATTCCTTTTCATACTGTCTTATGGGAAACAGCCGGAATCCTCTTTGTATTGACCGGGTTCTATTACTTTTCATTGCCCGTTAAACTGGCTTTGCTCTGGTTTTTCATCAGCTGGATTCCTGTTTCCAATCTTTTCCCTCTTCACCCCAATATTTCCTCTTTTGCCCTGTATTATTCAGATCATCTTCTTTATTTTGCAGGCACAGGACTAAGCCTTTTGGTTGCGCTCTGCCTCTTATCCCCCGACCGATTCATTAAAAATCAGCTTATCCGGTTTTTGCTCATTTCTTTCATTGTTTTGCCCCTTATCTATTCATGGACCAGCCAAACAAGGAAAAACAGCTCCGTTTGGGGAAATCCTGAACAGCTTTACCTGAAAGTCATCAGATCAAATCCCTGTAATGCAGGTGCATTCCTCAATCTGGGAGTTTATTACGCCATGAACAATAGACACGGGGAAGCTCTTCTTCAGTACAAGACCCTGTATGATGTTCTCATAAAAAACCAAATCCAGGAACCCGGCATGATTTCACAATGCCTGACGAACATGGGATACTCCTATTTTCAGTTGAATAACTGGCCCAAGGCAGCTCAATCCTATCAGGAGGCGCTTGACTGGCTTCCGACCAATTCTTTTGCCTCAAACGGTCTGGCAGAAAGCAGAAAAAGAATGAAGAAAGAGAGGTTTTTCTCTCGTTGAGGATGAAGAATTGAAGATTTTTTCACCACGATGTACACGGAGAATGAAATCATAAATTGAGAATTAAGAATTTGGATTTCCCATTCACTATTTACAATTCTCTGCGCCCCTGCGCCTCTGCGGGAGCAGTTAATTGAAAATCCATTGGCAGGCGGGATGATCTGGTATAAACTGGCTTGTCATGCTCACTCCCTATACAGATTCATCCCCCTTTATATCCTCTGAAAATGACTGGTCTGAGGAAAAAATTCTGGATTCCATCAGACAAATGAAAGAAGAACTCCGACAAAGAGTGGTTATACTGGCCCATCATTACCAGAGTGACCAGATCATTTCTTTTGCCGATGAAACCGGCGATTCACTGGAACTGGCCAAAAAGGTCTCCCGATACGCTGACAGGGAATACATCATCTTCTGCGGGGTACGTTTCATGGCTGAGACAGCAAAAATGCTGGCCGGGCCTCATCAAAAAGTGATTCTTCCTGATCTGGAGGCGCTTTGCTCGCTTGCGGACATGGCGACATCAAATGATGTGGAATCCGCCTGGGAGACGATTTTACAGTTCATCCCCCCTACTGTCATTCCCATTACGTACATCAATTCCTCATCAGATTTAAAGGCTTTTGTCGGAAGGAAAAACGGGTATGTCTGCACTTCGTCAAACGCGGATAAAATAATCCGTCATGCGTTGCAGGAAGGCGAGAGGCTTTTCTTTTTTCCTGACCAGCATCTGGGAAGAAACACCTGTTATCAAATGGGGATTCCTCTGGAAAAAATGCCCGTTTACCATCCTCATCTGCCTTCAGGCGGCCTTTCGGAAAAACAGATCAAGGAATCCAGAGTGCTTCTCTGGCACGGATACTGTTCCGTGCATCAGGGTTTCAGCGTGCAGCAGGTGAAACAGGTCAGAAAAAAAGACCCGGACGCAAAAATCCTGGTGCATCCGGAATGTCCCTTTGACGTGGTAGAGGCCTCTGACATGGCTGGTTCCACCTCTTTCATCATCAACCACATTGACCAGGCTGCCCTGGGAACGCGTTTCGCAGTGGGCACGGAAATCAATCTGGTCAACCGGCTGGCTATAAAACATTTTCCGGTCAAAACCGTATATTCCCTATCCCCGTTTCAATGCCTTTGTACCACCATGTACAGAATCCGTCCGTTCTGGCTCATGAAAAGTCTGGAAGCGGTCAGAGAGGAAAAGGAATTCAACCACATTACCGTCCCTGAAGAAACAGCAAGGATGGCACTCAAAGCGCTTGAAAACATGTTCAGACAATCCTGAAGATCAGTTGTGAATAGGGAATTAAACTTTATCACAGAATACGGAGGGGAGTTGCTCGCATTTACTTGCAAGGATATGACTTCTGCAGAGGGAAAGACGTAGTAACCGCCGTCAACTAACAACCATCAACAATTCACTATCCATCCATTCCTTTTCGCTTTTGCGGGGGCCTATCAATTTGCGAGCATATATACGAAGCAAATATTCTATCCTGATTCAATTTCATTTTTTTTTAAAAAACATTGTACATGCATTGACAAATGCCTTGCATGTGGTAAATACCTGTATGTTAATACAGTTGAAATTTCCAAACCTAAGGGATTATTAGGTCAAAAGATATGAAGATATATCATCCTGAAAAATATTCATTCCCTGGCTGCCATTGGGCAACTGGGGGATTTTCAAATTTTTAGATTGAGGAGGAAGGATTAACATGAACGATTTTCTCAAAAAATTAAAATGGATTCATATTTGCGTGATCATAACCATGATGAGCCAATCCCTTGTGTATGGCCAGGGCGTGGTGAATGATCAAACCGCAGGCAGACATCTGGCCCCGAAATCACAGATTGAGTCCATGCTGGATGAAGGCCGTTCTAGAGATGATAAGAAGAAAGCAGAGACCATTCTTACCCTTTTAGATCAGGAGGAATTTCAAGGCATACGTGATCTGATCAGGCAGAGGCAGCCAAAAATACTGCAGTCGGAGGATATGTATGAGGTGGAGGCGCAAGTAACAGAATTCCTGGTCAATGAGATGGAAAGAGGCAATCCGATGCAGGACGCCATTCTGTCTGAAAAAGCTGAATATGCCGTTTATAAAGATTTCAGGAAAGAGGCCGGCCTGGAGCAGACGGGCAGAGAAGCCAGCCTGGCAGGCAGAACCGGCAGGGTTGCTGAATATGAGTCCCATTACTCAAAACGCAGGACAGCTTATGAATCCATTTTTGTGAAGTCCCCGGATTCCCAGGAGAATGACGGCGGATTAAATGCAGCTACGGCCGATAGATTTTTCACGGTCCTTGATAACGCGATGTTATATCATCAATTTTTTCAGGCACTTCTCACTCTACCAATTGAATTAAAAGGAAGGCAGGCTTTAAGATTCGAAAGAGACAGGGGAAGGAGAGAAAGCCGGCTCATCACTGTCATTATTAATGCAGTGCAAAAAATCCGGGAGGCCAACCAAGAGCTGGGTGAACAGGCTGTCCTGATTTCACAAGAAGTGCTGGGTGACATCATTCTTAAGGGCGTCAAGGCCCGCAACACGGAAGCAGCGGAACTGATAGAAGAGCTTGAGGCATTACAGCGGAAACTTCCCGGCGGAGAAAAAGAAGCGGATTATGAGGCGGCAAGACAGGCGGCGGAACTGGCTGATATTCACATCAGGGAAATTCAAGGTGTCGTCAGAAACGAGGATGGAAAAATTCAGGATCTGTTGATAAACAGCGCACAAATCATTGAAATAAAAACTCAAATACAGACCTGGCGAACTGCACTCTCCACAAATGAGAGGGAACAACAGCAATATGCAGGGGTTCAATCTGAAGAAGCTGTTGCAGCAATGGGAACTCTGAATGAAGCGCATCAGACTCTTTCAGGACTCATTACCTCTTTGGAAGCTTCATTAACGGCTCTGATGCAGACAGGCAATGAGTTTAATGACGCGCACCGGCAATCCAGGACTTCTGTCGGCCTATATGATGAGCAAATCAGGCAGGCCTATAGTCTGGCTGAGAAATACCAGGGAAGCCCGGATGGATCAAGGGAGCTTGCAGTTTTCGAAAAAGCTCAAGAAGCCCTGCAGGCATTGGAAAAGGAACAACAGAATCTGTTATGGCTGGATCAGCTTGGTTCCAAACTCACAGGATTGTATTTCAATCTGAGTATGACCTTTGAGGCCCAGGCAGCTCTTGATGAACAGTTCAACCAGGCCTACTACGCCTTGTTAGAAACCTCCTTTATGCGGGAAACTGCTGAACAGACAGCCCAAGAAGTGAAAAAAAGGCTGGATGCGTTGAGTGCATGGTTCGCAAACAGCCTGCCGTTCCACGGAATTGCCGAGGGGATCAATCCGCTCGACGAAACAACCCCGCAGATCACGGATTTATTGAACCATCTTTATGGGCCGGACATGGCGACTGCAAATCCTGATATACACAGAGCGGCCCAGGACCTTTTACTGAATTATGAAGCCGTTGTTCTTCAGCCTTTTATGGCTGTCAGGGAAAGGGAAATAGCGTTCTGGGGAAGCACTGCTCATGCTCCTGTTGAGATTGCTCCGGCATTTGTATCCCTTTTTCAGGAAGCAGGCATTACGGTTGTGCCTATGGAAGATAATAAGGTTCAGATGGACTATCCGCATTGTCTGGACGATGCCGTGGCCTATCTTGTGCAAATGAACCGCTTGATCACTGAGGCACAAGGCTTATTCGTTGAAGGAAACCTGCCGCAGGAAAATGTTGAAAAATACAATGAGCTTGTATCCATGTATACGGTTCTTGCCCAGGGGGGCATCAATTTATTGAACTCCATTATCTTTTCCATCCGGTTTCGTTCTTTCAGTCCTGAAGTCATTCAAATGAAGGCCGAGGCCAGACCCATTGCAGTAAACCTGCTGGAGGAATTTTCACGCAGGCTCGCGGAAATAACCCAGATAACCGATCGTCAGGGGATCCAACCTCCAACAGTCGAATCCCCCTCCCCACTTCCCCAGGAGCCGGCTGAACCTACAGTACAGCCTTCTTCTGATACATCTACTGCGGAGCCGGCGCCTGCAGGTGAACCAGGCACTCCTCTTCCTGCTGAATCTCCTATTGCAGAGCCTGAAATACCCATTGATGTTGTGATAGATGCTGCGGTTGATACGGCACAAACTCTTGCTGACGAAGAGACCCAGGCTGATCAACAAGGTGGTACTGGAGCGCGGGCCAGGGTAAGGAATCTCATATGGAGAATTCTTGGCGGCGCAGGCATTGTTCTTCTGTGCATAGCCATTCCAGCAGGCGTCATAGCTGGTCCTGCCGCAGGAGGCGTTGCTGTATGGCTGACCTCCAATACCGTTTTTGTTTTCCTGCTCGTTGCGTTTGCAGCAGCTCTTCTATTCTATATTGCTTCGTATATAAAATTTAAAAAACTGCCGAGTCTTCGCGGCCTATTAGGTTCTATGTTTTTAGGCTCGGTCGCAGGAGGCATTGTCATTGGCCTGATAAAACTGTATGCCGCGTATCCCATCATTGGAGCTATACTCATCGGCGTTGCGGTGCTCTTTATACTCTGGCTTTTAGGAGTGGAAAAAGGCCTGTGGCGGATTTTGAGCAAATATGTGTTCACCCGGGCCAACCTGAAGCGTTTGATCTTTGTTGTTGCAGCGATAGCGATTGGCGCCTCATTAGGAGTGGGAGGGCTGACTGTTTGGAATTTATGGGCCATGAATAAAGCGTTTTCAATCGGGATGGGAGCGGCGCTTGCGGGTATACTCATTCTGACAGGAATAGCCTATTTTAAGACATCTGAAACACCTCCTGACTGGATGGGAAGAATAGGCAGAGGGAGTCTTTGGCTGGCAAAAAAGAGCGTCACATTAGGTCTCATAGGCCTTATTGGATTCGGTGTTTTTAAAGTTTATGCGGCAGGCGGAATTCTTGCAGCATTAGGGGTTGGGGCGCCTGCATTGCTTGTTGCCATTGCACTTGTCTTCGGGATCTCAGGTCTCCGCACCTTCTTTAGAGGCATAGGCAGGTTTTTCAGGGGCGTTTCAAACGTCATATCATGGAAAGGCGCGGTGATTCTTCTGGGTTCTTTTGGAGTCCCTTTATTTTTAGGTTGGGTCGCCATTACTCATGCTTCGATACTGCCCTTTCTTGGTCTGGCTATACTGGGAGCCGCGGTGCTTTTCCTGTTATGGAAATATCTTGGATTCAGCAGGACCCTGTTTGTTTTATCAGCCGCGGCCCTTTTGACAACAATCTTTGTGCTTTGGAGTATTCCTTCGTGGTATCTGGTTCCGGTGCTGGCCGTTGTATTGTTAGCGGCAATTTTATGGGATTATTTCAAGATATCGGACGCGATAAGAAAATCCAGTCCCTGGGTCAAGTTTGGACTGGCTCTAACTGCCATCGGTGCACCGATAGCCCTGTTGGTGGCTCTGGGTCTACCCCAAGCCCCACCGGCAGGTACAGGTGAAGAAGGCGGAGCAAAAGTGACCATGTCTTCCGCGGCACGCAAACAAATAGCTGAAAGACAGGCAGAGGAGACTAAAGCGGCGTTTGAACAATCTGCCCAGCAATTACCTGACCTCGGAATACCTGGTTATACATCCCCTCCGCCTGAAAAAGCGAATTACGCCGGAAACATCATCCTCACTTTTCTTGAAGACAACGGTTTTCCTGAAAATCCTGAATCGCCAGAACTCGAGGATTTTCTGGATGGGATTGATAATCACATAAGGACCGGCGGAACATTCAATCATACTCCGGGTGATGATAACAGTGTTGATAATAAATTAACTTCATTTAGATCGCAGTTGGAAGCCAATAATCTGGCTCCGGATGTGGTTGAACAGGCAGTGGATGCGTTGGAAATTTATCTGAATCAGCATGTTCAGGATGAAGCGCCTGCTCCTGCGCCGGATGTAACGCCTTCGCCTGACCAGCCGGCCCCGCCGACTGCGGCTCCCACGCCGGATCAGCCGCCGGCTCCAGAGGCCGCACCTGCGCCTGCTGCGCCGGTTGTGAAGAAAATAGTCACTTACGCTCCCACGGACCTGACAGATGCCCAGACTGCGGAAGCAGTCAGTGCTATCAATACTATACAGGCAGAATCCAACTCCAGCAGTAAACCTGTCTTGAATAATTATCTCAATATTCTAAAGGGTGATATGGAGGCTTCCAACAATAAAGGCCAGGGTTTATATGAAGATCTGCGCCATTTTGAAGATAATCGTGAAACCTGGAAATTATGGGTACAGCAAAACCTTCGTTTGGCCAGGGATAAGGGAGAAATATCAGAGGATGAGATGATCAATCTCAAAGCTGAACTTTTTGGTATTTTGGGCAAACTGCCTGTACCTAATAGATATGTTAAAACCGTAACCGTTAATGCTCCCGCAGATGGAACCGCAGGCCCTGCCGCAGGGACCACCACAGCCAGAACACCAAGAGCCAAAGCTCCTGCGGATACGGCGGCTCAGGCTGCTGCTGCGGCAAGAGTGATAACTGAAGGAGCTGCCGAGGCCAATGCCCAGGAGGCAGCACCTCAGCCAGCTCAGCCTGTGGTTGCACGGGTTGTATCTCCTACAGGAGCCGATAGCACCGCTACCGCTCCTGCGACTGAGCCTGAGGCAAAGCCGCTTAGTTATGCTCAACTGGAGAAACTCCGGCAGGAGGCTTTAAATACCTCTATTCCGGCACTGGTTCTGCAAATTCGAGATATATTGATTCCTGATCTGCAAATTGAAA
>JAFGBW010000155.1 GCA_016932965.1 Candidatus Auribacterota bacterium
AAAATCGACTGGGAAAAAGAAAAGATGACTATGAGAAACCGTGTGCTTGAGGCGCTTGAAACGCGTGGCGGGTATAATGACTTAAAGAATAATATTGAAGAGGAAAAAATCGTCACCCCGCTGGACTGGAAAGATTCGCATTCGGTCTATCTTGGCGCCACCTTCAATCTTGCCCACAACGTTGCGCAGATGCTGTATTTCAGACCCCATAATGAATTCGAGGAATTCAGAAACTGCTATCTTGTGGGAGGCGGCACCCATCCGGGAAGCGGACTGCCGACAATCTATGAGTCCGGACGGATCTCAGCTGAGCTCATCATGAAAAATGACGGGATCAGCATGTGAAAAAATGTTTCAGCCTGACAGTGTCAGTTTTACTGCTGGCCATGCGGATTTTTGCCGCGGACCAGGAAACCATTTCAGTTCATGTGAGAATTGAGGGCTTTAGTGATGATAACGGCTTGTCGAGGCTTCTGATTTACGGGCAGAAAAAAGGCTTTCCCGATTCCACAGCCGATGCGCTTTTAGCTTATACAAACCCGATAAAAAATAAAACAGCGGATTTTTATTTAAAACTTGTTTCCGGCCGATATGCCTTCTCAGTCCTTCATGACAGGAACGTAAACGGGAAAATGGATAAAACCTGGTATGGCAAACCCGTTGAGGGGTTCGGAGCCTCCAATAATCCCCCCTCTGAAACAGGTCCTCCGGCTTTTGATGAATGCGTATTGGAAATCGGTAATAATTTTAATACCTTGTTAATCAGGATTCATTACTTATGAACATCCTATCCTTTCTGAATCTGCTCCGGATGATCTACGGCGGGAAAAAACCTGATATAGTGAAAATCCAGAAAATGGGTCTGCTTGCGGTTAAAATCGCCCAGGTTCATGCTCTACGGATTGATTTTTTAAGCGAGGCAACCTGTCTTGAGCTCTCCAAACTTTACCGCGCAAATATTCCGATAAAAACCGAGGATGCACTTAAAAATTTAAACCGGGCCCCTTTTTCCAGTATTGATGAAAAGCCGATCGCCACTGCTTCAGTGGGACAGGTCTACAGGGCTAAACTTGTTTCAGGCGAAGACGTTGTCATCAAGGTCATCAAGGCGGATTTCAAAAGAAAATTTGAAAAGGATGTGGCCGCCCTGAAAAGACTTTTTAAGTTTGTCATTTTCTTTTATCCGAAACTGGCAAAGGTCTTTGATCCGATAGGCATAATAGAGCATATAGAAGAATATACCTTAAAAGAGCTTAATCTTAACAATGAGATTGAAGGGCATGATCTGCTTTACAGCCTGTATGAAAAAAACAAAAGGCTTTACGATCTTTCGAATTTGAAGTTTCCTAGAATTTACCGGGAGCTTTCTTCGGAAACCGTCATGGTATCTGAATATATTCCGGGAAAAACCTTTGATGAAATCCTGGACAGGGACATGGATTATTCCAGGCTTCTGCTGTTATTTAAAATTCACGGGTTTTTCATGTTTAACATAGGCACTTTTCACGGAGACATCCATCCCGGCAATCTCATGTACCATGACGAAAAAATATATTTTATAGACACCGGAGCCATCGGACGGGTCAGTCCCCGGTTAAGCTCCGGGCTGTTGAATTTCTTTGATGCCCTTTCCGTCTATGATTACGAACGCTGCGCCTTAAGACTCAATGAAATGGCTGAAACGGGTATTGCAGGGCGGGCCTTTGACAGATTCGCTGATAAATTCAAAAGGCTTTATTCAGACTTCAGGGGGAAAAGTGTCGGGGAGGTGTCTCTGACGAAAAAAATGATGGAGACCATTAAACTGGGGGTGCATTCCGGGATGTCTTTCGAAAAGGGGATGTTTTCAATCATCAAGAGCCTGATGTTTCTTGACGGAATGGTCTTGCGATGCAATCCCCAGGCACGGCTTATGGAGGATATGAGGCAGTTTATTGCAGAATTCAGAGGCGCCGTTCATACCGGTTCCTAATTCATCCTCCATATTTCATAATTCAGGAAAGCGGCAAAAGAAACCCATAAAAGATAAGGGACAAGCATAACCCCGGCCCATAAGTCAAGACTCCAGAATATTCGCACAAGAAGTGTGATCATGATCCACAGTACAATGATATCCATGAACGCCCAAAACGGACTCTGCAGGCCAAAAAACAAAAATGACCAGAGCGTATTCACTCCGAGATGCAAACAAAACAAAGAAAGGCCGGTTTTTCGCCTGGCGTTATCCTGGGGCGACACCCATACAAGGTAAAAAGCGAACCCCATCAAAAGAAACAAAGTCGTCCATACCGGAGCAAAAACCCACGACGGGGGATTCAGCGAAGGTTTGATCAGTTGCTGATACCATGTTTCCACACTTTCCCGGGTAAAAATAGCGCCTAGAGAACCAGCCAATTGGGGCAGGACAAGGGCGGCCATCAATTTTTTAAAATGAATTTTTCTCATTGAAAATTCCAGGGACAGGATGATAATATTTGACATTTAACATATCATGCATTATCTATCCATTTAAATTTTCGACCTCTTTTTTTTGTGGAAAAGTCTTTTCCGGATATAGTTTCGCATTGCCGCATTAATTTTTGATTGCCGCAAGGTTTTCCGGTACGGACTCTTTCTCT
>JAFGBW010000156.1 GCA_016932965.1 Candidatus Auribacterota bacterium
CCGCCCAGGGGAAACAGATTCCAGAAACTGCCGCCGCCGAAATAAACCAACAGTAACGCTCCCAGAATATAACCGGGGATGGAGTATCCGATGAAGACTCCCATGCTGGTCACAAGATCAAAAAACGTTCCATGCTTTAAAGCTTTCCATATTCCTAGAGGGATGCAGACCACATACGACAGGAAAAAGCCCAGCAGCCCGAAATAACAGGAGATCGGCAGCCTTTCCCGAATCAGCTGGGTAACCGGTTCATCATACACATAGGAAATACCCAGGTCCCCGGTCAGAATTCCGCTTAAACTTTTTTTAACCAGCCGTACAGAATCCTTTTCTGTTTTTTCGATCATCCATTCGGCAGAATCTTCCCAGTCTGTGATGTCTTGGATGTCAGGCAGGGGATCGTATTCGTCTGAGAATTTAAAATCCGACCCGACTCCGCTTTCCACTGCTTTGATCTGATGCTTTGATCCGATGACTCTTATCCATTTTTGGATCGCATAGATTGTTTTGTTGTGATTCACGTAGCGGATATCTTCCCGGAATGCCTCCCCGATTTTCATGGTTTTATTTTTTAGTTCACGTTTCCAGAGGCCCATCCAGATCAGATACCGGATAAGAAAGGGCCGGTCCAGGCCGTATTGTTTTCTCAATAGTTCCACCGTCTTTGGGGAAATCAGAGCGTTTTTGACGCCGGCAGAAAATGACTGAGTGCCCTCGTTTGATAAAGAGCCTTGTTTGAGCTCCATCAAGGCCCTTTCAAAAGGGCCTCCCGGAGCCAGATCCAGTATAGTATACATCAGAAATGTGGCACCGATAAAAGTCGGCACCATCAATAAAAGTCTTCTGAAGATATAGGTCAACATGAATGCCTGTCCTCTTCCTGAGAAACTTTTTTGAAAAAAAGTTTTCCAAAGTCAATAAAAAGCTTTATTTTGAATCACTATGTTCACTTCAGCTAAAAAAGCAATAAATTAAACTGAATTGAGATCGAGGAGTGAGATTTCAGAATAAATTTTTCCAGGAAGTATAAAATGAGACCTTTTCCGAGAGATAATTTTTTACCGTTTTCCTTGCCTGTGATAGAGGACGACGATATCCAGGGCGTGGCCGATGTGTTAAAGAGCGGCTGGATTACGACAGGTCCGAAAACAGCTGAATTTGAAAAGGCTTTTGCGGATTTTTGCGGCTGTCCGCATGCTTGCGCCCTGACTTCAGCCACAGCCGGAATGCATGTCCTTTTAAAAGCACTGAACATCGGGGAAGGTTGTGAAGTCATCACCCCATCCATGACTTGGGTTTCCACGGCCAATTTGATCGCGTTGTCAGGAGCCAAACCTGTTTTCGCTGATATCGACCGTTCCACGCTCATGATTACGCCGGAAACCATTGCACCTGTGATCAGTGAAAAGACCAGACTGGTCATTCCGGTTCATTTCGCAGGAGCCCCCTATGACGTGGATGCAATCTCCGCTTTATTACAAGAACGTAATATTCTCATGATTGAGGATGCAGCTCATGCCGTGGGAACGTATTACAAGGAAAGAAAAGTCGGCCAGTCCGGTACGGCCATCTTCAGTTTTCATCCCATTAAAAATATGACAACCGGAGAAGGCGGAATGGTCTGCACGGACGACGGTGACTTGATTGATCAAGTCCGGCGTTTGAAATTTCACGGCCTGGCCAAAGATGCCTGGCAGCGGTATACCAAGAAAGGATCCGTGGGGCCTTTGGAAGTCCTGGAGCCGGGATTCAAATATAATTTTACGGACATTCAGTCTGCGCTGGGACTCAGCCAGCTGAAAAAGCTGGACCGCTTTAATGCCAGACGCAAGGATCTGGCCCTGTATTATGATGAATTGTTGAAGAATGTACCGGAGATCACACCCATTGGCAGGCCTATTTATCCGCATCGGCATACTCATCACCTGTATATTGTTCTTCTGGACATAGACAAAGTTCCTGTCACCCGGGACATTTTCCTGGATCTTTTGAAACAATATCAAATCGGGACAGGAGTCCATTTTCGCGCTGCCCATCTGCAGCATTATTACCGGGAGGTTTGCGGTTACAGGCGAGGTTTGTTACCGGAAACCGAATGGGTTTCAGACCGTCTTTTTTCTTTGCCGCTTTTTCCTTCCATGACTGAAAATGATGTGAATGATGTCGTTCAGGCTCTTCAGGCGGCCATTGTTTCCGCCCGAAAGGAGAAATAATGAAAGAATCCGTTTCTATTGTGATTCCGGTTTTCAATGAATCCGGGAACATCAAAGAATTGATCAATCGTGTCATCACTTCCTGCAGGAATCAGAGCTGGCCGTTTGAATTGATCCTGGTAGATGACGGGAGCTCAGATGATTCGGCTGAGATCATCCGTTCCGCTGTGGATGAGAGCCCCGGAGAAGTCATCGGCGTTTTCTTGAACCGGAATTACGGACAGCATTCAGCCATCATGGCGGGTTTTTCACATGTCAGAGGAACCATTGTCGTCACTTTAGATGCTGATCTTCAGAATCCTCCTGAGGAAATTCCGAAACTGGTTGATAAAATCATCAATGGGTTCGACGTAGTAGGAGGGGTAAGAAAGATGCGGCAGGATACGCGGTTCCGGAAATTATTTTCCTGGCTTGTCAACCGTATGACGGCCAAAATCACAGGAGTCAACATGAGGGATTACGGCTGCATGCTCCGCGCTTACCGTATGCGTATTGTCAAGGCAATGATACAATGCAATGAGCGCAGCACCTTCATACCGGTTTTAGCCAATACTTTTGCCAGGCATACCATGGAAATGGAAGTGGAACATGCCGCCAGAACAAAAGGGGATTCCAAATACAATCTCTGGAAGCTCATCAATCTTCAATTTGACTTATTGACCAGTATGACCACGCTGCCTTTGCGCATGTTGAGTCTTTTGGGTACCATCATTTCCATTTTCGGCCTGAGTCTCGGCATTTTTTTAGTCGTGATGCGTTTGATCCGGGGATCTGAATGGGCAGCTCAAGGAGTGTTTACATTGTTCGCTATTTTGTTTATCTTTATCGGCGCTCAGTTTATCGGAATGGGGCTTCTGGGAGAATACGTAGGACGGATTTATAGAGATGTCCGCGCCCGTCCCCGGTATCTGATCCATGAAACGAAAGGAGAAAGCAGCCTTAAATGAAAGCGATTGTATTTGCCAATCATAATATCGGTTGCGTCGGTATTGAATCCTTGCTTCGACACGGATTTGAAATCAGCGCTGTTTTTTGCCATAAGGATGACCCGAATGAACATGTTTGGTTCCGTTCCGTGGCTGATCTGGCCGCCTCGAAAGGGATACCTGTTTACGCGCCGGAAGAAGTCAATCATCCGATTTGGATTAATAAAATCAAATCCATGTCCCCTGATTTTCTTTTTTCCTTTTATTATCGTAAGATGATCAAAGAGGATATGCTGCGTATCCCTTCCAAAGGTTGTCTGAATCTGCATGGCTCCTATCTTCCTAAATATCGCGGGAGATGTCCGGTTAACTGGGTGCTCATCAATGGGGAAACCCAAACCGGTATCACCTTGCATTACATGACTCCGCGCCCTGATGACGGCGATATCGTGGCACAGAAAAAAATCGCCCTGACACAGGATGATACCCCGGTTGCCGTTTTTGGGAAGCTGGAGGAAGCGGCCCATCATCTGCTCGATGAGACTCTGCCGTTGCTTTTAAAAGGAAAGGCTCCGCGAACTCCGCAGGACCACAGTCAGGCAACTTATTTTGGTGGAAGGACTCCCAAAGACGGGGAAATCAACTGGACTCTTTCTGCAGATGAGGTCAGGAACTTGATCCGGGGTGTGACTAAGCCTTACCCGGGTGCTTATACTCATCTTGGAAATAGAAAACTGATTCTCTGGAACGCTTCCATCGTAGAAGAGAAGAAAAAAGAAAAACCAGGTACGGTTTTGTCCGTTGATCCCTTGATCGTCGCTTGCGGAAAGGATTCTTTAAAACTGGATTTGATGCAGACAGAAGAAGGTGTCAGTATGTCCGGTGCCCAGGCCGCAAAAGACCTGGGGATAGTCGATAAAATGCGCTTTGGAGCTTTCATGCCAGTCAGAAAACATCCTGTCAGAGTCCTTATTCTCGGAGTCAATGGTTTTATCGGCAATGCCTTGAGTGAGCGCCTTCTCGCTGAAAATGGAAAATACGAAGTCCATGGCACAGACCTTTATTGTGATAAAATTCAACGGCTTCTTAAAGAGCCTGGTTTCCACTTCGAAGAAGGGGATATCGCCATTCACAGGGAATGGATCGAATACCACGTCAGGAAATGCGATATCATTCTTCCTTTGGTGGCCATTGCCACTCCAAAAGAATACGTAAAAAATCCTCTGAAAGTATTTACATTGGACTTTGAGGAAAACCTTCGCATCGTGCGATACTGCGCGCGCTACGGAAAACGGATCATCTTTCCGTCCACTTCCGAAGTGTACGGCATGTGCCATGATCCTGAGTTCAATGAAGACACATCCAACCTCATTACAGGTCCCATACGCATGGAGCGCTGGATTTATTCCTGTTCCAAGCAGCTTTTAGACCGGGTGATCTGGGCTTACGGGAAACATGAAAAACTGCCATTTTCCCTGTTCCGTCCTTTTAACTGGATCGGTCCCCGTTTGGATAGTCTGGATTCAGCCCGTATCGGTTCCTCCCGTGTCATCACTCAGCTTATTTTAAATCTGGTGGAAGGCACTCCTATCCGCCTGGTGGACGGAGGTGACCAGAAACGCTGTTTTACAGACGTTAAAGACGGAGTGGAATGTCTTTTCCGTATCATAGAAAACCAGGGAAATCGCTGCAACCGCGGGATCTTCAATATCGGGAACCCCAATAACGAAGCTTCCATCAAGGAGCTTGCCCAGATTCTGGTTAGACATTTCAATAGTCATTCTCTACGCAGTCAATTTCCTCCCTTTGCAGGGTTTAAAGAAATTGAAAGCGGTGAATATTACGGTGAAGGATACCAGGACGTGGAGCACAGAAAACCTTCTATTAAAAAAGCCCAGAAGCTTCTCAACTGGACTCCTGCGGTCGGTCTCGACCAGTCTATCAGCGAAACATTGGATTTCTTCCTGAAAGAAGCCGTGAAATAAGATAGGATGGAATAATGCAGGAAAACTTTTTGAAACAAGTTTTCCTGTACCTTTTAAAAATTTTTAATTGTGCGAGAATCTGCCGTGCCGATTCTGCGGCACGGCAGATTCTCGCGGGCATAGTTGTTATAAGAGTGGGATTCGTATATCACATTCAATACTAAATCTCTTATGGTTTTAATGGGGATAAAAATCCCTTGATAGTTTTTAATAAAATTAGATGATTCGTTTTTAATCATATGATCTTTTTTTTGATGAGTAGACAACGAATGTTGTCCGGCTTAAAAGAATAAAGAAATAACGTGAAACAGGATAAAATATTGGGTCTAATTAAAAATATAACAAAGCCGGACATGGAATTAAGAATTGAGAATTAAGGATTTTAGAAGAAACGTCTTTGAATTTTGTAAGGGATTAAGGATAAAGCCTGGAACAATTCTCGATCCTGAATTCTAAAAAACATTGCACGAATTAAAGTCATTGATGATGAATATCATCTCCAGATAAAAAATAAACCGGACAGTAGTGAAGTAGCCACATCATGATGCCATTAACAGAACTTCTTGAAAAAACAGTGGATTGTCTCAGCGTATGTTTTGAAAAGCCTTCGGCCTTGTATACCTCCAGTGAAGGGCTGCTTTTTTTTGTTTCGAATGTGGAGGAATCGCTCCGGATGCTTGAACCCAAAAGAGGAGTGGTGTTATGCGGCTGGAAACACGGACAAAATTTTGAAATGGCTGTTTCTGATGTTTCAGAACAAAGTCTTTTGGAAGCTGTCCGGGTGATGGGCAACATGGCCGGATTGGCTGTCCCGGAAGCTTTCTCTGAGAAATCTCCTTCCAGAGAAAAGAAGGAATTCGCGACTCAAGTTCAGATACCGTTTCAATCGGTTTCCATCCAGGAGAAATTCAGGCTCTGCCGTTCCCTTTGCACTTATCCGGTTCAAAAAGACCGGCTGGTAACGAATGCGACGGCTATTTTAAAAGAGGAGGAAACAGAGGAAATTTTTGTCGATACAGGGAAAGTCATGTGTCAGCAGATTTCCCGAGTGGATACCCTTCTTTATCTCTGGATGAAAGACAAAGATGAATGTTTTCAGATCTGGGATGGAGAGTCTCTTTCAGCCGGATTCGAGGGAGCGGGGATTGCTCATGACAGAATAGATAAGATCATTGAAGACGGAAAGAGACTGCTTCATGCGCCCAGACTGGAACCCGGATTTTATGACTGCATCGTCACGCCCCAGGTCGCAGGGATGCTGGCCCATGAAGCATTCGGGCATGGTATGGAAACCGACTTGTTTTTACAGGGACGGTCCCGTGCGCAGCTATTCATGCGGAAATCCGTTGGTTCGGAATTGGTCAATATGACAGACAATCCCGCTTATTCGGATTCAACGACTTTATTTTTTTTCGATCATGCCGGTTTTGAAGCAGTGCCGACTCCTATTATGCGCAACGGGATACTGGTTCAGGGTCTCACAGACTATTATTCCTATATTAAATTAGGGCTTGATAAGCAGACTCCCAATACCCGGCGTGAATCTTATGAACGGAAAGCTTATGCACGGATGACGAACACCTATTTTGAAGCCGGAAAAGACGAGGTCAAAGACATGATCGCTTCTGTAAAAAGCGGTTTTTTGATCCGGTATCCCACCAATGGCATGGAAGACCCGAAACAATGGGGAATCCAGATCGAGGCATTGATGGCAGAAGAGATTAAAAACGGCTGTTTGACAGGAAAAGTTTATTCACCTGTCATCATTACGGGTTATGTGCCGGATGTTTTGAATTCTATTTCTATGGTTTCTAAGGAATTCGCCGTTTCGACGTTAGGCATGTGCGGAAAAGGGCACAAGGAATGGGTCAAAGTTCATGACGGCGGACCCTGGCTTAAATTGCGTGTCAGATTAGGCTGATTTCATTTTAGTGAAAGTCATCATGCTTTTCAAGCATGATGAATCGCAAACGGTTTATTCAAAAATTTGATTGCAGGCTTTCATCTCGGATTCGTTTGTATCTGCTAATGAAAACAATGAACAATAAAATATTGATAGCCTTGCATCATGTCACGTTGAGTGGCTCTTCAAAATAGGGTTCAAGTATGGGGTTGGTCGCGAATATTTTGGTTCCAGTTGTTCTTGTTTTTGTATGCCTTATTACTATGATAGTATTTTATATCAAGTCTATCGTAATCTAATTTTAATCAGTTTAACTAACATTAAGCTAATAAGAAAAATATGTATTTTTATATTTTTATTTGTTGACGCATGTGGGGGTAAGTGGTAAATTGAGCCACAAAATTCCACAAAGTGGAGATTAGTGGCTATGTTTTACGGGGAGTATGAACATACAATTGATGACAAGTGCCGGTTGATTATCCCAGCCAAAATACGTTCTCCATTCAGAGATGTGTTGATAGACCAGTTTGTTCTGAACAGAGGTTTTGAAGGTTGCCTTGTCCTTTATCCTCCAAATGAATGGCATGAAATAGAACAAAAGTACCGTCACTATTCTACCAATAAGGCAGACGTAAGAAATTATCTTCGTATGTTCTTTTCAGGTGCAACAATCGTGGAATGCGATAAGCAAGGCAGAATCACAATCCCTAAAAAACTCCTCGAATACGCCGGCATAGAAAAGGAAGTAACCCTCATCGGAGTTTCCACCAAAGTCGAGCTCTGGGCGAAAGAAAAGTGGAATCAAGAATTTTCCAGAACCATTGATTCTTTCTCCGAAATCGCTGAAAAAATCGGCGACTTAGATTTAAAAGGAAACCTATAAAAGGGAGTTCGGAAAAAGCGATTTTCTGAACAGAAAATAGATCAACCAAAATATGAGGGGTGGTTCTATGAGAGTGACAAAAAAAGGCGTCCGTATTCACTTTGAACAAACCGGTTTTCTGGAGGATCTTTCCGTGGAGAGGTTAAAGCGGGTTCGATGTTTGTGCGCACATCTTGGGGACTTGGGTTTTGATGCTGATCTGGAATCGGAACTGCCTAAAACACTGGGAAGCTGCCTGGTCTTTGATCCATATGAGAGCGAGGATTGATGTCCACATGGGTCTCTGTTCACCAGCCGGTGCTTTTAAAAGAAGTTGTTTCTTTTTTTTCGGAAATTCCTCTGGAAATATTTGTGGATGCCACCGTGGGCGCCGGCGGGCATGCCCGGATCATCCTCGAACAATGCCTTTCCCTTCAAGGCCTATTGATCGGATTCGATCAGGACGGTGACATTTTGAAGATAGCAGAAAAAAATCTGGAACCATTTTCAAAACAGGTGAAATTGATTCATGAAAACGGAGATAGAATGAAAGATGTGATGAATCGGCTCCAGATCAAAAACGTCGATGGAGTGCTCCTGGATTTGGGGCTCTCTTCCTTTCAACTGGATTCGGACAGAGGATTCAGTTTCAGCAAAGACTCTCCTTTAGATATGCGCATGGATGTCCGTACTGAACTCACTGCTTTCGATGTTCTTAATTCCTATTCTCCGGAACAGCTCCGCCGTATCCTCAAAGAATACGGTGAATTTAAATATCCCAGTCCCATTGCACAGAAGATCCTTTCCCGGCGGGAAATATCCCCCATCCGCACTACC
This sequence comes from Candidatus Auribacterota bacterium, assembly GCA_016932965.1. Classification (GTDB taxonomy): domain Bacteria; phylum Auribacterota; class JAFGBW01; order JAFGBW01; family JAFGBW01; genus JAFGBW01. Next base: position 8,727 of record JAFGBW010000156.1, read on the forward strand.
CGTGAACTCGCTGAAATCTTTGAAGAACGGCTAAAAAAGATGGTTCCGTCCCGTATCCATCCTGCAACCAGGATTTTTCAGGCTATCCGCATGGAAGTCAACCAGGAACTGCCTCGGTTAAAGAACATGCTTTTGCAGGCTTATGAATTATTGAAAATAGGAGGGCGGCTTGCCGTTATTTCCTTTCATTCTTTGGAGGACCGTATGGTGAAACATTTTTTTCGGTCCAAAGTCCTTCCTTGTTCGTGCCCTCAAGATATCCCTCAGTGCATGTGCGGTGGAATTCCGAAAGGGAGGATTCTTACCAAAAAACCGGTTGTTCCCGAAAGGGATGAAATCCGGGAAAACCCGCGGTCCCGTTCGGCCAAATTAAGAGTCTTGGAAAAAATATAACGAAAGGAAGTTCACGTGGAAAAAAGAAAAAACACATGGATCCGAACCATGGAAGGCTGCATCGTTCTGGTCTGTCTGTGCTGCATATCTCTTTTCTATGTCTGGCAGCATATCTCGATTGTCCGCTTGGGATATCAGATCCGTAAAAATGAGATAAGTTTCGATGAACTCTTAAATGAAAAGGCGCGGCTGCAGTCCTTGGTTTCTGCTATTGAGTCCCCGGCAAACATTGAGAAAAAAATCATGTCTGAAAATATGCAATTAAATATGTCAAACAAAAATCAGGTCATCCGAATGAAAATATGAGCTTGAAAAAAAGAAATTTTATGTCGTTTCGCACTTTCCTTGTCATGATGGGGATCATTGTGCTTTGGGGGGGACTCATTTATCGTCTTTTGTTTCTTCAGATCCAATCGGCCCCTGTCTTGGTTAAGAAAGCGGAAAAACAGCAGGAAGCGGTGTTGAAGGTTTACCCTCAGCGCGGAAAGATACTGGACCGCAACGGTAATATCTTCGCTGTATCCATGAAAGTGAAATCGGCTTTTTGTGTGCCTTCTGAAGTTGATGAACTTTGGAGAACAGCCGGAAAACTGGCCCGGATTTTGGATATGCCGAAGAGTCGGCTCATTCATAAGTTGACCCGAAAAAGCCATTTTTCGTGGATAAAAAGGAAATTAACAGATGAGGAAACCAGCCGGATAGAAAATGAGGGAATGCGCGGCATTTATCTTGTCGATGAAGTGAAGCGTTTTTATCCGAAAGCTTCCCTTTTGAGCCATGTGGTCGGTTTCGTCAATATTGATAATGAAGGGCTGGCGGGTCTGGAGAAATCCTTGGATCATTTTCTTCGCGGGAAAACTGGTTCAGCCACGATCATCCATGATGCCAAGGGGAGGGAACTGTATGCTAAGCGTGACTTTATTGAAAAGCCTGAAGACGGGTTGGATGTCTACCTCACTGTTGATGAAGTCATCCAGCATATCGTCGAAGAAGAACTTGATAAAGTATATGAGACTTATCAGGCAAAAGGAGCTGTGGCTATTGTGGTAGATGTCACAAACGGCGATATTCTCGCCATGGCCAATTGTCCTACATTTGATCTGAATCTGCCAGGAGAGTTCTCCGCGGATAAACGCAGAAACAGGGCACTCGTCGATTGTTATGAGCCAGGGTCATTGTTCAAAATAGTGATAGGTGCTGCAGCCTTGAATGAGAATCTGATTTCCATGAATGACCTCATTGATTGTGAAAAAGGCGCTTATCGTATTGGCGGTCATACTCTTCATGATTCCCATCCTTATGATGTATTGCCTTTTGTTTCCGTTATCGCCAAATCATCCAATATCGGGTGCGCCAAGGTCGCTTCCATGATGAGCCGAGAAACATTTTATCATTATATTCGGCAATTTGGATTCGGACAGACTATCGGTTTGCCACTGGAAGGAGAATTGAGGGGGAAAGTGAGAAATTACCAGCGATGGTCCGGTTATTCCCAGACAGCTATGGCTATGGGGCAGGAAATCATGGTGACGCCTTTGCAAATGGTCTTTGCTTTTGCAACGATTGCCAACAAAGGAAAAAAGCCAGTCGGCAGGCTTATTGACAGGATTGTGGGGCCGCAAAATCAACTCATTAGGAAAAATGAAATCAGGGAAGGTAAGTCCATCGTTTCGCCAAGAACAGCCATGAAATTGACCCAAGCTTTGAAATTGGTGGTTTCGAAAAGCGGAACCGCTTATGAAGCCAGAGTGGAAGGTTACAGTGTCGCTGGTAAGACAGGAACAGCCCAGAAGGTGGAAAACGGCACGTATTCTCATTCAAAATTTTTGGCTTCTTTTATCGGATTTGTTCCTGCTGATCATCCTGTTTTGGCGATTGGTGTTATGGTGGATGAACCCAAAGGCAAGGTGTATTACGGCGGACAGGTGGCTGCCCCGGGTTTTTCCGTAATGGCAGAGCGAATCCTGAGTTATTTGAAAATCCCTCCGGAGGAAAATGCGGATGAGAATTTGAAACAATTGGAGAAGCGATATGCGGCTTGAGGATATTTTTCAGGGTTCTTCTCTCCGAAATGAGACTTGTGCGCAATTCGATATCAAAGATGTACAGACGGATTCCAGACAGGCCTCTGACGGTTCCCTGTTTATTGCGGTTCCCGGATTGACCCAAAATGGCTGTGATTACGTTCAGGATGCTATTTCCCGCGGAGCGATCGCCATCGTGAGTGAAATCGCTATGCGGGTCCCTGAAAAAGTCCATCTGTTTCTTTCAAAAAATATCAGGCTGGATATCCCGGTTATCGCCGCGAACTGGACTCAAAGGGCCCATCAAAAGCTCGCGTTATATGGAGTGACCGGAACCAAGGGGAAAACCACCTCTGTCATGATGCTCCATGCTATCTTAAATAAGGCGGGAAAAGAATCCGGCTATATTACCACCATTGAAAGACATTGGAAAAATAAAACGCTCCCCTCTTCTCTTACTACACCTGGACCATTGGAACTTCATCGGGATTTCGCATCCATGGTCAGGGTGGGTTGCGATTCATGTGTTTTTGAAGTTTCTTCACACGGCATCGATCAAAGACGTCATCATGGACTCCGTTTTGAATCCAGAATCATGACAAATGTTCAGTCCGATCACCTGGATTATCATAACACCTTAGAAGCGTATCGTGAAACAAAGGCGAGTTTTTTAACAGAAGCGGAGGATGAATACAGCGTATTGAACCTGGATGATTCAATAGGAATGCGTATTTCTAAAAAGAAGAAAAAAAAATCAACTTATGCCGTTTTTGACCGTTCCGCTGACCTGGTTGCGACGAATATTTCCCAAAGTCCTGAAAAAGGTTTGTCTTGGGAGATGATTTACCATGGAAAAAAATGGGAAATGTGTGCTCCGAATTTATTCGGTTTGTTCATGGTGGAAAACGCTCTTGCCGCTATTGGAGCCGCTCTTATTGCTAATATTGAATATCAGGCGATCCGTGAGGCCTTGTATGATTTTGTCCCACCTTTGGGACGGCTCACGAGGATTGAAGGTATTGATCTTTTCAGTGTTTACATCGATTACGCTCACACGTCTGACAGCCTGGAAAAAACTCTTATTGCCTTGAAACCGCTCGCAAAAAACAAAATGCGTCTTGTTTTTGGATGCGGTGGAAACCGGGATAAAACCAAACGGAGTGAAATGGGAAGGATCGCTGTTTCCCTTGCCGATTATGTTTATCTTACCTCCGACAATTCACGATGGGAGGAGACATCCAGTATCTTGGAGGACATAAAAAAAGGTATGGGATCCAATGGGCCGTTTTTTTGCTCAGAGGACAGGCAGACAGTCATTAATCAGGTGATTGAGGATGGCCAGGAGGGGGACGTGATCCTCATTGCCGGAAAAGGTCATGAAACTTATCAGGAAATGAAAGGGATCAGATTTCCTTTCAGTGATTGGGATGCGGTGAAGAAAGCCTGGATCAAAAGAAAGAGAACCAAGTGAAGTTCAATTCACAAGATTTAAAAAAGGCCTTGGGAAAAACCCTTGTTTCCGTATTCAACGACGGAAAATTTTGCGGAGCTCAGTTAGCTACCGATACAAGGGCAATGCAGAAAGGCGATTTTTTTGTGCCATTAAAGGGTCCTCAGTTTGACGGGCAACATTTCTTTTCTCAGGCCTTGGATTCTGGCTGTATAGGCTTTTTGTTCTCCGATCCCTTGGCAGAACAAATCCGAAAAAGGGTGCAACAGCAGCAAGTGGCTGCCTATCAGGTGACAGACGCGCTTCAGGCTTTGCATCAGATTGCTGTCTGGGTCAGAAAAAAGATCAGACCGACGGTCATTGCTCTTACGGGGAGCAATGGTAAGACGACCGTAAAAAATTTAATCGGATGGATTTTAACACAACAGTATCCGACTTTGTATTCGAAGAAATCATTCAATAATTGTATCGGGGTTCCCTTGACGCTTGTTGCCCTCGAGAAAGGAATCACTCATTTGGTTCTTGAAATGGGGATGAATCATGCCGGAGAAATCGAACAGCTGGTCCATCTAGCGGATCCGGATATTGTCATGGTTTTGAATGTTTCTTCCGCTCATCTGGGGAATTTCCCGGACTTCAAAGCTCTGGTTGCTGCCAAGGCTGAAATGATTTCCTGCAGCAGACCTGACACGACTTTGATTTTAAATAAAACATTGAGGAAGTACGCGTCTTTTAAAAAAATTCGCAGAAGGAAACGGCTGGAATTCGGCTCAAAAGATTCTTCTTTATTTTGTTCCTGCTCAAAGGTGGTTCAGGAGGGGTTTAGAGTCAAAATGAATTTGACATTCAAGGGCGATACTTTTTCTGTGGAATTTCCGGGATTGGGGGTCCATAACGCCGAAAACGTGGCAGCCGCCGCGGCATGTTGCTTTTTTTTGGGAGTGGACAGGGATACTTTTATAAAGGGAGTCAGAGAATATACCATGCCTGAAATGCGGATGCAGCCTGTTGCCCTCCCCAACGGGGCATGGCTTATTAATGATGCTTACAATGCGAATCCCGCGTCCATGAAAGCCGCGATTCTTGCGCTTGATCAAATGCGGGGTTTTGGAAAGAAATTTTTAGTAGTGGGAAATATGAATGAATTGGGGAAAAACAGCCGGGAATTGCATCAGGAAGTCGGACGGTATGTGAGGAATACATCCATTGATTTGATCCTTTCAATAGGCGAACTGGCAAAAGAAATCACTAACGAAGCTTTCAAAGGGGACGGAAAAGCCGCCTTGCATTTTGAAAAAAAGGAGGAACTGTCCAGAGCATTAAAGGAGGAAGTCAAGACCGGTGATGTAGTGCTTATCAAGGGGTCCCGGACCAATCAACTGGAAACGATTCAACAGTTTTTATGCAATCAAAAAGGAATTCCTTATGTATAAATATTTATTCCTTCCATGGATCGATCATTTTTTTGCCTTCAATGTATTCCGGTATATTACGTTTCGAATGGGTTTGGCTGCTTTAACTGCGATGGTTGTGACTATCCTGGTGGGACCTTATGTCATCAGAAAGCTTTATAGCCTTAAAATGGGTCAGGAAATCAGAAACAAGGACGAATGCCCCCCTTTACATGCCCTTCATAAGAATAAGCAAGGCACGCCTACGATGGGGGGACTCCTTTTTGTTTTCTCTGTCCTTGCCGGAACTTTTCTATGGGGAGATCTATCTCATCCTTACATTTGGATATCGTCTGCGGGAATTTTTCTGTTCGGCGCTATTGGATTTGTGGATGACTACCTTAAAATAAAAAAGAAACGTTCTCAGGGGCTGAGTCCAAGGCAAAAATTTGTTGCCCAGGCAATCCTGGCACTTCTTCTTGGTTTTTATCTGTTGAAATTTTCCGATATTTCCACCTTTGCAAAAAATATCTATTTGCCTTTCATCAAGGGCTTGGTCATCAGCAATTCGGAATGGTTTTATCTTATATTCGTTGTCCTGGTGATCACGGGTACGTCCAATGCCGTTAATCTGACGGACGGTTTGGATGGCCTGGCAATAGGATGCACAATCATCTGTTCTACCGCTTTTGCCGTGATAGCCTATGTCGTCGGGAATAAAATCTTCTGCAATTATTTATTCCTTGAGTATATCCGGGAGAGTGCTGAATTGTCGGTTTTCTGTTCCGCGATGGTGGGAGCAGGTCTTGGATTTTTATGGTTCAATGCCTATCCGGCCCAGGTTTTCATGGGGGATACCGGTGCGTTGAGTATTGGGGGAGCGCTTGGTCTGGTCGCGGTGTTGATAAAAAAAGAATTGTATCTCATCCTGATCGGCGGTGTTTTCGTCATGGAGGCTCTTTCCGTTATCCTGCAGGTCACGTCTTTCCGGTTCAGGAAAAAAAGGATTTTTTTATGTTCTCCGCTTCATCATCATTTTGAAATGAAGGGCTGGCCTGAAACCAAAGTAACAGCCCGCTTTTGGATCCTGGCGATTATTTTTGCTTTGCTCGGGATAAGCTCGTTGAAATTGAGATAGAGTATGGCTTCGGGAAAAAATTGATTCATGAGTTGATTATTTAAATTGAGACTATAGAGAAAAATAACAGTGAAAGACTATTTATCGCATCTATATAGGATAAAGAATCCCCCACCCCCATGGGGACGAGAAAGGATTTATGCGGATTCATCGTTAGCCTCCTTTTTGATGAATCCAAATAATGCGGAAAACTTTTGGCAACAGAAGTTTTCCGCACCTTTCATCGAAAGCCTATTTCATGCCATGAAAGAGAAATCATGAACAATAAAAATATGCTTCATAAGCCGGTGTTGGTTCTGGGATTGGGCCGTTCGGGTTTTTTCGCGGCAAAGCTGGCTGTTTCAAAAGGATATCCTTCTGTCAGCGTTTATGATGACAAGGACCCGAGCCTCCTGGAACAGGAACGGGTCTTGGCTTGTGATCAACTGGGCATTCAATTGATCCATTCATTACCCATCATGAAAGAGCATACATTAGTTGTTGCCAGCCCCGGTGTGAATTTGCATGAGGAACGGTTTAAAAAACTGATGGGTGAGTGTCAGGTTATCTCGGAAATCGAATTTGCCTGGAAATGGATGAAAGGACATTCTATTGCCGTGACCGGTACAAACGGAAAGTCCACCGTTACGGCCCTCTTAGCGCACCTTTTCAATCATGATCACGTTAGCGCGGTTGCCTGCGGTAATTTTGGCACTCCTCTTTCGGAAGTGGTTTTAGACCAGCAGCACGAACAGGCGGTGAAAGTGGTGGAATTGTCCTCTTTTCAGCTGCAATATACCGATGGAATCCATCCCTTGATATCATTGTGTCTGGAAATTACCCAGGATCATCTGGACCGTCATCCAAGCTATTTAGATTATCAGGATGCCAAATTACGGCTGTTTCGGATGAATTCGCACCAATCCCATTGGATTCTGCATGATTCTATTCCGCGTCTTCATCCGGATTTATCCTTTCATTCTCATCTCACTCGAGTATCAAAAGATGAATGTGTGGGAGAAGTCCATCTCAGGATTCAAGAGGATGGTGTTCGCGGCGATTTCAATATCGATCTCAACTGGAATAGGACCGCTTTATCCCAGCCGCACAATCGGCACAACTGTCTTTTCGCCCTTTCAGCCATTTTATTGTCAAAGAAAAAATTCCCTTCGATTGAGGAAGCGATGTATTCCTTCAGGGGACTGCCGTATCGTCAGGAGAAAGTGGAAGTGAATTTGCCTTTTAAAGTCATCAATGACTCCAAGTCCACCACACCTGATTCGACGGTTAAAGCGTTAGAAGCTTTTCAGGAAAAATTGGTTCTCATCATGGGTGGCAAGGATAAAGGAACATCTTTTGATGAGGTCAAAAGGATTCTGGCCAAAAGAAAGATCAAGACCGTGCTTTTCGGAGAAAGTGCGGAGAAGCTGGAACGATTATTGACTGGTTCTGTTCCATGTAAAAAAAGTTTGTTTTTGAAAGAGGCCGTTCAACTGGCACTGGAATGGCTTCAGGATGAAAAATTGATTTTATTTTCCCCAGGTTGCGTGAGCTTTGATCATTTCAAAAGTTATGCTGACCGGGGTGAAAATTTCAATCGAATGATTCTAGAACTATCCAATAAAGGAGGACGGGTATGTAAAAGCCGATTAAAAGGGGATTTAAATTCAGGTGTCAGAATTCAGTAGAAATAAGGATGTGATCGTAAAAAGACAGGATCAAGTCCTGATCCTGAAATAGACATCATTATTCCTTCTGATTGCTGAATAACGTTAATAACAATTACACAAATCAAGAAAGGTAAGAAATGAAAAAGAATATTCAAGTGATTGTTTTATCAGGGCTTTTCCTGATGATCGCGACGGGAGTGGTCACTCTGGTCCATTCCCATGCCAATGGCTCAATAAATCTGGCATGGACGACCCGTGTGACCCGGTATATTCAGCATACCGTCAACAAAGGAGATACCATAGAAAAACTGGCCATGATTTACGGAACGACTGCTTCCAGGATTCTTGCCAAGAATACCATTGTATCGGATCAGGATCTTGTTGAGGGACAGAAGCTGATTATACCGGTGCAGGGATATAAGGAAAAATTAATTCTATAGGATGAGCTTGGATCGGGGTTTATTATGGCAAAGAAAGACGATGAAATGCGAAAGGACTATAACCTAATACAGGCAGACCGATTTCAGGTTGGGGATGACCAGTGATGAGAGACCGGTACAGTCTTTTTTTGATCACAATGGGTTTGACTCTACTTGGCGTAACGATGGTTTTCAGTTCCAGCGGGGTCTATGCGGATCGTGAGTTTTCCGACAGTCTCTATTTTTTAAAAAGAGAATTGATTTGGGCCCTGATTGGCTTTTTGTCATTGAGTTTCGCGTATCGGATCAGCCTGTTTAAACTTCAATCATGGGCCTTGGTGATTTTCGCCCTCTCAATGTTATTGATCGGTCTGACTTATACTGATTTGGGGATCAAAGTAGGCGGCGCACAACGATGGCTGAGGTTCGGCCCGTTCAACTTTCAGCCTTCCGAATTCATGAAATACGCCCTGGTGATCCTGTTGGCCGGTTATTTTGGAGGACAACCTGATTACGCTAAGGGATTCTGGAAAGGGTTTATTTTCAGCCTTTTTCTTATTGTCATATCGGTTTTGCCGATATTATTTCAACCGGATTTTGGAACTGCCGTCATGATTGCCGGAGGCGGTTTCCTGATGCTGTTTGTTGCCGGAGTCAAGGTCCGTTATTTGGGTGCATTGATTTTATCTGTTCTGCCCATGTTGTATTTTGCGATTGTCTGTTTCCCTTACAGGGTGAATCGAATTGCCGCTTTTTTGGATCCATGGAAGGACCCTACAGGCAACGGATTTCAGATGGTGCAATCCTTTCTTGCCATAGGTAGGGGAGGCTTGAGCGGAGTCGGTTTGGGTGAGAGCACGCAGAAATTATTCTATCTGCCTGAGGCACACACGGATTTTATTTTTTCCATTCTGGCGGAAGAACTGGGGTATATCGGTTCCGTTCTGACTATTGGAGCCTTTATTATTTTTACCGTGATCGCTTTCGGTATTGCTTTACGTACGAAACATCGTTTTGGGCATTTGCTGGCAGCCGGATGTACCTTCATGATATGCATTCAGGCTATTTTGAATATTGCTGTCGTCACGGGCACGGTTCCTCCCAAGGGGATTCCGCTGCCTTTTATCAGTTTTGGCGGGTCGAATTTGATGATGAATCTGATCGCGGTCGGATTGATCATGAATGTCTCAAAAAGTCTGGAGCAGGGGATCCTGGTTGAGGAAGGAGATAAAACTCTTGTCACGGAGAAAAGATGGGAGAAGAAGGCCCATCCTTTAAGGCAGAGTTTGTCTAAATATGCCACCCTTTAATAAAGGAAGTCGCTGTATGCGTGATTCGAAAGAGAAAGTTTTAGTCGTTGAAGAACCGGAAAGCGAATTGAGAAATATTCTCTTGAATATGGATTATCATCTCATCGATGCCGTTTCTATTGAAGAAATCATGCGTCATGCCCAGAATGAAAATCCGGCATTGATCATTGGGGATTTCATCAGGTTGGGTTCTATCGGAAACGTTTGCCAGCAGGTGAAGAACCACTGGAGCTCCAGGAATGTGCCCCTGATCGTTGTTTCAGAAAATAACCGAGTCGAGGATAAGATTGCCGCTGCGGAAAACGGAGCCTCCGATTATATCGTGAAGCCGTTTGAGCATGTAGAGGAAGTGACGGCCCGGATTCGGCGTTCTGTCCAGAATATGAAACATGCCCTTCATGCCAATCCATTGACTCTTCTGCCCGGTAATTTGGTCATCCATGAAATGCTCAACAAAATGATCCATATGAAAAAATCATTGGCTGTTTGTTATTTCGATATCGATCATTTTAAATCGTTCAATGACCTTTATGGTTATGCGGCCGGCGATCGCATCATTTCCATGGCTGCTTCCCTCATTCGGGATTGTTGTGAAGGTGTTCAGATGAAAGACTTCTTTATAGGACATATAGGAGGGGATGATTTTGTGATGATTTCTCATCCGGAAAAAATGGAACAATTTTGCAAAAGATATATCCGGGAGTTTGAGGAAAGAGTACCGGCTTTTTACGATAAGGAAACCGTGAAAAGAGGATTCATCCTGGGACGTGACAGGAAGGGGTATGTTACGACCTATCCATTGGTTTCTATTTCTATCGCCGTCGTGATCAATGAGGGGGGACAAAAGTTCAGACATATAGGTGAGATTGCCTGCCATGGCGCTGAAATAAAAAAATATTTAAAAACGATTCCCGGTTCATCTTATTTGATCGACAG